>NZ_LT963352.1:4820000-5137500 GCF_900236475.1 Streptomyces chartreusis NRRL 3882
GTCTGCCGGCTGTGAGACGAGTCAGAAACCGTTGATGTAGGCGAAGGACATGCGAAAGGTCCGGCGTAGAGGGTAAGACCCCCGTAGTCGAAACGTCAGCGGCTCGTTTGAGAGACACCCAAGTAGCACGGGGCCCGAGAAATCCCGTGTGAATCTGGCGGGACCACCCGCTAAGCCTAAATATTCCCTGGTGACCGATAGCGGATAGTACCGTGAGGGAATGGTGAAAAGTACCCCGGGAGGGGAGTGAAATAGTACCTGAAACCGTGTGCCTACAAGCCGTGGGAGCGTCGGAACAAGGCTTGCCTTGTTCTCGTGACTGCGTGCCTTTTGAAGAATGAGCCTGCGAGTTTGCGGTGTGTTGCGAGGTTAACCCGGGTGGGGAAGCCGTAGCGAAAGCGAGTCCGAATAGGGCGCTGTAGTAGCACGCTCAAGACCCGAAGCGGAGTGATCTAGCCATGGGCAGGTTGAAGCGGAGGTAAGACTTCGTGGAGGACCGAACCCACCAGGGTTGAAAACCTGGGGGATGACCTGTGGTTAGGGGTGAAAGGCCAATCAAACTCCGTGATAGCTGGTTCTCCCCGAAATGCATTTAGGTGCAGCGTCGTGTGTTTCTTGCCGGAGGTAGAGCACTGGATAGGCGATGGGCCCTACCGGGTTACTGACCTTAGCCAAACTCCGAATGCCGGTAAGTGAGAGCGCGGCAGTGAGACTGTGGGGGATAAGCTCCATGGTCGAGAGGGAAACAGCCCAGAGCATCGACTAAGGCCCCTAAGCGTACGCTAAGTGGGAAAGGATGTGGAGTCGCACAGACAACCAGGAGGTTGGCTTAGAAGCAGCCACCCTTGAAAGAGTGCGTAATAGCTCACTGGTCTAGTGATTCCGCGCCGACAATGTAGCGGGGCTCAAGCGTACCGCCGAAGTCGTGTCATTCACACAATAGCCCCAACGGGTGTGTGGATGGGTAGGGGAGCGTCGTCTGCCGGGTGAAGCAGCCGTGTAAGCGAGTTGTGGACGGTTGACGAGTGAGAATGCAGGCATGAGTAGCGATTCACACGTGAGAAACGTGTGCGCCGATTGACTAAGGGTTCCTGGGTCAAGCTGATCTGCCCAGGGTAAGTCGGGACCTAAGGCGAGGCCGACAGGCGTAGTCGATGGATAACCGGTTGATATTCCGGTACCCGCTGTGAAGCGTCAAACATCGAGCATCGTGATGCTAAGGCCGTGAAGCCGCCCCTGATCTCTTCGGAGTGAGGGGGAGTGGTGGAGCCGCTGAACCAAGCGGTTAGTAGGTGAGTGATGGGGTGACGCAGGAAGGTAGTCCAGCCCGGGCGGTGGTTGTCCCGGGGTAAGGGTGTAGGCCGTGCGGTAGGTAAATCCGTCGCACACAGGGCTGAGACCTGATGCCGAGCCGATTGTGGTGAAGTGGATGATCCTATGCTGTCGAGAAAAGCCTCTAGCGAGTTTCATGGCGGCCCGTACCCTAAACCGACTCAGGTGGTCAGGTAGAGAATACCGAGGCGTTCGGGTGAACTATGGTTAAGGAACTCGGCAAAATGCCCCCGTAACTTCGGGAGAAGGGGGGCCACATCTGGTGATGAGCTTCGCGCTCTGAGCTGGGGGTGGCCGCAGAGACCAGCGAGAAGCGACTGTTTACTAAAAACACAGGTCCGTGCGAAGCCGTAAGGCGATGTATACGGACTGACGCCTGCCCGGTGCTGGAACGTTAAGGGGACCGGTTAGCTCCATTTCGGTGGGGCGAAGCTGAGAACTTAAGCGCCAGTAAACGGCGGTGGTAACTATAACCATCCTAAGGTAGCGAAATTCCTTGTCGGGTAAGTTCCGACCTGCACGAATGGCGTAACGACTTCTCGACTGTCTCAACCATAGGCCCGGTGAAATTGCACTACGAGTAAAGATGCTCGTTTCGCGCAGCAGGACGGAAAGACCCCGGGACCTTTACTACAGTTTGATATTGGTGTTCGGTTCGGCTTGTGTAGGATAGCTGGGAGACTGTGAAGCGCTAACGCCAGTTAGTGTGGAGTCGTCGTTGAAATACCAGTCTGGTCGTGCTGGATGTCTAACCTGGGTCCGTGATCCGGATCAGGGACAGTGTCTGATGGGTAGTTTAACTGGGGCGGTTGCCTCCTAAAGGGTAACGGAGGCGCCCAAAGGTTCCCTCAGCCTGGTTGGCAATCAGGTGTTGAGTGTAAGTGCACAAGGGAGCTTGACTGTGAGACCGACGGGTCGAGCAGGGACGAAAGTCGGGACTAGTGATCCGGCGGTGGCTTGTGGAAGCGCCGTCGCTCAACGGATAAAAGGTACCCCGGGGATAACAGGCTGATCTTCCCCAAGAGTCCATATCGACGGGATGGTTTGGCACCTCGATGTCGGCTCGTCGCATCCTGGGGCTGGAGTCGGTCCCAAGGGTTGGGCTGTTCGCCCATTAAAGCGGTACGCGAGCTGGGTTTAGAACGTCGTGAGACAGTTCGGTCCCTATCCGCTGTGCGCGTAGGAGTCTTGAGAAGGGCTGTCCCTAGTACGAGAGGACCGGGACGGACGAACCTCTGGTGTGCCAGTTGTTCTGCCAAGGGCATGGCTGGTTGGCTACGTTCGGGAGGGATAACCGCTGAAAGCATCTAAGCGGGAAGCCTGCTTCGAGATGAGGACTCCCACCCACTTGATGGGGTAAGGCTCCCAGTAGACGACTGGGTTGATAGGCCGGATCTGGAAGCACGGTAACGTGTGGAGGTGACCGGTACTAATAGGCCGAGGGCTTGTCCTCAGTTGCTCGCGTCCACTGTGTTGGTTCTGAAACCACGAACAGCCCCATGCCATGGTCATGGTGTGGTGCGGCTGACAGTTTCATAGTGTTTCGGTGGTTATAGCGTAGGGGAAACGCCCGGTTACATCCGAACCCGGAAGCTAAGCCTTACAGCGCCGATGGTACTGCAGGGGGGACCCTGTGGGAGAGTAGGACGCCGCCGAACTATTATTGAAAAGGCCCACACCTTACGGTGTGGGCCTTTTTGCGTTTCACGACGGCTGTACCAGCTTGGTGTCGTACGCCAGGATCACCGCCTGAATGCGGTCACGGGAGCCGGTCTTCGCGAGGATCCGGCCCACGTGCGTTTTCACCGTCGACTCGGCCAGGTGCAGGCGCGTGGCTATCTCCGTGTTCGTCCAGCCCTTGCCGATGACCGTGAGGATTTCGCGTTCCCGGTCGGTGAGGGAAGCGAGGCGTGGGTCCTCCTCGGGCGAGGTTTCCGTAGCCGGATCGGTCGGCAGGTGGTGGACGTAGGCGTCGAGGAGGCGGCGGGTGAGGCTGGGGGCCACGACGGCGTCGCCGGTGGCGACCGCGCGGATGCCGGCGAGGAGTTCCTCGGGTTGGGCGTCCTTGACGAGGAAGCCTGAGGCTCCGGCGCGGAGGCCGGCGTAGGCGTACTCGTCCAGGTCGAAGGTGGTGACGATCAGGATGCGGGTGCGGTCGCCGGCGGCGGTGATGCGGCGGGTCGCCTCGATGCCGTCCAGGCCGGGCATGCGGATGTCCATGAGGACGACGTCGGGGTGGAGCTCCGCCGCCATGCGGACCGCTTCGCTGCCGTTCGCCGCCTCGCCCACGACCGTCATGTCGTCCTGGCTCTCCAGGAGCATGCGGGAGCCGAAACGCTGAAGGGGCTGGTCGTCGGCGATCAGGACCGTGGTCACTGCGGGTTTTCCTCCGGGAGGTGTAGGCGGACGCGCCAGCCCTGCTCGGGGTGCGGGCGGGGGCCGGCCTCAAGTGTGCCGCCGTACAGGGCGGTTCGCTCGCGCATTCCGGGAAGGCCACGACCGCCTGGGGCCGGGCCGTCGGTTCGGCTGCCGGTGCCCGTGTCCGTGATTGTCACTGTCACCGCTGCCTTGTCCGCGTAGGACAGTTCTATCTGGGCGGTGGCGTCGGGGCCGGCGTGTTTGAGGGTGTTGGTGAGGGCTTCCTGGATGACGCGGTAGACCGTGAGCTGGCGGCCCGGGGGGAGGGTGGGGTTGCCGTGGGTGGTGGTGTGGACGGGGAGGCCTGCGGATCGGACGCCGTCGAGGAGGTGGTCGAGGTCCGCGAGGCCGGGTTGGGGGGTCAGGTCGGCCTGGTTCTGTTCGTCCTCCCGCATGACGTCCAGGACGCGGCGGAGTTCGGTGAGGGCCTGGCGGCTGGTGGTGGCGATGGCGTCGAGGGCCTGGGCGGCGCGTTCGGGGGACTTGGCGGCCGCGTATCTGCCGCCGTCGGCGAGGCCGGTGATGACGGAGAGGTTGTGGCCGATGATGTCGTGCATCTCGCGGGCGATGCGGGCGCGTTCGGCGGCGGTGGCGAGCTGGGCCTGCTGGTCGCGTTCGGTCTCCAGTCGGCGGGCGCGGTCCTCCAGGGCCTCGGTGTAGTTGCGGCGGGTGCGCACCGTGATGCCGATGAGGGCGGCCACGGTGATGGACATCAGCTGGGATCCGACCTGCTGGTCCCAGGTGCCCTCACCGTGGCGGGCGACCGACACCAGGACGGGGGCGATCACCAGGGCTGTCGCCCACCACAGGTTGCGCAGGGCCCGGCGCAGGGCGATGTGGTAGACGACGGCGAGCTGGAGCAGGGCCGCCTGGAGGGCCGCGCCGGTCCAGGCGTTGACGAGGGCGAAGGGGGCCATGGCGACGAGGACGGCCCTGGGGTGGGTGCGTCGCCAGAGGAGGGGGACCGAGAAGCCGAGGGTCAGGGTGAGGAGCAGCCAGCCCGGGACGTCGAGATTGTGGGCGATGTTGCGCCAGCCGCCACCGACGTAGTCGATCAGGGCCGCGGTCACCCAGAAACCGGTGATGTGCAGGTCCCACAGCAGGGGGTGGCGTCGGTCGAAGGCGCGCACCCGGCGGGTGAGGCGGTGGGCGTACTCGGTGAGGGGCTCCGGCGCCCGGTCTTCCGTCACGGGGTCCATCGTGCGGGTTTCCGATGCCTCGTGTCAGACGTCTCGGCGTCGTAGGACCGCAGCGGCCAGTGTGAGGGTCGCCGTCGTCCACAGGATCATGGCGAGGAGGGCGGTGCCCGGGGAGGCCGTGCCGGGCAGGGGCTGGGCGGTGGTGAGGGTCTCCAGGGCCTTGCCGGGGAAGTAGCGGACGGCGTCGTCGACGATCTCGTACGGGAGCATGGCCAGGACCTCCGGGACGATCATGATGAGGCCGATGAAGACGCCGATGGCCATCGGGACCGAGCGGACGAGGGCGCCGATGCCGAGGGCGAGGACGGCGAGCAGGGTGAGGCCGGCCGCGTTGCCGACGAGGGCGCGCAGGACGCCGGGATCCCCGAGGGAGGCCGCCTGGTCGGTGCCGGAGAGGAAGGACTGGGCGAGGGGGAAGGTGATCAGGTTCGTCAGCAGGGTGAGGGGGAAGGCGATCGCGGCCAGGACGGCTGCCTTGGACCACAGGACGGGCAGGCGGCGTGGGACGGCGGTCATCGTGGCGCGGATCTGGCCCGTGGAGTACTCGCCGGCCGTGGCGAGGACGCCCAGCACGCCGAGGTTGATCGTGGCGAACTGGGTGCCGAGGAGGATGAAGAGGACCGTGTCCATCCCGCCCTCGTCGCTGCCGTCGTAGGCGGCGGCCAGGCCCGCGCCCATGGCGACGGTGAGGGCGCTGGTGGCGATGAGGGTGATCCAGGTGGAGCGCAGGGTCCGGAGCTTGTGCCACTCGGAGCGCAGGACGCGGGCCGGGGTCACGCGGTAGGGGAGGGTCGCCGTGGTCATGCTGCCGCTCCTTCGAGGGTCGCCGTGTACTCGACCGCGTCGCGGGTGAGGTCCATGAAGGCCTCTTCCAGGGAGGCGGCGTTGGGGGTCAGTTCGTAGACGGGGATGCCGTGGGCGGCTGCCGTGCGGCCGATGTGTTCGGCGTCCGTGCCGCGGACCTGGAGGGTGCCGGGGGTGTCGGTGGTGATGTCGACGCCGGGGGCGGCGAGGAGGCGTACGAGGTCGGAGGACTGCGGGGTGACGACCTTGACGGTGCCGGCGCCCGAGTCGCGTACGAAGTCGGTGACCGTGGTGTCGGCGAGGAGCCGGCCGCGGCCGATGATGACCAGGTGCTCGGCGGTGAGGGCCATCTCGCTCATCAGGTGGGAGGAGACGAGGACGGTGCGGCCCTCGGCGGCGAGGGACTTGAGGAGGTTGCGGATCCACAGCACGCCCTCCGGGTCGAGACCGTTGACCGGCTCGTCGAGGATGAGCGTGGCCGGGTCGCCGAGCAGGGCGGCGGCGATGCCGAGGCGTTGGCCCATGCCGAGGGAGAAGCCCTTGACGCGGCGGTGGGCCACCTCGGTCAGGCCGGTGAGGCCGAGGACCTGTTCGACCCGTGCCCGGGGGATGCCGTGGGTGAGGGCGAGGGCGCGCAGGTGGTGGTAGGCCGTGCGGCCGGGGTGGACGGAGCGGGCCTCCAGCAGGGCGCCGACCTCCGTGAGGGGCGCGGGGTGGGCGGCGTAGGAGCGTCCGCCCACGGTCGCGTGTCCCCGGGTGGGGGCGTCGAGGCCGAGGAGCATGCGCATCGTCGTGGACTTGCCGGCGCCGTTCGGGCCGAGGAAGCCGGTGACGGTGCCGGGGCGGACGGTGAAGGACAGGTCCGTGACGACCGTCCGGTCGCCGTAGCGTTTGGTCAGTTCGTGTGCCGTCAGCATGCTTCGATGCTCGTGCGTGCGGGGGCGGCGGGCGTCGGACCGGCGGTGGTAATCGGGGTGAGGCGTGTCGTACCCGGGTACTACCGTTGCCGGCATGAGCTATGTGATCCGGTCCGTCCGTGCTGATGAGTGGCCTGCGGCGAAGGAGCTGCGGCTCGCGGCGCTGCGGGATCCGGTGGCGCACCTGGCCTTCCTGGAGACGTACGAGGAGGCCGCGGCCAGGCCGGACTCCTTCTGGCGGGAGCGGACGGCCGGTGCCGCCGAAGGGGCGGACCGGGCGCAGCAGATCATCGCCGAGGGGCCGGACGGGCGGTGGGTGGGGACGCTGACCGTGCTCGTGGAGGAGCCCGGGACGACGGACTGGGCCGGGTTTCCCGTGGAGCGGAAGCAGGGGCATGTCGTCGGCGTGTTCGTGCGGCCCGAGGAGCGCGGGAGTGGGCTCACCGAGGTGCTGTTCGACGCGGCCCTGGAGTGGGCGTGGGGGCGGGGGCTGGAGCGGGTGCGGCTCATCGTGCACGAGGAGAACGGGCGGGCGCAGCGGTTCTACCGCCGGGCCGGGTTCCTGCCGAGCGGGTTGGCCGTGCCGCTCGGGGACTCGGGGGAGCGGGAGTTGGAGTTCGTGCTCGAGCGAAGCTCCGTGGGGGTGCCCTTCTCAGACCGGTAGTTCGTCGTGCGGCCAGCGGGCGCGGCCCTGTTCGCGGGAGCGGAGCAGGGCCAGGGTCGGCATGCCCCGGTCCGCTCCGGTGGCCAGCAGCTCCGGGAGCTGGGGAAGCGGGGCCACGGCGGCGACGTCGTCCAGGACGAGCGTGAATGGTGGGTCGAGGCGACCGGAGGATGACCGTTCGGCCATGCGCCGGCCGCGCTCGACCACGCTGGAGACGAGGGCCGTCAGGAGGGGCATCGCGCCCGGCTTCGTCCTGGGGTCCTCGATGGATTCACCCACCACATAAAGCGTGCCCCCTTCATGGACGAAGGAATCCAGGGCGAGGGCATCATTTCGGTTGGGAGTGCAAGCCTCGCGGATATTGACCGTGGAGAGGGCCGCGAGGGCACGGGTCGTCAGCTGCTGGGCCATGTCCCGGCGTTCGGGGTGGGCGGTGAGGGCGCCTTCGAGTTCGCCCGCGGAGCCGGGGGCGGCCTTGGGGTTGGTACGGAGGATGCGTACGGCGTCCTGGATCTGGGTGCCCTGGGACCAGCGGTGGACGTGGCGGATGGTGCGGCCGTCGATGGCGGCGGCGTGCAGGTAGCTCCGCAGGAGTGTCTCGGCGGTGTCGCCGAGGGCCTGGTCGAGTTTGGCGGTGGGGCGGACGGGGGTGAGGAGGGCGGTGGCTCGTTGGGTTGCCGTCGCCTTGTCCTCGCAGCCGGCTGTGGGGGACCAGTGGAGGCGGGCCGGGGTGGAGCAGAGGTGGGTGGGGTCGTAGAGGTGGGTGGGGCCCAGTTTGGCCCGGGCGTCCTTGGTCTCCTGCCAGAGGGCGGGGTTCGAGGTGACGATGAGGGCTGGGCCCTCCGCGTCGCGTACCGCCTGGGTGGCGGTCGTCTGGCGGGTCTCCCTCGGGGCTACGAGGATTCTTTCCCACCCGTTCACCCGGTCCTGCCCGAACAGGGGGGCCGGGGTCGTGGGCGCGGCCGCCGCGTCGGGGGCCGCGCGGCGGGGGGTGGGGACGTCGTGCTGCGTCGGCGCGGGGGTGCTGTGGTGCGTCGGTGCGCTGGCCGTGTGCGGCGGCGGTGGCGTCTGTACGTCGTGTGGTGAGGGCGTGGGCGCCGTGTACTGCGTCGGCGTCGGCGTGCCGTGTGGGGGCGAGGCCGGGGTCGGTACGCCGTGTTGGGCCGGTGCCGGCGTCGGTGCGCCGGGCTGGGGCGATGTCGGTGTCCCGTGCTGCCCCGTCGCCGGCACCTCGTGCTGCGTCGGCCCTCCCTCGTACGCAACCCTCGCCGCACCCGGAGGTGCCGCAGATGCCGCCCGCTCCGCACGGCGCCTCGCCCGGACCGCCCGCCATCTGGCCAGCGTGCCCATCACGAACACCGCCAGGACGATCAGGATCATCAGCTGGCCGATGAACAGGCCCCAGAACAGGCCGTAGCCCGAGAGTTCGCCGGGGGGTGTGTCGGGCCAGGCGCCGGGGATGTCGTGGGGCTGGGCGATGAGGCCGCGCATGGCGAGGGGCGTGCGGGTGAAGGTGACGCCGGACGGCCAGGAGCCGTGGGCGAACAGGGCGGCGAGGCCGGTGGCCGTCCACACCAGCAGGGTCATGCCGAGGAGGAACGCGAGTATGCCGACCAGCAGGCCGTCGGGGATGCCTCCCTGGCTCTCGCGCTGGATGCGGCGGTCGTCCGGTCTCACGCGTCCTCCCCCTACGCCACCGTCGATTCGGAGTCACCCAGGTGGTGTTCCACGAAGGCCGCCGCGCGTTCCTCCGCCTCGAGTTCGGCGGCGCGCAGGGCGTCGTCCTCGAGGTCGGCGGAGGACTCGGTCATCGCGCGGTCGGTGAACACCAGGGGGCGTTCGGTCTCCGTGACCAGGTGTTTGACGACCTGGACGTTGCCGTTGACGTCCCAGACGGCGATGCCGGGGGTGAGGGTCGGGATGATCTCGACCGCCCAGCGGGGCAGGCCGAGGACCCGGCCCGTGGCCCTCGCCTCGTCGGCCTTCTGGGCGTAGATCGTCCGCGTCGAGGCCATCTTCAGGATCGCCGCCGCCTCCTTCGCCGCCGCGCCGTCCACCACGTCGGACAGGTGGTGGACGACCGCCACGAACGACAGGCCCAGTCGCCGGCCGAACTTCAGCAGGCGCTGGAAGAGCTGGGCCACGAAGGGGCTGTTGATGATGTGCCAGGCCTCCTCGACCAGGAAGATGCGCTTCTTCCGGTCGGGGCGGATCCAGGTGTGCTCCAGCCACACGCCGACGATCGCCATGAGGATGGGCATGGCGATGGAGTTGCGGTCGATGTGGGACAGGTCGAAGACGATGAGCGGGGCGTCCAGGTCGATGCCGACCGTCGTCGGGCCGTCGAACATGCCGCGCAGGTCACCGTCGACCAGGCGGTCCAGGACCAGGGCCACGTCCAGGCCCCAGGCCCGTACGTCGTCTATGGCGACGTTCATCGCCTCGGCCGACTCGGGCTCGGGGTGGCGCAGCTGCTCGACGATGTCGGTGAGGACCGGCTGGCGGTCGACGATGGTCTCGTTGACGTAGGCGTGCGCGACCTTCAGGGCGAAGCCGGAGCGTTCGTCCAGGCCGTGGCCCATCGCGACCTCGATGATCGTGCGGAGCAGCGCGAGCTGGCCCGTCGTCGTGATCGCGGGGTCGAGCGGGTTGAGGCGGATCCCCATGTCCAGGGCCGCCATCGGGTCCAGGCGGATGGGAGTTATCCCCAGCTCCTGGGCGATGAGGTTCCATTCACCCACCCCGTCCTCGCCCTGGGCGTCCAGCACGACGACCTGACGGTCGCGGAAGCGGAGCTGGCGCAGGACGTACGTCTTCTCCAGCGCCGACTTGCCGTTGCCGGACTCGCCGAGGACCAGCCAGTGGGGTGCGGGGAGCTGCTGGCCGTACAGCTGGAAGGGGTCGTAGATGTAGCCCTTCCCGGAGTACACCTCGCGGCCGATGATGACGCCGGAGTCGCCGAGGCCGGGGGCGGCGGTCGGGAGGTAGACCGCCTGGGCCTGGCCCGTGGACGTGCGCACCGGGAGCCGGGTCGTCTCGACCTTCCCGAAGAGGAAGGACGTGAAGGCGTCGGTGAGGACGGACAGCGGGTCCCGCATCAGGTCCTACCTCCGAATGCCGGTGGCGAAGGGAAGGGTGTTCACGAAGGCGCGGTGGTGCTCGCGGTCGCACCATTCCAGCTTGAGGTACGACTTTCCTGCCGAGGCCCTTATCGTGCGCTTGTCGCGGGCGAGCGCGTCGGGGGAACGCGAGGAGACGGTGATGTAGCCGACGAGGTTCACACCGGCGGCGCCGCTGGCGAGGTCCTCGCCGCGCTGGTCGAGCCGGGAGTGGGCGGCGACGTCACGCGGGTCGACGGTGCGGTTCATCTTGGCGGCGCGGGACGCCTCGGCCTCGTCGTTGGTCTTCTCCGTGAGCATGCGCTCGATGGCGACCTCGGTGGGTTCGAGGTCCATGGTGACGGCGACCGTGCGGATGACGTCCGGGGTGTGGACGAGCAGCGGGGCGAGGAAGTTGACGCCGACGGGGGTCATCGGCCACTCCTTCACCCAGGCGGTGGCGTGGCACCAGGGGGCGCGGGTGGAGGACTCGCGGGTCTTGGCCTGGAGGTAGGTGGGCTCCATGGCGTCCAGCTCGGCCGGCCAGGCATTACGTTTCGTCATCGCCTGGATGTGGTCGATCGGGTGGTCCGGGTCGTACATGGAGTGGATCAGCGAGGACAGCCTGCTCTGGCCGAGCGGCTGCCGTACGCGGATGTCGGCCTCCTGGAGGCGCGAGCAGATGTCGGTCAGCTCGCGGGCCATGACGACGGCGAGTCCGGCGTCCCGGTCGACCTTGCCGCCGTGGGCGCGGGCGGCCCGGGCCATGGCGTTCGCCTCGGCGGCGAGGTCGCGGGTGTAGTGCATGCAGGCGACGAGGTAGGCGCGGTGCTGCTCGCTGCTGGTGGACACCATCGACTGGAGCTGGTCGTAGGACTGCTGCAGCCACGGCGGTGCCTTGTCGTCGCCGCGGACGGCGACGTCCTTGGCGTGGGCGTCCGGGTCGGCGGGGAGGGTGCGGGCGAGCATCTGCAGGCGGGTGACGAAGCCGTCGCCGTTGGCCACGTGCTTGAGCAGCGTGCCGAAGCGGTCGACGAGGGCCTCCTGGTCCTCGCTGTCGCGCAGGCCGACGCCGGGGCCCTCGATCTCGATGGCGGCGGTGACGGTCTTGCGGTCGGCGTGTAGCAGGACGGCGATCTCGTCGGGGCCGAAGGGGGCGGACAGCCAGGTGATCCGGCCGATTCCCGGGGGTGGGCCGATCTCGACCTCCCGGCCGTCGAGCCGGGTGCCGGCCTCGATGACGGCGGAGCGGTAGGTGGCGCCCTGCTTCAGGGTCCGCTTGTAGCTGCGGTTGATCTCGAACCACTTGTAGAAGGTGCGGTGCTTGTACGGCACGTACACGGCGGCCAGCGCCAGCATCGGGAACCCGGCGAGCAGCACGATGCGCAGGGACAGCACGGGGACGAGGAGCCCGCACATCATGCCGAGGAACGCGCCCACGACGATCAGGGCGATCTCGCCGGTCTCGCGGTTGCGGCCGATGATCGCGTTCGGCCGGGCGCGGCCGATCAGATACGTACGGCGGGGCGTGACCGGATGGGACACGTGGGACTCGGTCGTCAACGCCCTTCACCTCCCGTGCGATTGGTACTGCTGTTGCGGGTGTTGCTGGCGTGGGGAGTGTTGACGGGGCTGCCCGAACGGGGTGCGGGTGCGGCGGAGGGGACAGATCCGCCGCCGCCGTTCGAGGGGCGCGAGCTGTGCGCGGCGACTCCGCCGGAGGCGGGGTTGCTGGGGCGGGGGGCGGAGGACTGGCTGCCTCCGCCGTTGTTGTCGGCGCGGGAGCTGTGGGTCTTGATGCCCTGCGCGACCAGGGTCGCGGGGGAGCTGATGACCGCGGCGGCCTTGCTCTCCGCGCCCTGCATGAGGCGGTTGTTGCGGGAGCCGGCGATCTCGTCGCCGAAGCCGGGGACGAAGCGGTAGATCATCGCGCTGGCGAAGATGGCGAGCAGGATGATGGCGAGGCCGGAGACGACGGCGGAGAAGGCGTCGGGGCCGTCGTCGGCGGAGAGCGCGCCGGCGAGGCCGAGCACGATCACGATCACGGGCTTCACCAGGATCACGGCGATCATGATCCCCGCCCAGCGGCGGACGTGGCCCCACAGGTTCTTGTCGACGAGGCCGGCGTAGACGACGGTGCCGAGGAGTGCGCCGACGTAGAGGAGCGCCGCGCGGATGACGAGCTCCAGCCACAGCACTCCGGCGGCGAGGATGCTGACCAGGGAGACGACGATCAGCATGATCGGGCCGCCGCCGATGTCCTCGCCCTTGTTGAGGGCCTCGGAGAACGTGCCGAAGAAGGCGTCGGTCTGGTCGCCGGTGGCTTTGGCGAGGACCTCGGTGATGCCGTCCGTCGCGGAGACGACGGTGTAGAGGATCAGCGGGGTGAAGGCGGAGGCGAGCACGGTCAGCCAGAGGAACCCGATGGCCTCGGACAGGGCGGTGGTGAGGGGCACGCCGCGGACGGCTCGCTTGGCGACGGCCAGGAGCCAGAGCAGGAGCGTGAGGATCGTCGACGCGGCGAAGACGACGGCGTACTGCTGGAGGAACTTGGGGTTCGTGAAGTCGACGTTCGCCGTCTCCTTCACGGCGTCGCTGAGCTTGTCGACGGTCCAGGAGGCGGCGTCGGCACAGCCCTTGGCGAGCGAGGAGAGGGGGTCGAGGGTGGAGGTGGGGTCTAGGCGGGGTGCGGAACCGCCCCCTCCGCCGGCGCCGCCACCTTCCTCGCAGTACTTCCTGGCAGGCGGAGCGATCAGCGAACAGTCGCTGCTCTCGCTCGGTGTCGGCGAGGGTGTGGGCGCTGCCAGGGCTCGTGCGGCGAACATTAGGGCGGACGCCTGTGCGGCGGCCACGAAGCCGACGAGCCTGAGCACGCGGTGCGAGCTACCGGGCATACGTGAAGCCTCCGTACTCCTCGACGGCCTTCGCCATCTCCTCGGCGCTGGAGGCCCTGTCATCGCCGGGAACGGGCGTCGGGCCGTCCTTCTGAGAGTGCGTCACGATTTTCCAGTCGCCGTTGGCCCACTCGAGTTGCATCGTGATGGTGAACCAACTGCTCGTGACCGGAGTCGTGGAATTCTCGCCCGCAAGGCCAAGGAGACCGCTGCACCAGACCTCGACGGTCGCGCTGCTGGCGGAATACTCAGTGACCTTGGTGCCGATCGGGCTCGTTCGGGACACGAACGTGAAGCCCGCGGGCGCTGAGCCGTCCTCGTTGAGGCCGATGTTCTTGTTGAACTCCGGTGTGTAGGCCTTGTCCAGTCTCGCTTCGAAGTCGGCCACCCGGGAGGGAGCGATGATGGCCCGCAGGACGGCGTCACGCCTTGCCTTGTCGAACATGTCGGCCGAGCCCAGTGCAACGGCGTAGTTGGCCGCCGCGCTCTCCACTCCCTGCTGGTCTTGCGCGAACCCCGATGGAGTGCCGCCGGTCTTCGACTGCACCGGCCGTTTTCCCGAAGGCGCCGTCGCCGCTGCCTCCGGTTTGTCGGCGCTGCCCGCGGACGAGGGTTCGCCTCCGCCCCGGTTCGCGAAGGCGATCGCGGCGATGAGGAGGACCACTACGCCGACCACCGTGACCAGGCTGCGGGACGACGAGCGGGGGCGGCGGGGGGTGCCGTAGGGGTCGGCTCCGGTGTCGGGCAGGCGGGTGCGGGTCTGGCCCGTGCCGCCGTAACCGCCGGAGGCCTCGTGCTCGTCACCGAGACTCATGCCGCGTACGCCCCCTCGACGTCGTACCGCTCGTACTCCTCGTACGACGGTAGCCGTGCTGGTTCCCGCGCGGGCGCGGTGTGGTGACTCGACATCAGGGAAACGCAACCTTCGCCGGTGGGCACGACGGGCGGGTGGGATGGAGGGGGAGCCGGGCGTGCCCGGCCGGGGCGGGTGGGGCCCGGCCTACACGGCCATGCCGTACACGATGGTGAAGAGCGTGCCGAGCGAGCCGATGATGAAGACTCCGGTGAGGCCCGCGATGATGAGGCCCTTGCCCTGCTCCGCGCTGAAGGTGTCCCGCAGGGCGGTGGCACCGATGCGCTGCTTGGCGGCGCCCCAGATGGCGATGCCGAGGCAGAGCAGGATGGCCACCGCCATCACGACCTCGATCATCACCTTGGCCTCGTTGCCCAGGCTGCCGAAGGGGCCCCAGTCCGGAGCGATCCCGCCGATGATCGTGTTGATGTCTCCCTTATCGGCCGCAAAGAGCATGTAAGTCACCGCCCCTGTTGGGTAGTTCCGCATCCTCTGCGGTCGTGCAGAGGTCAGGCCTCATTCTCGCCGACAATGACGCTGTCGTATGTCGACTTGGCGTCATTGATTGGCGGGTTTCGTACGAATACCTTGCCACTGTTCCGTGCCGGCCCCTAAGGGAGGGGACGGACGGTGCACGAAGGATCGTATAGTCACTCTGTGTATCACGGCAGTTCACGCCGGGCAATGAGGCCTGAGTGGAACCTGTCGTGTGGTTCCGTCGTTGTGCCCTTTTGCGACCTGCGTCACCTTCCGGACCGTTCCTGACGGTCGGTCGGGTGAGGGATCGTCCCGGTGTTCTCCGGGTGAAGGCTACCTGGCGCGGCGAACGGGCCGCGGCTGGGTTGCCGCGGCCCGTTCGTCCCACCGGTGACGGTCCGTCACGAGAGGGAGGGTCAGCCGGTGAAGGCGCCGACTCCGTTCGGGGTGCCCCAGCCGGTCGGGCCGTCATAGCCCGTTCGGGCGGTGCAGAAGTAGCTGGTGGCGCAGGTGCCGTTGGTCCCGCTGGTGACGTCGTTCAGGGCGGAGGTCTTCGCGTAGGGGAACCTCGCCGGGTAGGAGCCGCTGGAGGGGGTGCCCGCGAGGGCGTAGACGCTCGCGATGATCGGGGCGGAGGCGCTGGTGCCGCCGTAGGTGGCCCAGCCCTGGCCGTCGGCGCCGTAGGTGTCGTAGACGGAGACTCCGGTCGCCGGGTCGGCCACGGCCGAGACGTCGGCGATCATGCGCTTGGCGCAGCCGGTGTCGGTCTGCCAGGCGGGCTTGGCGTCGTAGGCGGAGCAGCCGGAGCCGGTGCCTTCGGTGCTGCTGGTCCGCCAGACGCTCTCGGTCCAGCCGCGGGTGGTGGAGGAGGTGGTGAGCCTGGTGCCGCCGACGGCCGTGACGTACTTGGAGGCCGCCGGGTACTCGGCGCCGTAGCCCCCGTCGCCCGCGCTGACGGTGATGGCGACGCCCGGGTGGTTGAAGTAGGCGGAGTCGTACGTCGCGTCGGAGGAGGATTCGCCGCCGCCGTAGCTGTTGGAGACGTACTTGGCGCCCAGGCTGACGGCCTCGTTGACGGCGGTGCCCAGGTTTGCCATGGAGGCGGACTTGGCCTCGACGAGGAGGATGTGGCAGTTCGGGCAGAGCGCACTGGCCATGTCGAGGTCGAGGGATATCTCGCCGGCCCAGCCGCTGTCGGCGGTGGGGAGGGCGGTGGTGGAGCCGGTCTGGCTCACCTTCTTGAAGCAGCCGCCGGCAGTGGTGCAGGCGGGCAGGCCGTAGTGCGAGCGGTAGGCGGCGAGGTCGGACTCGGCATTGGGGTCGTCGTAGGCGTCGACGATGGCGATGGTGCGGCCGGTGCCGTTGCTCGCGGCGGCGGAGGTCAGGCCGTAGGCGGCCCGGAGGTCGGAGGGGCCGTAGCCGGAGGGGGAGGAGGCCTCGGCGGCCCCGGGTGAGATGCCGTGCTGCTGCTGGAAGGCGGTGCGGCCGCCCGTGACGCGCAGGGCGTTGCAGGCCATCTCGTCCTTGTGGCGGGGGAGCGCGCAGGAGCGGGTCCAGGTGACCCGGGAGGTGCTCGCCCGGGCGGTGTCGGCGTGGGCGGCGGTGGTGAGGCCGGTGAGGAGGAGTGCGGCGGTGGCGGTGACGGCGGCGCCTGTGCGGCGCCATCTGCGGCGGCCGGCGGGAGAGTTGTGCGGTGTCGTGCGCAAGGTACAGCCTCCTGGCAGTGGTGGACAGAGGCCTGCGGGTGGGGGATCCGCCGGTACGGTTCCCGGCGGGGGCGGCGACCCGCGACGACGATCGCTTGTTGAGTACGCGACAACAAGACGGGTTTCGGAATCCTGACTTCCGCCTTACTGAAGCGGGTGCGGGGCTTACCGATCGGTGACGGGCCGATGGCCGCGGGATGGGCGCGGCTTGACCCAAGGGGCCGGGATCCAGGGGTGCTTGGGGTCGGCGGCAACGTTTTTCTCACCTTCGTCGGACACAGTGGCCCCGATGAAGCGCGTCCTGTCCCTCGCCGTGGTCCTTGTCGCCCTCACCTCCGCGTCCACCGCGGTGGCCGACGACGGGGCCGGGCCCCTCGGTGTGACCGTCACCGCGGGGGCGGTCGCGGGGAGCGCGCGGGTCGGGGTGCTCGTCCCGGCCGGCCGGGCGGCCCACCCGGCCGGTGCCCACTTCTGCACCGCGTCCGTGGTGCGGGCGCCGTACCGGAATCTCGTCGTCACCGCGGCGCACTGCCTGGACGGGCGTGGGGAGCTCGTGTTCGTGCCCGGGTACCGGAACGGCCGTGCGCCCTACGGGGTGTGGAAGGTGAAGCGACGGTTCCTGCCCCATGGGTGGGTCGAGGGGCGGCGGGAGGACAGTGACGTGGCGTTCGCCGTGGTCGCGCCGCGGGGCGGGAAGGGAGTCGAGGACGTCGTCGGTGGTTACCGGTTCGCCACCGGTACGGCGACGGGGGCGACGGCCGTGACCCTCACCGGATACCCCGACTCCCGCGAGACGCCCGTCAGCTGCACCAACAAGCCGACCGTGCACAGCCCCACCCAGCAGCGCATCGTGTGCCCTGGATTCACCGGCGGCACCAGCGGGAGTCCCTGGGTGAACGGCGACGGGCAGGTCGTTGGGGTCCTCGGCGGCCATGACGACGGCGGGACGACCCCCGACGTGTCCTACAGCGTGGTGCTCCGCGCGGAGGCGGAGCGGCTGTACCGGGAGGCGGCGGGTGACCCGTGACGGGGCCGTGCGCCGGTTGCCCCCGGTGTGCCGCCCCGTGCTGTCGGCTGTTCCCCTTTCCGCCCCGACTCTCCTCCCCGTGATCATTCCGGCCTTCGGCGGCCCCCTCTACACTGACCAGGCGACGGACTCCTGGCCGGCGAGGGGCGGTTGACGGTGCGTAAGGCATGGATCGTGGCGACTGTTGCGATCAGCTCCGCCCTGGCCTTCGTGATGCTGCTCGTCGTCGGGGTCTACATCGTCGCCGGAAACCTGGTCAACGGGGTCGGCGGTGGGGCGAAGGCGCTGGCCAAGGGGTCGGTGCCCGCCGCGTACTCGGCCCTCGTGCAGAAGTGGGGCAATCTCTGCCCCGCCATCAGCCCGGCCCTGCTCGCCGCCCAGCTCTACCAGGAGAGCGGCTTCAACCCCAGGGCACAGAGCCACGCCGCCGCGCAGGGGATAGCGCAGTTCATCCCCGGCACCTGGGCCTCCCACGGCATCGACGGCGACGGCGACGGCGACCGTGACGTGTGGGACCCGAAGGACGCGATTCCCTCCGCCGCCTCGTACGACTGCGAACTCGCGTCGTACGTGAAGAAGGTTGGCGGGAATCTGACCGAAAACATGCTGGCTGCATACAACGCGGGGGCGTACGCGGTGATCAAGTACGGGGGCGTGCCGCCGTACACCGAGACCCGGAACTACGTGAAGCGGATCACGACGCTCTCGGAGAGCTTCGCGGCGCCCGTCGGGCGGGTCGACCCCTCCGAGCAGGCCGCCGGCGCCATCGAGTACGCGCAGAAGAAACTCGGCACGCCCTACCTCTGGGGCGGCACCGGCACCGCTGAGCAGGGCGGACGCTTCGACTGCTCGGGATTGACCCAGGCCGCCTACGAGACCGTCGGCATCAAGCTGCCGCGCGTCGCCAACGACCAGTACAACGCCGGGCCGCACCCCGCGCGGGACGAACTGCTCCCCGGAGACCTCGTGTTCTTCTCGGACGACCTCACCAATTCGCGTGCCATCCGGCATGTCGGCATTTATGTCGGAGGTGGGTACATGATCGACGCGCCGCGAACGGGTGCGGTGATCCGGTTCGACCCGATCGACACCCCCGACTACTTCGGGGCCACCCGGGTCACCGAAGATGGCGCGAAAGCACTGCCGACGACGGTGTGAGCCGTGCGTGAACCCACCCCCTGAGCTGCAAAGACGTGTCTCTCTTCGATAACGTCTGCGTGATCATTCGGTGGAGTGTGGAACGTATCGACGGGGACCATGCGTTCCTGGTGACGTAGCCGAGCAGACGTAAGTCGGCACGTGTCACGGACGCGTGCAGCGGAAGCGGATCTACAACCACGGGGGTGGCAGGAGCGGCGCACACTCAGGTGCGCCGGGAGAGACGACGAAGGGGCCGCAGCATCATGGCTGGACTCGCCGAATCCGGGTCGAACCCCGACGTCGACCTGCTCTATGACATCAATGGCCTGGCCAAGGACGCGCCGCCGTGGTTCGACCGGGTCATGGAGTTCGTCGGCGAGTACGGGTTGTTGTTCGCCATCGTCCTGCTCGTGCTCTGGTGCTGGTGGTCCGTGCGGCGCCGGGGCGAGGAGGACGCGGCGTCCTCCGTCGCGGCGCTGGTCTGGGCGCCGCTCGCGGCGGGTATCGCCGTGCTGGTCAACGTGCCGATACGGGGGTTCGTGGAGCGGCCCCGGCCGTTCCTCGACCATCAAGGGCTCGAGGTGCTCGTCGCCGGCAAGACCGACTACTCGTTCGTGAGCGACCACGCGACGATCGTCATGGCGATGGCGGTCGGACTGTTCGTGGCGAACCGGAAGTTCGGGCTGGTCGCATTGGTGCTGGCCGTGTTCGGCGGGTTCATTCGCGTCTACATGGGTGTGCACTACCCGACGGACGTCGTGGGTGGGTTCGCGCTGGGGACGGCTGTGGCACTGCTGTTGTCCCCGGTGGCGATGGCGCTGTTGACGCCCGTCACGCGGGCGATCGAGCGGTCGCCTCGGGTGGGGTGGCTGGTGCGGGCTCGTGGGCGCGGGGGCGTCGGTGACGGGTCGGACACGGTGGTTCCTGGGACGCGGAGTGAGCGGGCCGGGGCCGGGGCGTCCGAGCGGGACCTCGCTGCGTAGTTCTCGGCGGTTGTGCGGGAGCGGGGTGCCTCCCCGGGGCTCTCGGCTTCGCTCGAGCAGGGGGGACCCCCAACGCCCACCCGGCCGCCCGACTGCCCGCAGCTAGGTCAGAGCGCCTGCGGGTACGTGAAGAAGCGCGTGGGGTCGTATTGCTTCTTCAGTTTCTTCAGGCGGGCCGCCGCGTCGCCGTAGTACGCCTCGCGCCAGTTGGTGAGGGTCGGGTCCGTGTAGTTCTGGTAGGCCGCGCCTGAGGCGTACGGGCGCATGGACTTGTGGGCGGAGGCCAGCCAGTCCCGGGCCGTGGCGCCCGTCGTGCCCGGGCGCCAGGCGGCGATGTACTGGGCCAGCATCCGGGAGCGGCGGTGGACGAAGGCCGTGGACGTCGGGGAGACACGGTTCACCGCTCCGCCGAGGGCCGTGAGGGCGATGCTGCCCGTGCCACCGCGTACCGACCTGATCTGGGACAGCAGCGTGCGGATACCGGCCGCCGAGAGGGAGCGGTCGAAGAAGTCGGACGCCGCGGCGTACGTCTCGCGGCCCAGCGCGCCCTTCGGGGAACGGCCCGGGGTCGAGCCGGGCAGATGGCACTGGGCGTCCGTCGGGAACGAGGAGCAGCCGGCGTACACCTCCATCGACTCCTCGTACGAGCGGCGCCGCAGGGAGACGCTGCTCGCCGATGCGCCGACGCGGTCGGCGAGGCGGTCGACCGCGTTCTGGAGCTCGCCGTAGGTGCCGAGGGAGAAGGCCGCGACGGAGACGGTCGGGTTGCCGCCGGCGGCGTTCGCCAGGTGGAGGGACGACCAGATCTCGTCCGGCTGCGCGGGGCCCCACTCCTGCCAGGCCTTCACCACCGCGGCCGCCTTCGACCCCGGCCAGGACAGGTACGCCGAGACGCCCTGCGGGGCCGGGTGGGTCGTGAAGTGCAGTTCCGTCACGACGCCGAAGTTGCCGTTCCCTGCGCCGCGCAGGGCCCAGAAGAGGTCCTTGTGCTCGCGGGCGCCCGCGGTGAGCTGCTTGCCGTCCGCGGTGATCAGGGTGGCCTGGGTGAGGCTGTCGCAGGTCAGGCCGTAGGCGCGGGAGACCACGCCGTGTCCGCCGCCGAGGGTGAGGCCGGAGACGCCGACGGTGGGGCAGGAGCCGGCGGGGATCGTCACGCCCTTCGCGGCGAGCGCGCGGTAGACGTCGATGAGTTTGGCGCCGGCGCCGATCACCGCGGTGTTGCCGGAGGCCCGGACGCGGTTGAGTTTGGAGACGTCGATGATCAGGCGCCCGTCGCCGGAGGACCAGCCGGCGTAGGAGTGGCCGCCGTTGCGGATCGCCACGCGCAGGGCGTGGCTGCGGGCGTAGGCCAGGGCGGTGCGGATGTCGTCCGGGTGGGACACGTACGCGACCGCGGCGGGCTTGAGGGTGTCGAAACGGGTGTTGTAGAGCTGCCGGGCCGTCTTCCAGTCGGCGTCGCCCGGGCGGACGAGGGGGCCGTCGAGGTCGCGCGCGAGGGCGGACCAGTTGGCGGCGGTGGTTTTCGTGGCGCTGGTTCTGGCGGTGGCCGTGGTCCTGGAGCGGGTGTCCGGTGTCGTGCAGGCGGCGGTGAGCGGGGTTGCGGTCGCGGCGATGCCCGCCGTGCCGACTGCGAGGAATGTACGCCGTTCCATGGGGCCTCCCGGTGGTTCCGTCGTGGGAGACGGGGTGGCGAGGGTGAGGGTTCCATGCGGACCCCGTCGCCCCGGTGAGACGACCGGGTCAGCCGACCCGGTGGTTCTCCGCGTCCGTGCGCGCCATGCTTCTCGCCCTTCTGGCCGGCCCGCGCCAGCCGCAGGTGCAGTGGGCCATGCAGAAGCGGCCCTTGTCCTGTGTCGTCGTGCGGTGTTCCGGGAGGTTGGGGGGAGGTTCCAGCCCGTCCTGCTGCGCCACGGCGACCACGTTACCCAGCGCGGGTAAAGGCTTCGTATACCGACTCCCGCGGGCTCGCGTGACGGGCTCACATACCGGTCGTTAACCGGAACAACAAGGGGGCCCGTGACGGACGTACCGGCTGGGGGTAGGCAGGCGATGACTGGGCGGCAGCGGGAACGGCGGCACAGGCGGACGGGCGCGGCGGTCGTCGCGGCCGTCGTCGTGGCCGGGGTGGGGCTGGGGGCCGGAGGGTGCGCCGGCGGTGACGCGGTGGCCGGCGATGCCCGCGGCGGGGACGCGGTCGTCGTGCTGCACCGGGCCGCGGACCGGCTGGCGGAGGCGGGGAGTTCGAAGGCCCGTACGTCGATGGAGATGGCGACCGGCGGGACGCGGGTGACCATCCGGGGCGCGGGGGTCTACGACTACCGGAAGCGGATGGGGCGGCTGAAGGTGCTGCTGCCGCAGGACCCCGCGGGGGCCACCGAGCGCCGGCCCATCACCGAACTGCTCGCGCCGGGAGCGCTCTTCATGAAGAACCGGGGCGCCGGTGTGCCCCCGGACAAGTGGGTGCGGGTGGACACGCGGACCCTGCCCGACGGCAACCTCGTCACCGGCGGGGCCACCGATCCGTTCGCGGCGGCCGAGGTGCTGCGCGGGACGCGGTCGGCGACGTTCGTGGGCCGGACCGAGGTCGCGGGCACCGGGGTGCGCCACTACCGGGGCACGGCGGATCTCGGCGCTGCCGCGAAGAAGGCCTCCGGCGGCAACAAGGCGCCCCTGAGCGCGGCGGCGAAAGGGTTCGCCACGGCCGAAGTGCCGTTCGACGTCTACCTCGACGACGAGGGACGGATCCGCAAGGTCCGGCACCGGTTCAGCTTCGTGGGCGGGCAGAAGAGCCCCGTGGCCGTCGCCTCGACCACGTTGCTCTACGATTTCGGGGCCTCGGTGCGCGTACGACTGCCGGACACCGACGACATCTACGCGGGCAAGATCGCCGAGGAGTGACCGGCGCGAACTAGCCCGTCCGTGCCATGCGCGGTGTGTAGGCCGCTCCCTACTCTAGGAAGTCGGTAACGGCAGAGATGAGGTGATGCACGTGGCTCCGGTCGGCGGTACGGCAGTTCAGGACCACGTGGCCCTCGCCGAGATCGAGCTGTGCGGAGAGCTGATCATCGCGGCCTCGGCCGCCCACGAGGAGCGGCTCAGCCTGGAGAGCATCGACGAGGTGCTGAAAGTGGCCGAGGAGCGCGACTCCTCCCGGGACTGAGGCGGGCTCAGGTCCGCAGCATGCGCGCGATCGCCTGGGTCGCCTCCTTGACCTTCGCGTCGATCTCGTCACCGCCCTTGAGGGCCGCGTCGGCGACGCAGTGCCGCAGATGCTCCTCCAGCAGCTGGAGGGCGAAGGACTGCAGGGCCTTGGTGGAGGCGGAGACCTGCGTGAGTATGTCGATGCAGTAGACGTCCTCGTCGACCATGCGCTGCAGGCCGCGGATCTGGCCCTCGATCCGGCGCAGGCGCTTGAGGTGTTCGTCCTTCTGCTTGTGGTAGCCGTGCACGCCCCGGTCGTGGTCGGTCACGACGTCCGCGTCGGCGGTGACATCCGCTCCGGCGGTGACATCCGCGACATCCCCGGCATCCGTGACGTCGGTCACGTCCGTCATCGCGTCCTCCTGGTGAGCAGTGAGCCGACATATACCCCTAGTGGGTATATGGTATCGAACTTTGCTGGGTATACGGCCCTTGGACCGCCCCCGTGCTCATCACTGTGCCTGATGGGCGACACTGGTGGGCGGCCCGATAGCCGTGGCCGGATGATGCGCCTAGCATCAGCCTGACCGAAACCGAAGCAAGCCGAGGACCCCACGTGCGATTTCGTCTGACCCCCAGGGAGACGAGCTTCTACGACATGTTCGCCGCGTCCGCGGACAACATCGTCACGGGCTCGAAACTCCTGATGGAACTGCTCGGGGCGGACGCTTCCGCCCGGGCCGAGATCGCAGAGCGTATGCGGGCAGCGGAACACGCAGGTGACGACGCCACGCACGCGATCTTCCACCAGCTGAACTCCTCGTTCATCACGCCCTTCGACCGCGAGGACATCTACTCCCTCGCCTCGTCCCTCGACGACATCATGGACTTCATGGAGGAGGCCGTCGACCTGGTCGTCCTCTACAACGTCGAGGAACTGCCCAAGGGCGTCGACCAGCAGATCGAGGTACTGGCGCGCGCTGCCGAACTGACGGCCGAAGCGATGCCGCACCTGCGGACGATGGAGAACCTCACCGAGTACTGGATCGAGGTCAACCGGCTGGAGAACCAGGCCGACCAGATCCACCGCAAGCTGCTCGCGCACCTCTTCAACGGCAAGTACGACGCCATCGAGGTCCTCAAGCTCAAGCAGATCGTGGACGTGCTGGAGGAAGCGGCGGACGCGTTCGAGCACGTGGCGAACACGGTGGAGACCATCGCCGTCAAGGAGTCCTGAGCCCTTCATGGACACCTTTGCTCTGGTCGTGACCATCGCGGTCGCGCTGTTCTTCACGTACACCAACGGCTTCCACGACTCGGCGAACGCGATCGCCACGTCCGTGTCGACGCGGGCGCTGACGCCGAAGGCCGCGCTGGCCATGGCCGCGGTGATGAACCTCGCCGGTGCGTTCATGGGATCCGGGGTCGCCAAGACCGTCAGCGAGGGACTGATCCAGACGCCCGTGGGGTCGAAGGGGATGGGGATCCTCTTCGCCGCGCTGGTGGGTGCGATCGTCTGGAACCTCATCACCTGGTACTTCGGGCTGCCCTCTTCCTCCTCGCACGCGCTGTTCGGCGGCATGGTGGGGGCCGCGCTCGCCGGTGGGACGACGGTCTACTGGCACGGGGTGCTGGAGAAGGTCGTCATCCCCATGTTCATCTCCCCGGTGGTCGGCCTGCTGGCCGGTTACCTGGTGATGACCGCGATCATGTGGATCTTCCGCAAGGCCAACCCGCACAAGGCCAAGCGCGGTTTCCGGATAGCCCAGACCGTCTCGGCGGCCGGGATGGCGCTGGGGCACGGTCTCCAGGACGCGCAGAAGACGATGGGCATCGTGGTGATGGCGCTCGTCATCGCCGATGTCGAGGACTACGGCGACCCGATCCCGGTGTGGGTGAAGATCGCCTGTGCGGTGATGCTGTCGCTGGGGACGTACGCCGGCGGGTGGCGGATCATGCGGACGCTGGGGCGGAAGATCATCGAGCTGGATCCGCCGCAGGGCTTCGCGGCGGAGACGACGGGGGCGTCGATCATGTTCGCCACGGCGTTCCTGTTCAAGGCGCCGATCTCCACGACGCACGTCATCACTTCGGCGATCATGGGCGTCGGGGCGACGAAGCGGGTGAACGCCGTGCGGTGGGGCGTCGCCAAGAACATCATCCTGGGGTGGTTCATCACGATGCCGGCCGCCGCGCTGGTGGCCGCGGCGTCGTACGGGATCGTCAGTCTGGCGTTTCTGTAGCCGGAGCAGAACCACCGCGTACGCGAACGGGCCCGCCCCTGGGAGTAGGGGCGGGCCCTTTTCGGCCTCGCGATGGCACCGCCATGCAGCACCGCGAGGGGTCTCGGCGAGGGTGGCTCAGCCGAAGCGGCCGGAGATGTAGTCCTCCGTGGCCTGGACCGACGGGTTGGAGAAGATGCGCTCCGTGTCGTCGATCTCTATGAGCTTGCCGGGCTGGCCCACCGCCGACAGGTTGAAGAACGCCGTGCGGTCGGAGACCCGCGCCGCCTGCTGCATGTTGTGCGTCACGATGACGATCGTGAAGCGCTCCTTCAGCTCACCGATCAGGTCCTCGATGGCGAGGGTGGAGATCGGGTCGAGGGCGGAGCAGGGCTCGTCCATGAGCAGGACGTTCGGCTCGACCGCGATCGCCCGCGCGATGCACAGCCGCTGCTGCTGACCGCCGGAGAGGCCGGAGCCGGGCTTGTTCAGGCGGTCCTTGACCTCGTTCCAGAGGTTGGCGCCCTTGAGCGACCGCTCGACGATGTCGGAGAGCTCGCTCTTGTTGTAGTTGCCGTTCAGCCGCAGCCCCGCCGCCACGTTGTCGAAGATCGACATGGTGGGGAACGGGTTCGGCCGCTGGAACACCATGCCGACCTCGCGGCGCACGGACACCGGGTCGATGCCCGTGCCGTAGAGGTCCTCGTCGTCCAGGAGCACCTTGCCCTCGACCCGGCCGCCCGAGGTCACCTCGTGCATCCGGTTCAGCGTGCGCAGGAACGTCGACTTGCCGCAGCCGGACGGGCCGATGAACGCCGTCACCGAGCGCGGCTCGACGGTCATCGAGATGTCCTCGATCGCCTTGTGGGAGCCGTAGTAGGCGGTCAGTCCGCTCACGTCGATTCGCTTGGCCATGATTACTTCACTTCCAGACAGTCAGATCAGTCGCTGTGGCCGCGTCAGCGACCGGTCTTCGGGGCCTTCCAGCGGGCGATCCCGCGGGCCACCAGGTTCAGGATCATCACGAAGGCGATCAGGGTGAGGGACGCCGCCCAGGCGCGGTCGTACGCCGTGACCTCGCCCGATCCGTACTGCTGGTAGATGTACAGCGGGAGCGACGCCTGCGCGCCCTCGAAGGGGTTGGCGTTGATGAACTTGCTGCCGAAGACGAGCAGCAGCACGGGCGCGGTCTCACCGGCGATGCGGGCGATGGCCAGCATGATGCCGGTGGTGATGCCGCCGATCGACGTCGGCAGGACCACCTTCAGGATGGTGCGCCACTTGGGCACGCCGAGCGCGAGAGAGGCTTCGCGCAGCTCGTTCGGGACGAGCTTGAGCATCTCCTCCGTGGAGCGGACGACGACCGGCATCATCAGGATCGCGAGGGCGAGTGACCCGGCGAAGCCGAAGGGCTCCATGTCGAACATCAGCATGAGGCTGAGGATGAACAGGCCGGCGACGATCGACGGGATGCCGGTCATGACGTCGACGAAGAAGGTGACGGCCCGGGCGAGGTTGCCGCGCCCGTACTCCACCAGGTAGATCGCGGTGAGCACGCCGATCGGCGCGGCGATCAGCGTGGCGAGGCCGACCTGCTCCAGCGTGCCGAGAATGGCGTGGTAGATGCCGCCGCCCGTCTCCGAGTCGGCGACCACACCCATCGAGTGGGTCAGGAAGTAGACGTCGAGGACCTTCACGCCGCGTTGGACGGTCGACCACACCAGCGAGGCCAGCGGCACCACGGCGAGCAGGAAAGCGACCCACACCAGCGAGGTGACCACGCGGTCCTTGGCCTGGCGGCGGTTCTCGACCCGGGCCGCGATGACGTACGTACCGAGGACGTGCAGGATCGCGGCGATCAGCGCCCACTGGACGCTGCTGTGCAGGCCGGCGGCGGCGCTGATGCCGAGTCCGAGGGCGACGGATCCGGCGGCGATGGCCCACGGAGCCCACTTGGGCAGGTGGCCGCCGCGCAGGGTACTGGGCCGCTTGGGGGCGAGGGAGGATGTGGTGCTCATGCGTTGGCCCCCGAGTACTCCTTGCGGCGGGCGATGATCGCGCGGGCCGCGCCGTTGACCAGCAGGGTGATGACGAACAGGACCAGACCGGAGGCGATCAGCGCGTCACGGCCGAACTCGGTGGCCTCGCTGAACTTGCTGGCGATGTTCTGGGCGAAGGTGCCGCCGCCCGGGTCGAGCAGGCTGGTGTGGATCAGGAAGTCGGGCGAGAGCACGGTGGCGACGGCCATCGTCTCGCCGAGGGCGCGGCCGAGGCCGAGCATCGAGGCCGAGATGACGCCGGAGCGGCCGAAGGGGATCACCGCCATGCGGATGACCTCCCAGCGCGTGGCGCCGAGCGCCAGGGCCGCCTCCTCGTGCATCTGCGGGACCTGGCGGAAGACCTCGCGGCTCACGTTGGTGATGATCGGCAGGATCATGATCGCGAGCAGGATGCCCACGGTGAGCATGGAGCGCGCGGCGCCGCCCTGCCAGGAGAAGATGCCGGTCCAGCCGAGGTAGTCGTTCAGCCAGCCGAAGAGGCCGTTCATGTGCGGGACGAGGACCAGGGCGCCCCACAGGCCGTAGACGATGGACGGCACGGCGGCCAGCAGGTCGATCACATAGGCGATGGGGCCGCGCAGCCGGCGCGGGGCGTAGTGAGTGAGGAACAGCGCGATGGCGACCGAGACCGGGACCGCGATGACCATGGCGATGATCGAGGAGACGATCGTGCCGTAGGCCAGGACCGCGATGCCGAAGACCGGCGGGTTGACACCGGTGTTCCACTCGAAGGTGGTCAGGAAGTTGCCGTCGTCCTTGCTGATGGCGAGGACGGCACGGTAGGTGAGGAAGCCCGCGATCGCGGCCATGATCAGCAGCAGCAGAATGCCCGAGCCACGGGACAGACCGAGGAAGATCCGGTCTCCGGGTCGGGTGGCGCCACGGGCCGCGCGCTTCTGCTCGGCCGTGGGCGGCTGCGTGGGGGGAGGTGCGTCAGCTATCTGTGTTGTGTCCATCGGGTTCTCCGGTCTGCGGAACCGCACGTGCTGTGCGGCCCTTGGCGGCGGTGCACCGGACGGTGCGGTCCGGTCTCCCGCGGGGAGATCCGGACCGCACTCAGGTCAGCTCAGGCTCTCGACGGTCGTGCGAACCTTGCCGATGATCTCCTCGGGCATGGGCGCGTAGTCGTTCTCGGCGAGGATCTTCTGGCCGTCCTCCGAGGCCGCGTAGCGCAGGAACGCCTTGACCGCGGGCAGGGTCTCGGCCTTGTTGCCCTTGTCGCAGACGATCTCGTACGTCACCAGGACCATCGGGTAGGCGCCGTCGGCCTTGGTCCCGTAGTTCAGCTTCAGGGCGAGGTCCTTGCCGGTGCCGACGACCTTGGCCTCCGCGATCGCCTTGGTGGCGTTCTCGACGGTCGCCTCGACCGGCTTGGCGGCGCCGGTGTCGATGGCGACGGTCTTGATTCCGTCCTTGGCGTACGACAGCTCGAAGTAGCCGATCGCGCCGGCGGTCTGCTTGACCTGCGCGGCGACCCCGGAGGACTGCGGAGCGGACTGGCCGCCCTTGGCCTGCCAGGCCTTGCCGCCCTCGTAGGGGAAGTCCTTCTTGGCGGTGGCGATCAGGTACTTGGTGAAGTTGTCCGTGGTGCCGGACTCGTCCGAGCGGTGGAACGCCTGGATCTTGAGGTTGGGCAGCTTCGCGTCGGGGTTCAGCTTCGCGATCGCCGGGTCGTTCCAGTTGGTGATCTTGCTGTCGAAGATCTTGGCGATCGTCGACGAGTCCAGGACGAGCTTGTCGACGCCCGGGACGTTGTAGCCCACGGCGATCGGGCCGCCGACCATCGGCAGGTCGATGCCCTGGCCGCCGGAGCAGATCTTCTTGGAGGCCTCGACCTCTTCGGGCTTCAGCGCCGAGTCCGAACCGGCCCAGGGGACCTGGCCCTGCGTGAACGCGGTGACACCCGCACCGGAACCGCCGGCCTTGTAGTTGATCTCCACCTTGCAGGCCGCCGAGAACTGCTTGACCCACGCGTCGACCGCGTTCTTCTGCGCGGAGGAGCCGTCGGCGAGCACCTGGCCCGAGGCGTCGTCACACTTGATGTTGCTCGGGGCGGCGGCGTTGGAGGAGCCTCCGCCCGGGTTGCCGGTCTCGTCGGAGCCGCACGCCGTGAGGGCCAGGGCGCCGGAGACGGCGAGAGCACCGAGAGCGAGGGCCCGCCGGTTCATGCGCTGAAGCTTCACTTGAGTTCCTTCCAGGAGCCGCCGTCCTGAATCGGCGGCGTGCGAAGTCTGGTGACGCTGGACGAGGCCGCGCACGGCAGGCGCGGCTCGCTATCTGGTACGGCCGAAATTAGGCAGATCAGGTGAAGGCGCCGATGGCCAGACATGAACGACGGGTGAACCCCTGCCGACGGTGTGGTTAGGTCACGGAATGCTTACGGGGAGAGCACGTGAGGGTTCCGCTTTCCGAAGCTGAGGGGTTCAGTCCGCTTCCGGCCGGTTCGGTCCGCTCTCCCGGCCGGTTGTGGCCGGTTCTGACCGGTTCAGCACGGCGAGCAGCGCGTCGACCAAGGGGCGGTCGTGGGGCTGGGTCAGGCGGGCGCGGGCGGCGACAGGTGTCAGCCACAGCACCCGGTCCACCTCGTCCGTCGGGGCGAACGCGCAGGACCTCGCCTCGGCCGCCCAGTAGCGGACCTGCTTGGGGCGGCCGTTCGCCAGGTAGCGCTGGGTGGGCAGCTCGGCGCCCGGCTCGGCCCGGCAGCCCGTCTCCTCGGCCACCTCGCGCAGGGCGCCGGCAAGCGGCTCCTCGTCCCGCTTCAGCTTGCCCTTCGGCCAGGACCAGTCGTCGTATTTCGGCCGGTGCACGAGGCAGAGCTCCAGCCCGCCGGTGACGGGGGAGCGGCGCCACAGGACACAGCCGGCCGCCTGGACGGTGGTGTCCTCGGGGGAGCCGGAGCTCACCGGGTGCTCACCGCCTCCGCCTCCTTCTGCCAGGCCTGCTGGAAGGCGAAACGTGCCGCCTCCACCTCGTGCCGCTGGTCGGCGTGGAGGACGCCGAGGGCGTATGCAGTGGCCGGGGCGATCCGTGGGGTACGGGCCGCCTGGGCCGCCGCTGCCGCCGCCTCCGAGGCGTCACGGTGGCGGTTCAGGGCCTGGCCGGCGGAGAGCAGGCGCAGGTCGACGACGGCGTTGCCCTTGGGTCCGCTGACGGCTTCGCGGGCGTAGCGGTGCAGGCGCAGGAGCAGGCGGACCTGGTGCCAGGGGGCGTCCTGCGGGTGCGGGACCGTGTCCGGGGACAGGCCGTGGATGAGGGCGGCGGCGTTGTACGGATGGCCCGCGGTGATGAGGGGGAGGGCGGCTACGGCGTCGGTGAGGCGGTCCTTCGCGGCGGTGGCCAGGGGGCGGAGGTCCGCGGTGGCCGCGGCTGGGGTCAGGGGGACCTCGCTGGCCAGGACGGCGACCTTGTCCGCGATGGCGTGGAAGCGGCTGGAGCCCATGGCTTGCAGGGCGGTGGAGTGGGCTCGGGTGCGGGCCAGTGTCAGTTGGCGGTCGAGCAGGGCGCCTGCCTTTGCTGCGCCGACTGTGAGGTTGCCGCGTTCTGTGGTGCTGGTCGGGGGGGTCCGCAGCCCGGCGTCTCGGGGTGCCGCTGTCCTGGGGACGGGTGCCGCCCCGGCGGCACGACCGCCCGCAGCCGAGTCGGCGGTCTGGGACGGGAGCGCTGTCGAACCCGACAAGCGGTGCAAGGCGTTCAACAGGCGTTCCAGGCGGGCCGTGTACGCGTGTTCCATGGCCAGCGTGCCGGACACCCAGGCCAGTTCCGGGCGCATGCCCTCGCACCAGTCCGTGTCGAGGAGGGACTGGAACGTGTGCAGGGTGGCGCTGATGCGGCGGGCCGAGCGGCGTAGCGCGCGGGCCGCCTCGACGGGCCCCTCCGCGCCGTTCGCCCCGGAGCCGGTCTCCCGGTGCAGGCGCAGCGCGCGGAGGAACTCCGTGGCCTGGGCCCGCAGGTAGCCCGCGAGGGTGTCCCCGGTGGGGGAGGGCCCGGCCAGGGGGTCCGTCGGGTCAAGGTGTCGCTGTGCCACGCCGGCGCCTCCGGGCGTCTATGAGCATCTCCTGGACGTTGCGCAGGGGCTGGCCGTCCGCGTCGGTCGCATGCCGGGTCCAGTCGCCGTCCGGGCCGAGGTGCCAGGAGGCGGTGGCGTCGGACATGCCGGTCTCCAGCAGCCGGTTCAGGGCCGCCCGGTGCGCCGGGTCGGTGACCCGGACCAGGGCCTCTATCCGGCGGTCGAGATTGCGGTGCATCATGTCGGCGCTGCCGAACCACACCTCGGGCTCGCCGCCGTTGCCGAAGGCGAACACCCGTGAGTGCTCCAGGAAGCGGCCGAGGATGGAGCGGACCCGGATGTTCTCCGACAGGCCCGCCACGCCCGGGCGCAGCGCGCAGATGCCGCGCACCCAGACGTCCACCGGCACGCCCGCCTGGGCCGCGCGGTAGCAGGCGTCGATGACGGCCTCGTCGACCATCGAGTTGACCTTGATCCGGACGTACGCGGGCCGCCCGGCGCGGTGGTGCTGGATCTCCTTGGTGATCCGCGAGACCAGGCCGTCGCGCAGCGACTTGGGGGCGACGAGCAGACGGCGGTAGGTCTCTCGGCGCGAGTAGCCGGAGAGGCGGTTGAAGAGGTCCGAGAGGTCCGCGCCGACCTGCGGGTCGGCCGTGAGCAGGCCGAGGTCCTCGTAGAGGCGGGCCGTCTTCGGGTGGTAGTTGCCGGTGCCGACGTGGCTGTAGCGGCGGAGCGTCTCGCCCTCCTGGCGGACCACCAGCGACAGCTTGCAGTGGGTCTTCAGGCCGACCAGGCCGTAGACCACGTGGCAGCCGGCCTCCTCCAGCTTGCGCGCCCACTTGATGTTGGCGTGCTCGTCGAAGCGGGCCTTGATCTCGACCAGCACGAGGACCTGCTTGCCGGTCTCGGCGGCCTCGATGAGGGCGTCGACTATGGGGGAGTCGCCCGAGGTCCGGTACAGGGTCTGCTTGATCGCGAGGACGTCCGGGTCGCCGGCCGCCTGCTCCAGGAAGGCCTGGACGGAGGTGGAGAACGAGTCGTACGGGTGGTGCAGCAGGACGTCCCGCTCGCGCAGCGCGGCGAAGATGTCCGGCGCGGACGCCGACTCGACCTCGGCGAGGTCGCGGTGGGTGCCGGCGACGAACTTGCGGTACTTCAGCTCGGGCCGGTCGAGGGAGGCGATCCGGAACAGGCCCGTGAGGTCCAGCGGGCCCGGCAGCGGGTACACCTCGGCCTCGCTGATCTTCAGCTCGCGCACCAGCAGGTCCAGGACCTCGCGGTCGATGGACTCCTCGACCTCCAGGCGCACCGGCGGCCCGAAGCGGCGCCGCATGAGCTCCTTCTCCAGGGCCTGGAGCAGGTTCTCGGCGTCGTCCTCCTCGACCTCGAGGTCCTCGTTCCGGGTCAGGCGGAAGGCGTGGTGCTCCAGCACCTCCATCCCCGGGAACAGCTCCTCCAGGTGGGCGGCGATGACGTCCTCGATGGGGACGTAGCGGCCCGGGGAGCTCTCCAGGAACCTCGACAGCAGCGGCGGCACCTTCACGCGGGCGAAGTGCTTGTGGCCCGTGACCGGGTTCCGTACGACGACGGCCAGGTTCAGGGACAGGCCGGAGATGTACGGGAAGGGGTGCGCCGGGTCGACCGCCAGGGGCGTCAGGACGGGGAAGATCTGGTGCCGGAACAGGGTGAACAGGCGGGCCTGCTCCTTCTCCTGGAGCTCGCTCCAGCGGACCAGGTGGATGCCCTCCTCCGCGAGTGCGGGGGCGACGTCCTCGTGGTAGCAGGCGGCGTGCCGGGCCATGAGCTCCCGGGAGCGGGCCCAGATCATCTCCAGCACCTCGCGGGGCTGGAGGCCGGAGGCGGAGCGGGTGGCCACGCCGGTGGCGATGCGGCGCTTCAGGCCGGCCACCCGGACCATGAAGAACTCGTCCAGGTTGCTGGCGAAGATCGCGAGGAAGTTGGCCCGCTCCAGCAGCGGCGTGTTCGGGTCCTCGGCGAGTTCGAGAACGCGCTCGTTGAACGCGAGCCAGCTGCGCTCCCGGTCGAGGAAACGTCCCTGGGGCAGCTGGACGCCGTCGACCTGCGACTCCTCGTACGCGTCGAGGTCCGCGTCGATGTCGGGTTCGAGGTCGGAGACGGCCGCCGCGATGGTGTGAGGGCGGTGGGCTGCTATGGAGCCCACGGAGGGCTGCGCGTGCTGGACCTGTGCCTGGGTGTTCGGCTGGCTCATGGCCCCATTCTTCCGCGCCGCGAGCATCACGGGCGCGTCGGAGAGCGCGGGCGGGAGCGGGGGCGTCACATGAGTGTTCCCGTTCCCCCCAGGCCCCTCTTGGGGCGGTGAAGGCTCTGGCACGGCGGGAGTCATTGGCCGAGCCTCGCAAGCTCGTCTGAATCGATGGTTACGGAGACATGACGTGTGGGATAGCGGGGGGCGGCTCGCGGGGGTGCGTCCGGTGCCGGCGGAAAGTCGGGCGTGCTTTCGTGAACCGGTCGAACGGGGTCGTCCGATGAGGAGACGTGAGCGAAACGAGAAGCGACGGGGAGCTGCTGCGGGCCGTTGCCGCGGACGCCGACCGGCGGGCCTTCGAGGAGCTGTACCGGCGGTACGCGCCGTGGCTCCGTGCCCGGCTGCGGGGCCGGTGCGCCGACGCGGGTGTCGTCGACGACGTCGTACAGGAGACGTTCCTCGCGGTGTGGCGGGGCAAGGCCCGCTACCGGGAGGAGGGCGATGTGGCCGGGTGGCTGTGGCGCATCGGGTCGCGGCGGCTGGTGGACGCGCTGCGGGGTGACGGGGCCCGGGGGCGGCTGCGGCAGGCGCTGGCGCGGCTCAGGCACCGGGACGAGGTGTCGGCGGAGGAGCGCGTGCTCGCGGGGGTGGAGCACGGGGACCTCGCGGGCGCGCTGGTCCGGCTGTCGCCGGAGCTGCGGGCGGTGTTGCAGGCGACCGTCATCGACGGGCTCTCGACCCGGGAGGCGGCCGTGCTGCTGGGGATTCCGCCGGGGACGGTCAAGACGCGGGCGATGCGGGCCCGCAAGCAGTTGCGGGAGGCGTTGGCATGAGCTGGCATGTGCCTGAAGAGGATCTGCGCGCCTACGCGCGCGGCGAGCTGGCGGCACCGGCTCTGTGGTCCGCCGACACGCACCTGGGCGCCTGTGCCGCGTGCCGGGGCGTGCTCGCCGAGGTGAGTGATCCGGTCGCGCTCGACGCGGGGTGGGAGCGGCTCGACGCCGAGCTCGACGCGCCCCGGGCAGGGGTGCTGGAGTCGCTGTTGGTGCGGGCCGGGGTCGCCGGGCACACCGCGCGGCTGCTGGCGGCGGCGCCGGTGCTGCGGCGGTCGTGGCTGGGGGCCGTCGTCGCCGTGCTGCTGCTGAGCGTCGGGGCGGGGCACGCCGTGCGGGGCGGGGAGTTCCCCACGCTGTTCCTCGCGCTCGCGCCGCTGCTGCCGCTGGCGGGGGTGGCGCTGTCGTACGGGCCCGCGCTGGATCCGGCGTACGAGATGGCCGTCGTCGCGCCGATGCACGGGTTCCGGCTGCTGATGATCCGGACGGTGGCCGTGCTGGGCGTGGTGCTGGGGCTGAACGGGCTCGCGACGCTCGCGCTGCCCGCGTACGGGCTGCATGCGCTGGCCTGGTTGCTGCCCGCGCTCGCGCTCACCGCGACCGGGCTGGCGCTGACGCCCCGGCTGGGTCCGGTGCTCGCGCCGTCGCTGGTCGGCGGGGCGTGGGTCGGGCTGCTGGTGCTGGCCGACGCCCTGCGGGCGGACCCCGGGCTGCCGCTCGCGCCGTTCACCGTCGCCGGGCAGGGCGTGGCGGCCCTGGTCGCCGCGCTCGCCGCCGGGCTGCTCTTCCTCCTCCGTGACCGCTTCGATCTCTTCCAGGGACGTGCCGTATGACTCCGACCGTGTCCGCCTCCGGGCTCAGCCTCCGCTACGGCGGCACCCGGGCCCTCGACGACGTGTCGCTGCGGCTGACCGGCGGCGTCACCGGGCTGCTCGGCCCCAACGGCGCGGGCAAGACCACGCTGCTGCGGGTCCTCGCCACGGCCCTGCCCGCCGACCGGGGTGCCTTCACCGTGCTCGGGCACGACCCGGGCACCGCGCGGGGCAGGCAGGAGGTACGGCGCCGGCTGGGCTATCTGCCGCAGACGCCGGGGTTCCACCCGGACTTCACCGCCTTCGAGTTCGTCGACTACGTGGCGATCCTCAAGGAGATGACCGACCGGGCAGCCCGGCACCGCGAGGTGCGGCGGGTGCTCGACGAGGTGGGGCTGGCCGACGTACGGGGCAAGCGGATCCGCAAACTCTCCGGCGGGATGCGGCAGCGGGTCGCCCTGGGGGCCGCCCTGGTCGGTGATCCCGGCTTCCTGGTGCTGGACGAGCCCACCGTCGGGCTGGACCCCGAACAGCGCATGCGGTTCCGGGAGCTGATCGCGGGGGCCGGGGAGGGGCGCACGGTGCTGCTCTCCACCCACCAGACCGAGGACGTGGCGATGCTCTGTCACCGGGTGCTGGTCATGGCCGGCGGCCGGGTCCGGTTCGAGGGCACTCCGGCCGAGCTGACGGCGCGGGCCGCGGGGCGGGTGTGGAGCAGCACGGAGCGCGATCCGGGCGCCAGGGCGGGGTGGCGTACGGGGACCGGGTCCTTCCGGAACGTGGGGGATCCGCCGGACGGGGCGGAGCTGCTCGAACCCACCCTGGAGGACGGCTACCTGCTCACCCTCGACGGTGACGCCGTGGAGGTGGCGGCATGACCGCGGTGGTGGAGCAGCCGGTCCGGCCCGCCGTGGAGACCGAGGCGGGCGGGGCCCGGGCCGCCGTGTTCGCGCTGGCCCTGTTCGAGACGCGCCGGCTGCTGACGAGACTGCCGGTGGTCATCGCCTTCCTCGTGTACCTGGGCTGGACCGTGTGGCGCAGCGGGAAGGCCTGGGGCGGCTACCCGGCCCTCCAGGACGCCGACCGGGCCACCCAGAGCGCGCCGATGCTGGTCGGTCTCGCGGTGCTGCTGGCCGTCAACCGCGCCGCGCTGCGCTCGTGGCGGCACGGGACGGAGCAGCACTTCGCGGTGCTGGTCCTCCCGCCGTGGCGGCGTACGGCCGCCCATGCGCTGTCGGTCGTGGCCGTGGCCCTGCTCACCGCCGGGTGCGTGGCCGCGCAGTTCGGCTGGGAGGCGCTCAGGCCCGGGGCGATCGGGCACGGTTCGGTGGCCGAACTGCTCGTGGGGCCGCTGACCGTGCTGCTGTCCGGGTTGGCCGGGCTGCTCATGGCCCAGCTGGTGAGGTCGGCGCTCGCCGCCCCGCTGACGGTCGTGTTCTTCCTGTTCCTGTTCCTCTTCGGCACGGGCGCTGGCGACGGCGTGACCCGGTGGCTCGTGCCGGTGGTCGGCGAGTCGACCTCCAACACGCTGCCGTCCGACCTGCTGGGCCGGCCCGCCGCCTGGCACGCGCTGTATCTGGCCGGGCTGGCGCTGTGCGCGGGCCTGGTGGCGGTGCTGGTCGCCGGTGGCCGTAAGCCGGTGGTGGTGGCCGGGGTCGCCGGGGCGGTGGCCATGACGCTGGTGGGCGGAGTGGCCCAGGCCGGCGGCGACTCCGCCGGGCTGGCGCGAGCCCGGGAGCGGGCCACCGTGCACCCGGAGCAGGTGCAGTCCTGTGTCCGGCGGGACGGGTCGACGTACTGCGCGTTCCCCGAGTGGGGGCCGCGGGTCGCGGACTGGGCCGGGGTCGTGGACCGGGTGCGGTCCCTGGCCGGGGGCGGCGCGCAGGAGCAGGACGTCGTCGTACGGCAGCGGGTCGAGGCCCGTTACGGGCTCTCCGGCGACGGTGCGCTGATGCCTCTGGAGCGGCCGCACGAGGTGACCGTGGGCACGCAGTGGGGCGGGAACCGCGTCCCCGAGTTCTCCGCCGCCGTGGCCGGCGTGCTGGTCGCGGGGGACGAGAAGGCGTCGACCTCGATGTGCGACGGCCGCATGGTCACCGTCATGTGGCTGGCCCTGGGCTGGGAGTCCGACCCGATGGCGGCGCTGCGCCGCGTCCGCCTCGACGACAGCGTGACCGGCTCGGCCTTCGTGCTCCAGCCGACGGACGGGATGTACATGACGGCCGCTCAGACGGAGGTGCTGCGCGAGCTGTTCGACCGGCCCCGGGGCGAGGTCACCGCGCGGGTGAAGTCCCACTGGGCCGAGCTGACCGCGCCGAAGGTGACGGCGGCCCGGGCGGCGCGGCTGCTGGGTGTGCGTGCGCCCGATGGGGACGACAAGTGCCTCGACTGACACGGGAGTTGGTCCTCCCCGTCTGCCGGACCCTGCCCCTGGGCGTGGTCGGCACGGCCGGCGGCGCGGGGTTGCTGCTCGCCGCGCTCCCCCGGATGACCGGCGAGACGGGCGAACGCCTCTCCCTGCACCTGCTGCGGGCCGCGGTCCTGGCCTTCGCGATGGGCCTGGTGTTCCTCCTGGACGACCCGGCCCGGCACACCACGGCCACCGTGCCGACCCCGCGCCCCGTCCGGGTCGCGCTGCGGGTGGCCCTCGCCGTCCCGGCCACGGCGGCCTGGTGGGTCCTGGCCCTGCTCCTCGTGCCGCCGGACCTGCGGCCGCCGGTCGCCGACATCACGCTGGAGGCCGGGGCGGCGTTCGCCCTGGCGGTGGCCGGTGCGGCGGTCACGGTGCGCTGCAGCGAGACGCCGCGGCCCGGCCCGCGGGTCGCGGCCGGCCTGCTGACCTCGGCGGTCCTGGTCATGCTGTTCTGGCCCGGCCGGTGGGCGCTGTTCGTCCCGGTGGAGGACGACCGGTGGCCGGCGGCGCACGACCGGTGGGCGGTGGTGCTGGTGGGGGCGGTGCTCGGGGGAGCGCTGGCGGCGGTGGAGCCGTTGCGGCGCCGGCGGTGGCGGCTGGCTGCGGGTGGGTGATCCTGGCGGGTGGTCCCCGGGGGGCTGATCCCGGACGGGGGCCCTGGGGGGGGCGACGCGCTTCGGCTACGGCTCGATCAGCGCTCCGGACACCGAGCCGGGGCTGCACCGCGTGCTCGGCGCATGAGATGGAAAGCTGTCGCCGTGGACCTCAAAGCCGTACGGGCCTTTGTCGCGATCGCCGACGCCGGGCAGTTCCAGAAGGCCGCCGTGGACCTGTCGCTCACCCAGCAGGCGGTCTCCAAGCGCATCGCCGCGCTGGAGAAGGACCTCGGGGTGCGGCTGCTGGTGCGTACGCCGCGTGGAGCGGAGCTCACCATCGACGGGCAGGTGCTCCTGCCGCACGCCCGGGCCCTCCTCCAGGCGGAGGAGCGGGCGGTGGCGGCCGTGCGCCCCGGGGAACGCGCGCTGCGGGTGGACGTCCTGGGTCGCAGGGCCGCCACCGCGGGGCTGGTACGGGACTTCCACCGGGCGCATCCTGAGATTCCCCTGGACGTCGTCACGCTCTTCGACGCGGACACGGCGGTGGCCGCCGTGCGGGACGGGTCCGTCGACGCCACGTTCCGTGCGGTCACCATGCCCGGGCGCCGGCTCCCCGACGGCATCGAGGCCGTCCCCGTCCTGGACGAGCCGCTCCGGCTGTGCGTCGGCCCCGACCACGAGTTCGCCCGCGCCGCCTCGGTGACACCCGCGCAGCTGGCTGGGCAGCGGATCTGGATGCCGGGCAACGCACCCGGCACGGAGTGGTCGGCCTACTACGACGAACTCGCCGAGACCTTCGGCCCGTCCATCGACACGATCGGCCCCAACTTCGGCATCGAGGCCCTCCTCGACACCATCGCGGGTTCCGCGACCCTGGCGACGTTCCTCAGCGAGCGGACCCCGCTCGTCTGGCCGGCCGACCACGACCTGCGCCTCGTCCCCGTGTGCGACCCGACCCCGGTCTACCCGCACTCCCTCCTCTGGCGCACGGACAATCCGCATCCCGGCCTGACGGCCCTCCGCGACCACCTGCTGGCGACGCGCCCGCGGTTGACGGAGGGGGAGGTCTGGAAACCGTCGTGGGCGAAGCGACCGGCCCGGCCCTGACAGTTACTCGGTGACGTACGTGAGGAACGACGCCCAGGGGCTTTCGCCGAACACGAGTATCGGGCCGTCCGGCTGTTTGCTGTCGCGGACGGGGACGACGCCGGGGTGTCCGTCGGCGACCTCCAGGCAGTTGTTGTCGCCCCCGTCGCTGTAACTGGACTTACGCCAGCTGAGCTTCATGATCTGTGCTCCTCCAGTACGTCCCTGATGAACGTCAGCGAGTCCGACGGGGACAGCGCCAGATCCCGCAGCAGATCGTAGGACAAACGGTGGTGCAGAACGTCCTCTGGATCGTCCATCAACAGACCGCTGCTGTCACCTTCCGTGTAGGCCACGGCACTGCCGTCCTCCTGCCACAGCAGGGTGAGTGACCCCTTTGCCATGAAGGGGTGGATGCCGGCGGAGAACGGCAGCACCTGGATGGCGATGCTGGGCCACTGAGCCGCGTCCTCGATGTGCTGCAACTGGCCACGCCACACCTCCGGGCTTGCGGAGGGACGGCGGAAGGCCAACTCGTCGATGATGAAACGGACGTTTGGCATTGGAGGCCTGCGCAGCAGGAGTTGCCGTCCCAGGCAGGCGGCCACCTGTTCCTCGATCGCCTCTGTGTCCTGAGGGTCCGTTGCCTGGGGGTCAGACAACACCTCACGGGCGAATTCCTCGGTCTGCAGCAGGCCAGGCACGTTCGGCGTGTACTTGTGCATGACCCGGGCCGTCGCCTCAAGCCCCATGAACCTCTTGTACTTGTTCTTGAAGGCGTCGAGCCGTGCCAACGCCCAGAGGCCCACCAATAGGTCGCCGGACCCGTAATAGCTGTCCAGGTCCCCCATGACCGCAATCTTGGACAGCCGCTCTCCCGATTCCAGGCGGCTCAGGTAGCTCTTGTCGTACCCGGTCTCGTCGGCCAACTGGCCCAGAGACTTGCCCTCCTTCTCCCGCAGGAACCGAAGGGTTCGTCCCAACACTGCCCGCCCCGATTCCCGCTCCCCGTCAACCACTTCGCCCACGTCACCCCTCACCGTTGCCTGGAGCGCCAGGCAACACCTGGCCCCTTCCGCAGCGTACGTGCGACCAGTGACCATGAGGGCACGAACGGTAATCACCGCTCGTCAAACCCCAAGTCCCTGCCCTGAGAAGGGATACTTCCGTGCGCCTGCGTATCGCTGAACTCTGCGAGTCGCCGCTCGTACGGCCGTACCTCGACACCGTGGAGGTCTCCGCATGAGGCTCCTCCCCTGGACCGGCACCGACGGCAAGCCCTGCTACCTCAGCACCGACGACCCGGACAGCCGCCTCTCACGGCTCGCCGATGACGTCGAGCAAGCTCAGCTCGCCTCCGCCGAACAGGTCCTGGCCGGCGCCGAGGCCGTACTCCGTGACCCCAAGGCCGGTGAACGCGCCGTGCATTTCGCGTTGGTGAGGGCCCTGGAGTCGCTGGGGGACGTGCTGCGCGTCGCGGTCAGCCGGGGTGAGCGCCTCCGCGAGGGCGATGGGTGACCCGTCAGTGGAAGCCGAGCATCCCGGGGGAGTCGATGTCGACGGTGAGGATGCCGGGAGGGTAGCCGCTCTCGTTGCCTGTAAGGATGATGGACATACCGCCGGTCTCCATGTGCGGTGTCGCGACATAGAGGGCGTGGCAGAGGTCGGGGCCACCCCAGCCGTCCCTGAACATCGCCCCGACCGTCGCTGCACCGGTCTGGTTCAGCGGGTCGACCATGACACCCGGCAGAGCGAGCACGTCACCGGCGACGCCCTTCTCCATGGACTCGGCATACATCAGGCACAGCGCCGGGATGTGCAGCCAGTCCCCCGGCGTGTGTGCGACGTTGTCGGCGAGGAGGTGGAGGGCACGGTGCCCCCGCACCAGGGCGACCACAGCGCTGGTGTCGAGGATGATCACGCGGCCTTGCCTCGCAGGTTGTGCATCTTCTCGGCGGCCACTGCGTAGATGTTGGCCAAGACGTCCGGCCCCTCGTCGAACTCCTCGTCCGTCAGCGTGCAGCCCATCCGCTCGCGGAGCACCTTTCTGGTGGCGGACACGCGTTCGGCGATCTGGGCCGCTGTGAGCTGCTCGGAGGCCAACTGCTCCACAAGTTGCCCAAGAGTCATCCCCCGCTCTTTGGCCACCTGCGCGAGATGGTCACGGGCCTCGCGTGACACCTGGATGGTCGTGTTGTCTGCCATGGGAACACTGTAGCCACACCACAGCAGGAGGCACCCCGGCCTCTGCCCCCCTCACACGATCGTGTTCAGACCCGGCAACCTTTCCGCGCCGAGCGGCAACCCACCCCCCGGACCATCCCCCCGCCGCATGGAACGGATTCGCCGCATGAGTGAGCTGCGCAGCAAGCCCCGGCACCGCAGAAGCCGCACGGCCCTGGCGGTCGGCGTCCCGCTGGCCCTGACCGCCGCCGGCACCCTCGCGTACGGCACCGACCTCGGCGTCCTCGGCTCCACCGCCCAGCAGGCCTCCGCCGCCGTCCCGGCCTGGGCCGCCGACACCGCCGACGGGTTCGCCTCCGTCAACTCCCGCGGGCAGAACGGGACGTACGGCGGCCGGGACGGCAAGACGGTCACCGTGAAGACGCAGGCCGATCTGGAGAAGTACGCGACGGCCACCGAGCCGTACGTGATCGTCGTCGCCGGCACGATCAACATGAACCCGGTCGGCAAAGAGATCAAGGTGCAGTCCGACAAGACCATCGTCGGGTCCGGGACCTCCGGGCACATCGTCGGCGGCGGGTTCTTCCTCGGCCAGGGCGTGCACAACGTGATCATCCGGAACCTGACCATCCGGGACTCGTACCAGGGTGTGTGGAACGACAAGGACCACGACTTCGACGCCGTCCAGATGGACGGCGCCCACCACGTCTGGATCGATCACAACGATCTGCGGCACATGGCCGACGGGCTCATCGACGTCCGCAAGGACAGCACGAACGTCACCGTCTCCTGGAACAAGCTGAGCGACAACAACAAGACCTTCGGCATCGGCTGGACCGAGAACGTCAAGACGGACATCACGATCCACCACAACTGGATCCGCGAGACCGAGCAGCGCAACCCGTCCACCGACAACGCCGCCCACGCGCACCTCTACAACAACTTCCTGGAGGACGCTCCGGGCACGGACATCAAGTCGTCGTACGGCAACTACTCGCGCGGCGCGACGAAGATGGTCCTGGAGAACTCCCTCTTCCAGGGCATCAAGAACCCCGTCATCAAGGACAGCGCCGCCGCGATCGTCCAGCGCGGGAACTCCTTCTCCGGCACCAGCGGGCGCAACGAGAGCGGCGGGACCGCCTTCGATCCGAAGGCCTACTACCCCTACTCCCTCGACAAGGCCGCCGACCTGCCGTCGATCCTCAGGTCCGGTGCCGGGCCGCGTGCCTCCATCGGCACGACCGCCGCCGCCTCCACCAAGGCAGCCGCCGCGACCACCCTCACCGTCGCCAAGGACGGCAGCGGGCAGTACACGACCGTCCAGGCCGCCGTGAACGCCGTACCCGCCAACAACCCCTCGCGCGTGGTGATCGCCGTGAAGCCGGGGACGTACCGGGAGACGGTGAGGGTCCCCTCCAACAAACCGCACGTCACCATCCAGGGCACCGGCGGCAGCCGCAAGGACACGACGATCGTCTACAACAACGCGTCCGGGACGCCGAAGCCCGGCGGCGGCACGTACGGCACGGGCGGCAGCGCCACCGTCGCCGTCGAGGCCGACGACTTCCAGGCGCGGAACCTGACCATCTCCAACGACTTCGACGAGAAGGCCAACCAGAACCTGAGCGGGCAGCAGGCCGTCGCCCTGCGGACCGCCGCCGACAAGGTGTTCCTGGACGGGATCATCGTCAGCGGCGACCAGGACACGCTGCTGCTCGACACCGCCGCCAAGGACAAGCTGGGACGGGTCTACGTCAGCAACTCGTACGTCATCGGGAACGTCGACTTCATCTTCGGGCGGGCCACGGCCGTCGTCGACAAGTCCGTCATCACGCTGAAGAAGCGCTGGAACGGCGACTCGGCCGGTTACGTCACCGCGCCGAGCACCGCCGCGAACCGCAAGGGCATCCTGATCGCCAACTCCACGGTGAACGGCGATGTGTCGAACGGCAGCTTCTACCTCGGCCGGCCCTGGCACGCGGGCGGTGACGCCTCGCTCGACCCGCAGACCACGGTCCGCAACACCAACCTGAGTGCCGCGATCAAGTCCACGCCGTGGACCGACATGAGCGGCTTCTCGTGGAAGGACGACCGGTTCGCCGAGTACAAGAACACCGGTGCGGGGGCGGGTCCGGCGACCTCCGACCGGCCGCACCTGACCGACGCGCAGGCCGCGAACCAGGAGGTCGCGGACTGGCTCGCGGGCTGGACGCCCTCGGCGTCCTGACGGCTCCCTTCCGGGTCCGGCTGACGAGCGGCGCCGGACCCGGAAGGGCACCATTCCTACTGGTTCCAGGCGTAGTGCAGCCGGTCCAGGCCGCTCTGGTTGTTCACCGTCAGGCTGAGGTTCGTGCCCGTGCCCTGGAGCGTGGTGAGGGAGTAGGTGTCACCGTTGCGCAGGCCGGGCCAGTAGACGGAGCCCAGGCCCAGCTCGCGGATGGTGTCGGTCGCGGCCTGGATGTACGCGACCTCGTTGGAGCCGTTGACCGGGCCGTTGTAGTCCAGGCCGGTCGTCATGGACGCGCCGAACTCGTCGAGGATCGTGCGCGACGCGCAGTCGCCGATGCGCGCCTTGAAGTCCTGCTTCCACTGGTCGACGCTGGTCCAGTCGGTGTGCCAGAACCCGTAGTTGTGCAGGGCCAGGCGGGTGCCCTTGAGGCGCGGGTCGGCGCACACCGGCTTGACGTCCTCGCTGTACTTGTAGCCGCCGATCAGGATCCGGTCGCGGGGCACGTTGCCGTGGGTGGCCACCCACTTCGCGGCGATGTCGGTCCACTCCTGGGCGGTGTAGCCGAACGGCTCGTTCATCGGCTCGAAGTACACCTTGGAGTTGCGGGCGTAGGCGGAGGTGATCCGCGCCCACATCTGGTCCCAGGACGCCTGGTTGTCGATCTTGCCGTCCTTGGCGTTGTCGGCCTCCCAGTAGCCCAGGATGACCTTGAAGCCCTTGGCGGTGGCGGCGTCGATCGCGCCCCGGTACGACTTCCAGAACGGGCCGTTCACGGAGGTGGGGTTGACCGGGAGGCGGACGGTGTTGGCGCCCAGCTTGGAGAATCCGCCGATGATCGCCGTGGACTTGGCGTACGTGGTGGCGTAGCTGTCGGAGGTGGACAGGCCCGAGGGCACGACCGCGTCGTGCGCGTAGTTGTCGCGCGGGTCGGCCCAGTTGACGCCCTTGAAGTCGCTGACGGGCGGCGGGGCGGTGGGGGAGGCGGCTGCGGGGGAGGCGAGTGCTCCGCCGAATGCCGTGACGCAGGCGAGCAGCGCCCCCAGGCCGGCTATCCCCCTATGAGTCTTTCGTGACACGACGTCCCCTTCTGAGCAGTTGCGTGAGCGAGACCTCGCGCATAGAGCGGCGGCTCGTTGGCTCCCGCAAACTAGAAGAGGACTCAAACAGAGGTCAACACATCTGCTCACCAAATTTCATCAAGAACGCAGACTTCCACGGGCCGTGGAGGCGGATCGTGCCGTTGAGGATCAGAGTCTCCTGCGGCAGCAGGGTCACGTTCTCGCGCAGGAACTCCAGGGGCCCGAATCGCAATTCACGCAGAACTTACGCGCGTGTCCGAAGTCAGCCATGCCAGCAGCTGCTCGGCGCCCTGCTTGGCTTCTGGGGCGTACCCGTCCCCATCGATCACGGCACGAAGCAGGCGCATGGCCTCCGGCCGAAACTCCGCGCCCAGGTCGACCAGGTCCTTGACGTCCCGGCCGCGATCCTCGGCGGTCGTCCACGGGCTGGTGATGAGGCCGGCGAGGACATCGGCGGCCGACGTCCGGTGCCTGCCGCCGACCGTGGCCATGAAGCGGGCCAGATCGCGGCGGTCGCGGGCGACGACCAGCCGGCCATGGGCGAATGCCCTGAAGACCTCCACGGCTTCGTCGGTGTACGGGCCACCGAGGCCGGCCAGTTCCTCCGCTGCGCGCACCCGGTCCCGGCGGGACGTCGAGCGGCGTCTGATGAGACCTTTCAGGATCCTGGCCGCAGCCGGCTCGTGCGTCTCCCCCAGCGCGGTCAGGAGCCCGGCCATCGCGATGCGGTCGCGGGCACGGGTCCACGGCCGTCCGGCCGCCCTGCGGACCGCTCGCGCGCTGTCATCGGCATACGGCTCACCCAGATCGACGAGGATGTCCTCGGCGAGGCTCCTGTTCCCACTGGTGGTCCAGTCCATCTCACCGGAACTACGCCGTGTGGCAATCGTGCGGACCACTCGAGCCACCTCTTCGGCCCGCTGACCGTCGACGCAGAGCAGGGCGCGGGCGGCCAGCAGCCGTTCCCTGCCGCTGGTCCGACGATCGGTGGCGAGAGCGAACAGGACCGCCGGATCCGTGGGTACATGGCTGCCACCGAGCGCCAACAACGCCCGCGCGGCGTTCCGCCGGTGCCTGCTGTCGCGGTCAGGACGGTTCAGGTCGGCCCGCAACCCGGTCACGATCAGGCCCAGCCAGGGTTCGCCGAGCGAGTGAAGCCGCTGTGCGACCTGCTCCCGCTGCTCCGCGTCCAGCCGGGGATCGCTCAGTCGGCGACGCAGGGCGGCTGCTGTCTCCCCGACCTGACCACCACGTGTTCCGCGCAGGGCCTTCAGCGCCTTCTCCGCGTCACCCGGCTCGACCTCACGGTCGGCCACCAGGTCCTGCCAGAGCGCCGGATCACTCACCGGCACCGGCACCTGGAGCTCGAGCAACGCGCGTGCCGCGATGAGGCGATCCTTCCGTGCGGTCCTGGTGTCCATGAGCCGGGACCGGATCCTCCGGACGGTCGTCTCCCGTTCCGCAGTACCGAGCTTCTGTAACGCCACCGCCGCCCCTGCCCTTTCACCGGGGCTGCTGTACCGGTCCACGAGCACGGAGTACAGCGCACACGCCACCTCGTCGGCGGCACCGCTTCCGGCCTCCGCCATGAGAGTCGCGGTGTGCAGGCGCAGCCCCGGGCTGGTCCGGCGGTCGTCCAGGATGCGCTGCCAAGCCGACCGCTGATCCCCCGGCGTTTCCTTCGGCGTACTGTCAACGATCTGCTGCGCCGCCCTGCGCGCCCATTTGCCGCTGCTGCGCGCTTCGAGGATGCGCTGCGCCCGATGCCGTGCCTCCTCCGCGTAGGTGCCGCCCAGCCGCGCCAGAAACCGCCCTGCGTAGGCGCGGTGGTGGGCATCCAGGGTGACGTCGTCCATGATCGCCCGGCAGGCCCGGGCGGCGTACTCCCTTTGCTGGGGGCGAAAGTGGGTCAGCTCCATCGCGGACAGTGTCCGTTCCAGTGGATCGACGTCCGGATCGGCGGCGATGCCCTGGAGCACCTGTGCGGCCTCATCGGCGTACGCCGAGCCGAGCGAGGCGAGCTGGTCGGCGGCGCGCCGGCGGAAATACGAAGGGCTGAGGGGATCGGACACCAGGTCCCGGATCACCTGAGCCGCGACCGGGCGGTGCCGCTCACCGAAGCGGGGCAGCGCCATGGCGGCGGAGAGGCGGCGGCTCCAGTCCAGCAGGGGGTCGCCTGCGATCTCGGTGAGGATGCGCGCGGCCTGAGCGGCGTGATCGTCACCGAGTTCCGCGAGGGTGGCGGCAGCCTGCTGCCGGTCGTAATCCTCGGCCCGCCGGTGCCTCAGGACGGCCTGGAGAACCGTTGCGGCCTCGTCCTCGTGCTCGGGGTGGGTGTCGAGCAGGGCGCTCGCCGCGTGCCGTAGGTCGAACATCCTCGCGTTCGGCGCTGCGGAGATCCGCACCAGGGCCTGCGCGGCATCCGCCGGACGGTGTGCCATCAGCGCCGTGGCAGCCTCCACCTGGTACGGGGCTCCGGCACGAAACGCCCGGTCATGGAGGTAGGCCTCGACCGCTGGGTGCCGAATGCCGGACAGCATCCTCCAGACGGCAGGGCCGGACCGCGCCTCGACGATCTCCAGGAACCGCTGATAGTGGGTGTCCTCGGCCGGGCACCGCCCCGCCAGCAGAGCGCCGGCCAGCTCCTGGCTTCCGTGCGCCTCCGTCAACAGCCATTCCAGCAACCGTCGTCCGCCGGCCCGGTGACGGTGGCAGTAGTGGACGAGCGCATCCCGGTGCAGCTCGCTGAGCGGATGGCCTGTGTGGCCCGACGCGGCCAGCAGGCTGGTACGCCAGGTCTCGTCCCGGAGATCGAAGGCCTCCGGAAGACCCGCGGCGAGCACTTCCGCGGCCAGATGCTCGGCGAACGTCGTGTGCAGGAACTCCACACCACTGCCTTCCCGCACGAGCAGCCCCGTTGCCAGGAGCGCGTCCATGACGGCGTTGGGCCAACCGTCGAGGGGCGGGACCGCACCGAATCGCCGGCCCTGCTCGTCCGTGCCGTGCTCCTCCCACCAGCGCAGCGCCGTCCACAGAAGGTCCTGGGCTCCGTCGGCGACCCGGGCGTGGGCGAGATGGAGTACCAGTTCCTCGAGATGCTCCCTGAGCCAGCCCACGGCACCCCGTGCGCGCGGCACACCGCCGGCGCGGGCCGTCAGCCGTCGCCACCCCTCCTCCGCCCGATCGCGCTTGGCAGTCAGCAACTGCATCCGGAACTGCTCGTACAGTGCCCAGCGGTGGTCCGGCAGCGGAGTTCCGGGCGCGTTCTCGAAGACGATGGCGGTGACGGTCGCCAGGAGTGGACTGCGCAGCAGATCGCTCAGTCCGCCCTCGTCCAGCTGTCGGAGGAAGTCCTCGGCCAGCTCCGGATGGCCGGAGTCCGTGAACCACGTGCGGGCGAACTCCTCCAGACGCGGCCGGCTGAAGGGATCCAGGCGGTAGGTGGGGAAACCGGCCTTCTTGAGCTCCTCCGTGGCCTCTGGGTCCGGGCGGGTGGTGACCAGCACGCACAGCGTGCCGGGCGCGTCGCTCCCGGCATGGTCGGCCAGGCGGTGGATGAACCGGCCGCGCTGGTCGTGATGCACCTCGTCCAGCGCGTCGACAAGGATCAGCCAGCGGGCTCCGGGCGGCAGCCGCGGCAGCGTGCCGTCTCCGGTGTCGAGACCGGTGGTACGCGCCACGGCGCTCTCAAGCGAGTGTCCGGTCTCAGCCAGCCGCGAGGCGGTGACCATGAGAGGGACGAGAGCACCGGATGCGCTCGGAGCCGTGCGGACGGCGCCACCCATGTCCAGAGCGCAGCTGTTCAGCAGCGTGGACTTCCCGACGCCCGGCCCGGCCTCGACGAGCAGATGGCCGCCTGTGCCACCGCCCAGCACCTCCGCCAGGACGTCCTCCAGCCGCTGCGGCGGCCCGGCCTCCCGCGTAGGGCTGGTCCCGGGCCCGGTCTCCGCGCTCTCCCGCCCCACCGCGCCCTCCGCCTCCCGCTCCTCCGGCCGGCTCAGCACCTGCCGGACGTACACGGCCGTCAGCCGACGAGGACGGCGGTCCTGCCGGAAGCGGTAGGGAAGCTCGTCCGCCTCCTCCCGCTGGCGGTCCAGCACCGCGTCGACGCCGGGCGGCAGCCAGTGCGGGGGGGAAGCGGCGGGAACGGTGACCTGCCGGGCCGGGAGGGGGGACGCCTCGACATCGTGCTCGGCGAGGACTCTCAGGAACTCGGGGTCCCGCAGGTCATCCAGGCCGGTTCCGGTCAGAACCCTGCGGTCACCGGTGGGTCGATGGCTGGTGACGACCCCGGCCAGCATCCCCTCCGACACGGTGAGGATGCCCGCTCCCGAGTAACCGGACCACGGCGATCCGCTGGTGGTGGACGGCCACGGATCGCTCGTACCGACCGCCATCTGTATCTGGTGAGCGGTGCGGTCCGATCCGAGCTGGATGGTTCCGTTCATCTGATGGCTCCGCGGCTGGGCCTCCTCCAGCGTGAACTGCGGGAAGCCGACCGCGTGCACCGCGATCTGTCCCATGTCACGCGGCAGTTCCGCGAACCGGACCGGTGGCAGCGAGTCCCGCTCCGCGTCCAGCACCAGAAGCGCGAGGTCACGACCGGGGTGCGGCACCACTGTCCGGACCACGGCACGGCGAGCCGACGCCACGGTCCGTACCTCGTACCGCCTGGTTCCGTCCCGTACCGCGTGTGCGGCGGTGATCGCCAGGTCACCCACCAGCAGGAAGCCGGACCCCATCAACCGCGGCTGCGAGTCGTCTCCCGTACCGACGACCTGTGCGACCCGCTCGAACCGGCCCGTCATGCCCAGTGCCCGTCAGCCCGTCGGTGCCTCAGTCCGGCAGGGGTACGGGGGCCGCCCCGTCCACGCCGGTGAGCACCCGGCCACCGTCGGATGTCTCCGCTTTCAGCTGGAGCGACACAGTATGCGTGGTAGACGTGCTCCCGGACGCCTTTCCGTCCGCAGACAGGACCCAGAACTTCACCCCGCCGCCGCCCTCCCGGGCCTGGGTGACCGTCACCTGCAGATCCAGGTTGACGTTCTCCACGTGCAGCCGGACAGGCTGCCCCTCTGCCTGGAGCGTGGCCTCGGCCAGCTCGTCCCGCAGCGCCTTCAGCGCGTCCGCGAGTCTGATCTCCATGGTCGCCTCCCCCGCCGGGCCGCTGCCCAGACACTCCTGCTGTCGCTGTCAGGCATGGTAAGTGCCCTGTAGGACAGGGGGATCGGATTCCGCGTCGTCACCGCCCCAACGTCAGCCCCGAGCCCGACACCCGCACCCGGATGCCGTCCTCCTCCACCCGTACGTCGTCCAGCCGTACGTCCCCCTGCTCCGGCTTCGGCAGTTCGAACGCCAGGGCCAGCCGGTCGGCAAGGACCGGGCGGGTCAGGCCGGACAGCTCGTCGAGGAGGTTGGGGTCCAGGCCGAGGCGGCGGAGCACGTCGGGGTTGTCCAGGGCCAGGTCGATGAGGTTGAGGCGCTCGGCCTGGCGGGCGAAGCGCGGGGAGCCGGTCAGCTCGGCGAGCTTGCCGTCGTCGGCCAGGGCGTCACGCACGGTCGCCTCGGGCACGCCCATCCGCTGCACGATGGCCGGGACCGAGAGCAGCGCCCGGGCCTTGCGGGTCTCCCGGGCGAGGTCGGCGGTCCCCTTGGGCGTCAGGTGCAGGCCCTCCGAGGCGCGGGTGCCGGGGCGGTAGGTGGCCAGGTCCCCGATGTCGAGCCGCATGCCGCCGATCTCCGTGGCGATGCCGCGCTCGCCCTGCCGCTGGATCCGGGCCTCGGCGCGCAGCCGCAGGTCGTGCCCGGCGACGGGCAGGGTGCCGTTCGCCCGGACGCGGTCGCGGCCCTCGCCGGTGAACGTCACCTGGGAGGCGCCGAGTTCGCGGTTGAGGTCCTCGAAGGACAGCAGGACGTCCCCGTCGAACCGGGGGACGTGGGCGCCGCGCACGGAGGTGAGGCCGTCGGCGTCCAGCCGGATGTCGTGCGCCGTGGCCGACACCTTCGCCAGGGAGACCCGGTCGGCGGCGACGTCCGGGACGGTCACCTTCACCGACTCCAGGCGCTTGTCGGCGAGTTGGGTGAGGAAGGGGAACCCGCCGATCTCCACCTCGGGCGCCGCCGCGAGGTCGAGCCGGTCCTTGAGCGTGTCGGCGGCCCGGTGCTCGGCGTACAGCACGGCCCAGCGGTCCGCGAGGGCGACGAAGGCGGCGAGCACGACCAGTCCGACCACCGCCTTCACCGCGAGCGGCAGCCCGGCGAAACGATTCCGCCGACGCCTGCCGCCACGCCGGTGGTCGGGCGGCGACCACTCCGGTTCCACCTCGTCCCGCCGCGCGGCCTCCTCACCGAGGAAGTCCTCCAGAGGGGTCTCCTCCAGCGGGCCGTCGTCGAGTGCGCCGAGTTCCTCGTAGGGGTTGCGGGGCTGCTCAGAGCGGTCGTGGGGGTGTTGCGTGTCCATGCGGTGGGGGGTGCGCATCGTCTCATCCGACCATGCGCACCGCCCCTGCCCGCAACCTGAACCCCCGCTATGCGATCGATGTCACGGACACCGGTGCGTCGGAGACGAAGCGCTCCACCCCTGGGCGCGGTGTCCGGGTGCTCGGCGAAGAACTCGGTCACCCGGCGGCCGTGCGTGTCAGGCCAGGGTGACCGGTTGCCGACGGCGGGTCCCTCATCGTGCCGCAACGGCTCTGACCTGGGCAGGCATTCAACCGAAACGACGACGGGGCCGGTGACACGCACCGGCCCCGTGCGGAGCTCCCCGGCGGGGAGCCCCGGTGGCCTACTGGACGATCGCGATACGGTCCGCCTTCGGCGGGGCCAGCGGGTTCGCGGCCGACGAGTTGGCCGTCAGGTACTGCTCCAGCGCGGTCAGGTCGTCGGCGCCGACGACGTCGTTCGTGCCCTGGCCGAGCGTGGGGAAGCCGTCGCCGCCGCCCGCGAGGAAGCTGTTCGTCGCGACGCGGTAGGTGGCCGCCGGGTCGATGGCCTGGCCGTTCAGCTTGACCGAGTCCGTGACCACGCGGTCGGCGCCGGACTTGGTGAGGTCCAGCGTGTAGGTGAGGCCGGACGACACCTGGAGGACCTTGGGCGCCGCCGCGTTCGGGCCGGACACCTGCTCCTTGAGCACCTGGATCAGCTGGGCGCCCGTGAAGTCCTGGAGGTTCACCGTGTTGGCGAACGGCTGGACCGTGAAGCCCTCGGCGTAGGTCACGACACCGTCGCCCTCACCGGCCTTGGCCGTGTAGGTCAGCGGTGCCCTGATGCCGCCGGGGTTCATCAGCGCCAGGTCGGTCTCCGGGTCGAGCTGCTTGCCGTGGGCGAGCTGGGCGTCGGCGATGAGGTCGCCGAGCGGGGACTCGGTGCCGGTGTTGCCGATGTCGCCGGAGATGTAGCCGATCGCGCGGTTGCCGATCGGGGCCGCCAGGGTGTTCCACTTGCTGATCAGCTCGGTCATGTCGGGCGCCTTGGGGACGTCCCGGGTGACCACGTGGTTCGCGGACTTCACGGCCGTACGGGCGATGTCGCCGGTCTTCCGGTCGTACGTCAGCGTGGTGTCGGTGTAGAGGCGGCCGAAGGACGCGGCCGAGGTGACCATGCGGGGCTTGCCCGCCGGGTCGTCGATCGTGCACACGTACGCGTTGTGCGTGTGGCCGGTGACGAGCGCGTCCACCTGCGGCGTGACGTTCTTGGCGATGTCGACGATCGGGCCGGAGATGCCGTCGCCCGCGCCCGGGGAGTCGCAGTCGTAGTTGTACGACGTCGACGCCGGGAAGCCGCCCTCGTGGATGAGGGCCACGATCGACTTCACGCCCTGCTTCTGGAGCACCTTGGCGTACTTGTTGATCGTCTCGACCTCGTCCTTGAAGGCCAGGCCCTTGACGCCCTCGGCGGAGACGATGTCCGGGGTGCCCTCCAGGGTCACGCCGATGAAGCCGACCTTGACGCCGTTCTTCTTCCACACCCAGTAGGGCTTGAGGAGCGGCTTCTGCGTCTTCTCGTCGAGGACGTTGGCGGCCAGGTAGGGGAAGTCGGCGCCCTGGAACTCCTCGTCCGCGTAGCAGCCGTCCTCGGGGTGGCAGCCGCCGTTCTGCAGGCGGGCCAGCTCCTTGGCGCCCTCGTCGAACTCGTGGTTGCCGACGGAGGTGACGTCGAGGTCGAGCTTGTTCAGCGCCTCGATGGTCGGCTCGTCGTGGAAGAGCCCGGAGATCAGCGGGGAGGCGCCGACCATGTCGCCGCCGGCCGCGGTGATGGAGTACTTCTCGCCCTCGCGGGCCTGACGCAGATGGGTGGCGAGGTACTCGACACCGCCCGCGTCGATGGTCTTCGTCGTGCCGTCGTGCTGGCGCTCGGTGACCCGGCCGGAGGAACCGGCGGGCGGCTCCAGGTTGCCGTGCAGGTCGTTGAAGGACAGCAACTGGACGTCCTGGTAGCGGCCCGGCCAGTGGCCGCCCCCGCCGTGGTTCTCGCCGGCCGACGCCGACCCGGGCACCGTCGCCGCGGCCAGCGCGCCGACGGTGGCGACACCGGCGGCGAGAGCGACGAGACGGTTCGTACGACGTCTGCGGCGCTCCTGGTGCGCCGGTGCCGGTGAAGTGGCTGGCATACGCCCCCCCCTGTGGGTCTGCTGGGACAGTGATGTCGTCCGGCGCAGCCTAGAGTCAACGCGCGTAGCGCGACAGAGCTTTCGTGGTTACATCCTGGTTGCTTCTTGCCGCCGATTTGCCGGTGGTCCCCCGTACCCTCGTACGCATGACCAGCGATGACACCGCCCGGCCCGGCCGCACCCGCTCGATCGACACGTATGCCGCCCTCTCCGCGGAGCAGACCGAGGCCGTCCTCGCACTGCTCGCCGAGGCCGCCCGCACCGACGGGCAGCAGGCGGTGTCCGAACAGGGCCGGTTGCAGTTGCGCGGGGGAGAACGCGCGGGCGTCGCCCATCTGCTGCTCACCGTCGACGGCGAACTCGTCGGGTACGCCCAGCTGGAGGACACCGATCCGGTGGAGCCGCCGGCCGCCGAGCTGGTCGTGCACCCCGGGCACCGGGGCCAGGGGCACGGGCGGGCACTGGGCTCCGCGCTGCTGGCCGCGTCCGGCAAGCGGCTGCGGGTGTGGGCGCACGGCGGCCACTCCGCCGCCCGGCACCTCGCGCAGGTCCTCGGCCTGACGCTGTTCCGCGAACTGCGCCAGATGCGGCGTCCGTTGGCCGACTTCGACGCGCCCGAGCCGGTCCTCCCCGAGGGCGTCACCGTCCGCACCTTCGTCCCCGGCCGGGACGACGCGGCCTGGCTCGCCGTCAACGCCGCCGCCTTCGCCCACCACCCCGAGCAGGGCTCACTCACCCAGCGGGACCTCGACGACCGCAAGGCCGAGCCGTGGTTCGATCCCGCGGGGTTCTTCCTGGCCTTCCGCGGCGACGAGCTCATCGGCTTCCACTGGACCAAGATCCACGCCGGGGAGGGCCTGGGCGAGGTGTACGTCCTCGGCGTCGCCCCCGGCGCCCAGGGCGGCGGCCTCGGCAAGTCCCTCACGACGATCGGCCTGCGGCACCTGGCGGGCCGGGGGGTGCCGACCGCGATGCTGTACGTCGACGCCGACAACACGGCCGCGGTGTCGGTGTACGAGCGGCTGGGGTTCGTCACGCACGAGGTGGATCTGATGTACCGGACGGAGACGTGACGACCGGTCCCGGCGGGCGTCGGCGTCAGCCCACCGTGGTTCCGATGTCTCGATACCGCATCCGTCCTATTCGGCGGCGAAGGCCGGACTGTCCGGCGGAGGCGTAGCCGCCCCCGGCAGCCGCACCGTCGCCACCGTGCCGCCGCCCTCGGCGCGGGACAGCGACACCTCGCCGCCCGCCTGCTGCACCGTGCGCGCCACGATCGACAGGCCGAGGCCCGAACCGGGCAGCGCTCGCGCGCTCGGGGAGCGCCAGAAGCGGTCGAAGACGTGGGGGAGTTCGTCGGCGGGAATGCCCGGGCCGTGGTCGCGGACCGTCAGGACGCCCTCGGACAGGCGCACCTCGATCGTGCCGGCCTCCGGGCTGAACTTCACGGCGTTGTCGAGGACGTTGACCACCGCCCGTTCCAGGGCCGAGGGTTCCGCCCGGACGAACCAGGGCTGGACGTCCGCCGTGATCGTCAGTTCCGGGCCGCGCAGCCGTGCCCGCCGCAGCGCCGAGTCGACGATGTCGTGCCAGGCGATGATCTGAGTGCGGCCCGAGTGCTGGCCCGTGTCCGGTCGGGACAGCTCCTGCAGGTCGCCGATGAGCGCGGCCAGCTCCGTCATCTGCGCCTTCACCGAGGCGAGGAGCGCCTTGCGGTCGGCCTCGGGGATGGGGCGGCCCGTCTCCTCGCTGCGGGTGAGCAGCTCGATGTTGGTGCGCAGCGAGGTGAGCGGCGTGCGGAGTTCGTGGCCGGCGTCCGCGATGAGCTGTTGCTGGAGCTCGCGGGAGCTGGCCAGCGCGGAGGTCATCGAGTTGAACGAGTGGGAGAGCCGGGCCACCTCGTCCTCGCTGTCCTCGTCCACCGGGATGCGGATGCCCAGGTCTTCCGTGCGGGCCACGTGCTCGACGGCCTCGGTGAGTTTGTCGATGGGGCGCAGTCCGGCTCGGGCGACCGCCAGTCCGGCGGCTCCGGCGCCCAGGACCCCCACGCCCGAGACCAGCAGCAGGATCAGCGCGAGATCGTTGAGTGTGCCCTGGGTGTTCTTCAGGGGCAAGGCGAGGATCAGCGCGGCGTTGGGCGCGTCGGGCTGCTCGGACGCCAGCCGCAGGGTCATCACGCGCAGGGCGTTGCCGTGCTCGTCGGTGCCGTTTCGGACGATGCCGCGCCCGATGGGGGAGTTCTTGATCACGTCCCGGTCGGCCTCGGTGACCTTGACCAGGCCCACGGAGCTGGAGTGGACGCAGATGTCCCCGTCCGCCTTGACGACCTCGAAGTAGGAGCTGTTCCGGAAGCTGTTGCCGCCCTGCGGGGTCTGCGTGCAGGTGTCCACCGCCTGCTGGATGGCGATGTTCTGTCCCGGCTTCTGAAGCATCTTCTCCAGGTCTTCGTCCACCTGGTCGTACAGCTTCCCCTGCACGATGAACCAGCACGTCACGGAGACCGCCGCCACCGCGAACGCCACCGCCGCCGCCACCAGCAGCGCCAGTCGGGACCGGATCGGCAGCGAGCGGAACCGGCGCACCACCTTGTTCACTCCGCGCCGCCCTGCCGCAACACGTAGCCCACACCCCGCACCGTGTGCACGAGGCGCGGCTCGCCGCCCGCCTCGGTCTTGCGGCGCAGGTACATCACGTACACGTCGAGGGAGTTCGACGACGGCTCGAAGTCGAAGCCCCAGACCGCCTTCAGGATCTGCTCCCGGGTGAGGACCTGGCGCGGGTGCGCCATGAACATCTCCAGCAGCGTGAACTCCGTGCGGGTCAGCTCCACCTGGCGGCCGCCGCGCGTGACCTCGCGCGTCGCGAGGTCCATGCGCAGGTCGGCGAAGGCGAGGACGTCCTCGTCGTCGGGAGAGCCCGCGCCGACGGCCGCCGCGTAGGAGCTGCGGCGGAGCAGCGCGCGGATGCGGGCGAAGAGTTCGTCCAGTTCGAAGGGCTTGACCAGGTAGTCGTCGGCGCCCGCGTCGAGGCCCGTGACCCGGTCGCCGACCGTGTCACGGGCCGTGAGCATGAGGATCGGGGTCGTGTCGCCGGTGCCGCGGATGCGGCGCGCCGCCGTCAGGCCGTCCATGCGGGGCATCTGGATGTCCAGGACGACCAGGTCGGGCCGGTACGCCGCCGCCTTCTCCAGCGCGTCCGCGCCGTCCACGGCGACCTCGGTCTCGTACCCCTCGAAGGCGAGGCTGCGCTGGAGTGCTTCGCGCACCGCCGGCTCGTCGTCGACGATCAGGATGCGCTGGGGGTCACGGTCGCCGTCTGCGGGGCTCATGGGTCGGGGTCCTCGGGTGTGGTGTGACGGGGGCGGGGTGTCGCTGACGCTCTCAGCCTCGCATGCCGGCGAGGCGGGCCGGGAGCAGGATCAGCCCCGTACCTTGCGGCGCCGGGCGGCGGCCCGGCGTGCGGCGGCCCTGCCGGCGGGCCGGGCCTTGGCCGACGCCACCTCGGGCGCCCGGCCCGTCGGCGCGTGCAGTGCGTACGCCACCGCCAGGGCCAGCCCGACCCCTGCCGGGTCCCAGCCCGGCTCCTCGTGCGCGACCTGCTCGATCATCGCCGTACTCCTCACTCGGGAACTCAGTCCGTGGAACCGGCCCGCAGCTTGGCGAGGTCGGCCTTGACGGTGTTGATCGGGATGGCGAAGCCCAGGCCGACGCTGCCGGCGTCGGAGGACGAGGAGGCGGCGCCCGTCGGCGAGTACATCGCGGAGTTGATCCCGATGATGTTGCCGTTCATGTCGATCAGCGCGCCCCCGGAGTTGCCCGGGTTGAGGGACGCGTCGGTCTGGAGCGCCTTGTACGTCGTGGTGTCCGAGCCGGTGTCGCCGTTGAACTGCCGCCCGCCGAACTCGAACGGCCAGCCGTCGCCCTGCTGGAACTGCTGCTGGCCCTGGTCCTCCTCCGTCGGGACCGTGACGTCACGGTCGAGGGCGGAGATGATGCCGCTGGTGACCGTGCCGGACAGGCCCTCGGGGGAGCCGATCGCCACGACCTCGTCGCCGACCTGCACCCCGGAGGAGTCGCCGAGCGTCGCCGCCTTCAGGCCGGAGGCGTTCTCCAGCTTGATCAGCGCCAGGTCCTTCTTGCTGTCGGTGCCGACGACCTTGGCGGAGTACGACTTGCCGTCGCTGGTCGTCACCTTGATCTGCGAGGCGCCGGCGACGACGTGGTTGTTCGTGATGATCTCGCCGCCGCTCGTGATGATCACGCCGGAGCCGGTGGCGGAACCGGCGTTGGAGTCGGCGCTGATCTCGACGATGCTGGGGCTGACCGCCTTGGCGACCCCGGCGACCGTGCCCTTCTGGGCGGACGGCACCACGTTGGTGCTGGTGGAGCTGGAGGTGACGGTGTCGTTGCCCGTCAGCTCCTGTATGCCGTAGGCCGTGCCGCCGCCGATCGCCGCGGCGACGATCGCCACGGCGGCGAGCAGGGCGACCGGGCCACGCTTGCGCTTCTTCGGAGCGGGTGCCGGGGCGTACGCCGGCGGAGGCGGCCACTCGGGGTTCACCGGGGCCTGCTGCTGACCCTCGTAAGGGTTCTCGTACTCGCCACTGCGGTGGAAGCTCTCGGTCATGTCTCAGAGCTTGGATCCCGACCATGAGAGCTTCCTGAGTGCACCCTGAGAAGCCCGACAGAACCTCGTATGCCCGATATAAAGGCGCCTCGGCCGGGCGCACAAAGGCGCCCGGAAAGGGCTAGGCGCAGCCGCAGGAGTGCCGAACCACCAGCCGCGACGGGAACACCTTCAGCCGCTCCCGGCGGGCCCCCGCCACGCGCAGCCCGTCGTCGAGGACGAGGTCCACCGCCGCCCGGGCCATGGCCGGACGGTCCGAGGCGATCGTCGTCAGGGGCGGGTCCGTCAGTGCCGCTTCCTTGATGTCGTCGAAGCCGGCCACCGCCAGCTCGCCGGGCACGTCGATCCGCAGTTCCCGAGCGGCCCGCAGCAGGCCGATCGCCTGGTCGTCGGTGGAGCAGAAGATCGCGGGCGGGCGCTCGGGGCCGGAGAGGATCTTCAGGGCTGCCTGGTAGGCGTCGTAGCGGTTGTAGAGGGCCTCGAAGAGGCGGCCCTCCGTGGAGATCCCCGCCTCGTCCATCGCCCGCCGCCAGCCCTCGACGTGGTCGGAGACCGGGTCGCCGACCGCAGGGGTCTCGGCTATGCCGCCCATACAGGCGACGTACTCGTAACCGTGCTCCAGCAGGTGCCGTACGGCGAGCTGGGCGCCGCCCAGGTCGTCCGTGACGACGGCGACGTCGTCGATGGCCTCGGGCCGCTCGTGCAGCAGCACGACGCGGGCGTCCCAGGCCTCGATCTCTGCGGCGGCCAGGTCGTTGAGCGCGTGGCTGACGAGGATCAGGCCCGAGACCCGCATGCCCAGGAAGGCCCGCAGGTAGTGGACCTCACGCTCACCCACGTAGTCCGTGTTGCCGACGAGCACCATCTTTCCGCGCTCGGAGGCGGCCTGCTCGACCGCGTGCGCCATCTCCCCGAAGAAGGGCTGGCGCGCGTCCGGGATGATCAGGCCTATGAGGTCCGTACGCCGGGACGCCATCGCCTGCGCGACCCGGTCGGGCCGGTACCCCAGCTCCTTGATCGCGGCGAGGACACGCTCGCGCGTGGCCGGGGCGACCGGCCGGGGTCCGTTGTTGATGACATAACTGACCACGGCAGTGGAAGTCCCTGCCAGCCGCGCCACATCATCCCGAGTCACCTTGGCCACGCGCGGAGTCTACGCGGATATACCCGCTCTGGGCAGGGCGTAAAGGAGCTTCCGTACGATTTACGCCTTGCTGTGCGACTCGGCGGCGTCCAGAGCGGCCGACTCGTCCGCGTTGTCCGGCTTTTCCTTGGCCGCCTTGGCCTTCGCCTCCTCGGCGGCGCGCTCCACCTTCTCCGGCGTGACGAATCGATAACCGACGTTCCGGACGGTGCCGATCAGCGACTCGTGCTCGGGGCCGAGCTTGGCGCGCAGCCGCCGTACGTGCACGTCGACCGTGCGCGTACCGCCGAAGTAGTCGTAGCCCCAGACCTCCTGGAGCAGCTGGGCGCGCGTGAAGACGCGGCCGGGGTGCTGCGCGAGGTACTTCAGGAGCTCGAACTCCTTGAAGGTGAGGTCGAGGACGCGGCCCTTGAGCTTGGCGGAGTACGTCGCCTCGTCGACCGACAGGTCGCCGTTGCGGATCTCCATCGGGGAGTCGTCGCTGACGATCTGCTGCCGTCCCATGGCCAGCCGCAGCCGCGCCTCGACCTCCGCGGGCCCGGCGGTGTCGAGCAGGACGTCGTCGATGCCCCAGTCGGCGGTGACGGCGGCGAGACCGCCCTCCGTGACGACGAGGACGAGCGGGCAGCCGGGCCCGGTCGAGCGCAGCAGCTGGCACAGGCTGCGGACCTGCGGCAGATCGCGGCGGCCGTCGACGAGGATGACGTCGGCGCCGGGGGTGTCGACGAGGGCGGGGCCCTCCGCCGGGGCCACTCGCACGTTGTGCAGGAGCAGTCCGAGGGCGGGGAGCACCTCCGTCGACGGCTGGAGGGCGTTGGTCAGGAGCAGCAGAGAACTCATACGTCTGGTTCCTCCTCGGTCCCTGCGAGGACGTTTGTTGGCACAGCACAGCTCTGCGATCCCGAAGGCCCCGTACACCTGCGGTTTCCCGCGTCGTATACAACGCTTCCGAAAGCACAAAAGGACCCGGGGGCTACGCTGCCCGAGTCCTCTGCCCAGCAGAATAGCCCACATGAGCTCTGGTCCGGCAGGTCATGTGGCGCGTTCCACCGTTCGTCCGCACTCCGAGACGACCCGGGGAACGCATGTGCGGGCGCAATTGCGGACCTTTCTGCGCACGTCCGACGGTGTGACCATCGACGCCGTATACGACCCGGGTGCCGTCGTATACGACACCTCTCGGTCGCCTGCCGCTCACCCCGTGTTCGTCGTCGCCCACGGCTTCACCGGGGCCGTGGACCGGCCGCACGTCCGCCGGGTCGCGCGGGCCTTCGCCCGGTACGGGGCCGTCGTCACGTTCTCCTTCCGGGGCCACGGGGCCTCCGGCGGGCGGTCGACGGTCGGGGACCGGGAGGTGCTGGACCTGGCGGCGGCGGTGCGGTGGGCCCGGGAGCTCGGGCACGCGCGCGTGGGGACGGTGGGGTTCTCCATGGGCGGCTCGGTGGTGCTGCGGCACGGGGCGCTGTACCCGCGGCAGACCGACGCGGTGGTGTCGGTGAGCGCGCCGGCCCGGTGGTACTACCGGGGGACCGCCCCCATGCGCCGGCTGCACTGGCTGGTGACGCGGCCGGAGGGCCGCGTGGTGAGCCGCTACGGATTCCGTACCCGCATCCACCACCGGGACTGGGACCCGGTCCCCCTCTCCCCGGTGGAGGCCGTGCCGAGGATCGCGCCCACGCCCCTGCTGATCGTGCACGGCGACGCCGACGGCTACTTCCCCGTCGACCATCCCCGCATGCTGGCCGCGGCGGCGGCTGACCAGGGCGAACTGTGGCTGGAGCCGGGCATGGGGCATGCCGAGCACGCGGCGAGTGACGAACTGCTGGGCCGGATCGGGGAGTGGGTGGTGGGCCGGGCGGGCTAGCCTGACGGGGTTCACCGACAAGCAATCGAGGAAGCAGATGCCAAAGGTCACGGTGCGCTACTGGGCCGCCGCCAAGGCCGCGGCCGGGGTGGCCGAGGAGCCGTACGAGGCGGCCACGCTCGCCGAGGCGCTCGACGGGGTGCGTGAGCGGCACCCCGGCGAACTCGAGCGCGTGCTGCGGCGATGCTCGTTCCTCGTGGACGGTGACCCCGTGGGCACCCGCGGACATGAGACGGTACGGCTGGCCGACGGCGGCACGGTCGAGGTGCTCCCGCCGTTCGCAGGAGGGTGACCATGACCAATCAGCCCAACCAGCCGTACGACGGCTACGACCCCTACTGGCAGCAGGGGTACCAGCAAGGGCACCAGGGGTACGACGATCCGTACGCCGCCCAGCAGTACACGCAGCAGTGGCAGGGGCAGACCTGGGAGACGCAGACGCAGTCGCCGGTGTCCGCGCCGGTGACGGCGGCGGAGGAGACGGCGTATCTGCCGCCGCAGGGATACGGGACTCCCAGTGAGGCGGTTCCTGCTGCTGCGCCCGCTTCGCCTCCCGCTCCCGCTGCCGAGTACGGCCCGGCCACCGTCGCCGGGAACGCGCGCGTCACGGACGCGCAGCGGGCGCGGGCGGAAGGACGGTCGCCGATCATCGAGCCCGGGGTGCAGCCGGCCGCGCTGACGGCGCTGCTGGGGCTGTTGCTGGCGGGCGCGGCGGCGGTCGGCACGTATGCGCTCCTGGTGCCGCTCGTCGTCCTCCAGGCCGTCACTGCGGCGGGCTGGTTCCGGCTGAACGGGATGTGGCCGGCCCGGCAGGGCATCGCACTGGGCTTCGCGGGCGCGCTGGCCGCGGACGCGGCGCTGCTGGCGTCGGACGGCTCGCCCTCGGCGATCCTGGGCACGCTCGGGGTGTGGGTGCTGCTGGCGCTGGTGCTCCAGCTGCGGTCGCACGCCGACCCGGACGAGCGGATGTACGGCCTGATGGCGACGGTCGCGGCGTCGGCGCTGGCGATCGTGGCGGGCGGGTACCTCGCGGCCGAGGCGGACGCGGTGACCGTGGGCGCGATCGCGGTGGCGGTCGCGGTCCTGGCCCGTGCCCTGCCGCTGCCGACCCCGGTGTCCGTGGTGGTCGCGCTGCTCGCGGCGGCGGGCGGCGGCGTCGCGGGCGGCTCGCTGACGGGCCTGGGCACGTCGGGCGCCCTCCTGGGCGTGGGCGCGGCGGCCTGCGGCCTGATCGGCCACCGAGTCGCCGGCTACGACTACCCGTCCCGCTTCGTCCACTTCACCGCAGGCGTGGCCCTGCCCCTGTCGGCGGCGGCCCCGGCGGTCTACGTACTCGGTCGGGCCCTGGTCTAGCGCTTAGGCGGCGGTGGTGTTTGGGTCGCGTGCGCGGGCTGCCCCAGCTGCCGGCAGTCGTGCCGCTGGGGCGGCACGGGTGGGCGCAGCGGCACCCCGTTCCGCCGGGCTGCGGACCCGCCCGGCACCGGGCACGGACGCCGGGCGCCCGGCCTGTCACAGATGATCGACAAACCCGTGGACCAGACCCACGCGGAGTTACCCTCACGCAAGGACGGCCGCTCGGTCGTCGAACGCCGGACCGCCGTCCAACCGCCTAGGTGAGGGAAACACCGCATGCGCGCACTGCGAATACTGCTGATCTTCGTCGTGATCCTGGGCGGACTCTTCGTGATCGCCGACCGCGTCGCCGTGCACTTCGCCGAGGGCGAGGCCGCCGACCGCCTGAAGACCACCGAGAACCTCTCCGCCACCCCGGACGTGTCCATCAAGGGCTTCCCGTTCCTCACCCAGGTCGTCGGCGGCTCCCTGGACGACATCGAGGTCGGCATCACCGACTACGAGGCCGCCGCGGGCAACGGCGCCGAGAAGATCCGTATCGACGACCTCCGGGCCGACATGCGGGGCGTCGAGTTCTCCGGCGACTACAGCTCCGCCACCGCCACCAGCGCCACCGGCACCGCGACCATCGCCTACGACGAGCTGCTGAAGACGGCGAAGTCCGAGCCCACCCAGGTCGCCCCGGGCGTCACCGCCCACGTCGTCGGCCTCTCCGACGGCGGCAACGGCAAGATCAAGGTCACCGTCGAGGCCACCGTCCTCGGCACCAAGCTGCCCGAACCGGTCTCCGTGCTCAGCTCGGTGACGGTGATCGACGGCGACACCGTCCGGGTGAAGGCCGACGGCCTGCCCAAGTTCGGCGGTGTCGAGATCGCCGAGTCCCGGGTCCGGGCCATCACCGACTTCCAGCAGAAGATCGACGGCCTGCCGGGCGGCATCCAGCTGGACAAGGTCCAGGCCGCGCCCGACGGCGTCGAGATCACGGTGAAGGGTTCCAACGTCCGCCTGGCCGGGTAGGAAGGCGCAGACGGACCGGACCTGCGGTGTCCGGTGGGCGAGACGGTGCTGTCCGCAGCTCAGATGTGATGGCGGATACATGCGACCGCGATCCTGGTCCCGCACGGGCGCGAACCCCTTCGGTCCCACATGGCGGATTATCTCGTCTCAGCATGCGACACACCGGTGACATGCGTGCCCGACCGTCCCTACGATCGACAGCATGAAGCGACAGGCGGATCTCACGAAGCGGCGGGCAGTAGACCTGTGCCGCGTCGCCGCCATGCTCTGTCGCACCTTCTGAGCGACCGCGCCGGCCCATGCGCCGACGCGCGCATCCCCGCCGCCCTGCACCAAGGGCACCTGTGCGCCGCCCTCGTCATGGGCGCGCGCCCCGCAGACCTCGCACGCCCCGCCGCAACTGCCCCGGAGGAGAAAGAGCATGAGCCGCAGCGACGTCCTGGTCGACGCCGACTGGCTCCAGGAGCACCTGGACGACCCGACCATCGCCATCGTCGAGGTGGACGAGGACACGTCCGCCTACGAGAAGAACCACATCAAGAACGCCATCCGGATCGACTGGACCAAGGACCTCCAGGACCCGGTCCGCCGTGACTTCGTCGACCAGGAGGGCTTCGAGAAGCTCCTGTCGGAGAAGGGCATCGGCAACGACCACACCGTGGTCCTCTACGGCGGCAACAACAACTGGTTCGCCTCGTACGCGTACTGGTACTTCAAGCTGTACGGCCACGAGAACGTCAAGCTCCTCGACGGCGGCCGCAAGAAGTGGGAGCTCGACGCCCGCGAGCTGGTCGCCGGCGACGACGTGCCGGAGCGCCCGAAGACCGACTACAAGGCCAAGCCGCAGGACACGTCGATCCGTGCCTTCCGCGACGACGTGGTGGCGGCCATCGGCTCGCAGAACCTCGTCGACGTGCGCTCGCCCGACGAGTTCTCCGGCAAGCTGCTCGCCCCGGCCCACCTGCCGCAGGAGCAGTCCCAGCGCCCCGGCCACGTGCCGAGCGCCCGCAACATCCCGTGGTCCAAGAACGCCAACGACGACGGCACCTTCAAGTCGGACGAGGAGCTCAAGGAGCTCTACGCCGCGGAGAGCGTCGACCTGGCCAAGGACACCATCGCCTACTGCCGCATCGGTGAGCGCTCCGCGCTGACCTGGTTCGTGCTGCACGAGCTGCTCGGCGTGGAGAACGTCAAGAACTACGACGGCTCCTGGACCGAGTACGGCTCCCTGGTGGGCGTGCCGATCGAGCTCGGCGCCAACAAGTAAGCAAACCGACCGACCTTTCAAGACCTCTCAGGAGTACGACATGTGTGGAGCGAAGGCCGGCGGCCCGGACGCCTCGACGATCAAGCCCGGTGAGACCACCATCCAGGGTCAGGTGACCAAGGACGGCGAGCCGGTGACCGGCTACGTCCGTCTGCTGGACTCGACCGGCGAGTTCACGGCCGAGGTGCCGACCTCGGCGACCGGACAGTTCCGCTTCTACGCGGCCGAGGGCACCTGGACCGTCCGTGCCCTCGTGCCCGGCGCCACCGCCGACCGCACGGTCGTCGCCCAGAAGGGCGGCCTGGCGGAGGTCGCGATCGCCGTCTGACGGCGGCAAGGCCATGAAGGGCCGCACCCCACGGGTTGGACGCCTGGGGTGCGGCCCTTCGGGCTGCCCGGACCTACGCTGGACGTATGTACGCACGACGGCGGCATACGTACTTCGCGATGATGGGCCTGTGCATCGGCCTCTTCGTCCTGGCCTGGGGTGTCGTGCGGTTGTGGTCCATCCCTGTGGCCGTCGGGATGTGCGTGGTGGCCATGGTCATCCCGCCCGTCGCCGCGATGGTCGCGAACCGCCGGGGGCCGGAGGACCGCTGGTGGGACGACCCGTCCGGGGATCCCCAGTCCGACGAGTGGTGGGACGAGCTGGACGGCAAGAAGCGGCACTGAACCGATGAGGGGGGAGCAACCGTGCGCCTGACGGCGGCGACTCTGGACGCCCCGGACGCCCGTGAGCTGGCCGCCTTCTACCTGCGGCTGCTGCCCGGGTGGCGGGTGTGGCGCGGGGAGGAGTGGCAGGACTGGGTGCACATCCGGCCGCCGGGCGGCGGCACCGGCCTGTCCTTCCAGACCGAGCCCGCCTACCGGCCGCCCGTCTGGCCGAGTACGCCGGACCGGCAGCAGATGATGATCCACCTCGACATCGAGGTCGACGACCTGGAAGAGGAGACCGCGCGGGCCCTGGCCGAGGGCGCGCGGCTCGCCGCGTACCAGCCGCAGGACGGCGTCCGGGTGCTCCTGGACCCGGCGGGCCACCCGTTCTGCCTCCACACGGAGGCGGCTCAGTAGACGAGCGCCTGGGTCTCGTCCGCCAGCGCCTCCTGCACGAAGACCTGCGCGCCCGCGATGCGGACGCCTTCGATGACGTCCTTCTCCGTGATGTCGCGGCGGGCCGCGCACTGCGTGCACAGGGTGACGCGGCCGGCTGCCAGGACCGAGTCGAGCAGGTCGGGGAGCGGGGCCGCGTGCGGCAGCTCGAACTCGGCGGCGCGGCCGGGCAGGGCGAACCAGGCGGATTCGCCGGTCAGCCACAGGGAGACGTCGACGCCGCTCGCGACGGCCACCGCCGCCACCGTGAACGCCTGGGAACACCGCTCGGGGGCGTCGGCCCCCGCCGTCACCTTGATCACCAGCTTCTTCGCCATAGCCGGAATCGTAGTGCCGAAGGCGCCCGCGTAAGCTGGCCCCGGCCCTGTGCACACATCCGCACCCCGCTCAAGGAGCACCCCGTGGAGCTTTTCTTCGAAATCCTGTTGGTCCTGGTCGCCGTCGGCGTCCTCGCCTTCGCCGGACTGACCGTGAAGAAGCTGTACCAGGGCCAGCGCTGACCCCCGTCTAGGAACTTCCGATGATCGAGATCCCGTCCGACCTCCACAAAGACCTCGTCCCGCTCGCCTTCCTGCTCGGCAACTGGGCCGGTGCCGGTGTGCACGACTTCCCCGGCTCCGAGAAGTGCAACTTCGGGCAGGAGGTCGCCTTCACCCACGACGGCCGGGACTTCCTTGAGTACCGCTCCCACAGCTGGGTGCTGGACAAGGACGGCAACAAGGTCCGGCCGCTGGAGTCCGAGCACGGCTTCTGGCGGATCGACGCCGAGCGCAAGGTCGAGGTGACGATGACCCGCGACGACGGCGTCATCGAGATCTGGTACGGCGAGCTGGCCGACAAGAAGCCGCAGATCGACCTCGTGACGGACGCGGTGGCCCGCACCGCCGCCTCCCAGCCGTACACCGGCGGCAAGCGGCTCTACGGCTACGTCAAGAGCGACCTGATGTGGGTCGGCGAGAAGCAGACCCCCGAGGTGGAGCTGCGCCCCTACATGTCGGCCCACCTGAAGAAGGTCGTCACCCCGGAGGAGGTCGAGCGCTGGGCCAAGGCCCTGCCCGACGACATGCCCGACGACGGCATCGCCTTCTTCAAGTAGTTCTAGACTGGCCGGTGTGGTGAGCACCGACTGGAAGAGCGATCTGCGGCAGCGCGGCTACCGGCTGACCCCGCAGCGGCAACTCGTGCTCGAAGCCGTGGACACCCTGGAGCACGCGACCCCCGACGACATCCTCGTGGAAGTGAGGAAGACGGCGTCGGGGGTCAACATTTCCACGGTCTACCGGACGCTGGAGCTGCTGGAGGAGCTCGGCCTGGTCAGCCACGCCCATCTGGGGCACGGAGCGCCGACGTACCACCTCGCGGACCGGCACCACCACCTCCACCTGGTCTGCCGTGACTGCCAGAACGTGATCGAGGCGGACGTGTCCGTGGCGGCCGAGTTCACGGCGAAGCTGCGGCAGACGTTCGGGTTCGACACCGACATGAAGCACTTCGCGATCTTCGGCCGCTGTGAGGACTGCACCCTCAAGGCTTCAACTACCGAGTCGTAGGCTTACGGATATGAAGAGCCCCCTGCTGACCCTGCCCGGCGCCGTCCCCGCCGAGGGCGTGGACGAAGGCGTCGCCGCCCACTACGGCGATCTGTTCCGCGAGCAGCGTGCCCTCGCCGACGGCACCGGTTTCGTGGACCTCTCGCACCGGGGGGTCGTCACCGTCACCGGCGAGGACCGGCTCGCCTGGCTGCACCTCCTGCTCACCCAGCACGTCAGCGACCTCCCGGCCGGCCAGGCCACCGAGGCGCTGATCCTCTCCGCGAACGGCCACATCGAGCACGCCCTCTACCTCGTCGACGACGGCGAGACCGTCTGGGCCCATGTGGAGCCGGGCACCCAGGAGGCGCTGATCGCGTACCTGGAGTCCATGAAGTTCTTCTACAAGGTCGAGGTCGCCGACCGCACGGCCGACATCGCGGTCGTGCACCTGCCGGCCGGCTCCATCGCGGAGGTGCCGCAGGGCGTCGTCGTACGGGAGACGCCGTACGGCCGGGACCTGTTCCTGCCGCGCGCCGACCTGGAGGCGTATGCCGCGCAGGCCGGGCCGCCCGCCGGGATCCTGGCCTACGAGGCGCTGCGCGTCGAGCAGCACCGGCCCCGGCTCGGCTTCGAGACCGACCACCGCACCATCCCGCACGAGCTGGGCTGGATCGGCTCGGCGGTGCACCTCCAGAAGGGCTGCTACCGGGGCCAGGAGACGGTCGCCCGGGTGCAGAACCTGGGCAAGCCGCCGCGCCGGCTGGTCTTCCTGCACCTGGACGGCAGCGAGGTCCACCTGCCGGTGGCCGGCACCGAGGTCCGGCTCGCGGACGACGGCCCCGACGGTCGGAAGATCGGCTTCATCACGACCTCCGTACGCCACCACGAGCTGGGGCCGGTCGCCCTCGCCCTGGTGAAGCGGAACGTGGCCGTGGACGCGCCGCTGGTGGCCGGGGACACCGCCGCCGCCCAGGAAGTCGTCGTCGCGCCGTAAAGCTTGTAGACCTTTCGGGTCAGATTTCGATCAGCACGGTGAACGGGCCGTCGTTCGTCAGTGATACGCGCATCGCCGCCCCGAAGCGGCCCGTGGCCACCGTCGCGCCCAGCGAGCGCAGCTGGGCGACCACCTCGTCGACCAGCGGCTCGGCGACATCGCCGGGGGCGGCGGCGTTCCAGGTGGGGCGGCGGCCCTTGCGGGCATCGCCGTACAGGGTGAACTGGCTGATCACCAGGAGCGGGGCGTCGATGTCGCTGCACGACTTCTCGTCGTGCAGCATGCGGACCGACCAGAGCTTGCGGGCCAGCTGGGCCGCCTTCTCCTTGGTGTCCTCGTGCGTGACGCCGACGAGGACGCACAGCCCCTCGCCCTCGATCGCCCCCACGGTCTCGCCGTCCACGACGACGCTCGCGCCGTCCACCCTCTGCACCACTGCTCGCATACGTCCATCATGCAGGGCGGTGAACATGAGACCGCGGGTGGTTCGCACATGGCCCGAAAGGGTGGTTTGCTCAGGGCGCCAACGGGCCGCGCACGGCCGTATTTTGCTGCTTAACCGCCCATCTGGGGTCTATCGGGGGCACTCGTTCCCATAGCGGCCACTTGGGGTGGCACGATGCTTTCACACACCGGTCGAGGGGACGGTTGAGGCACATGAGCACATCCAGTACCGGACATCCGCTGGGGGCTGTCTGGTCGAGCCACACGGGGACCGGGGCACCGGAGTACCACCGGCCGCCCACACAGCGCACCGACAGCCCGCCGCTGCCCTCGGACGCTCCCGAACACGACCTGGTCGCGCTGAGCCTGCCCGAGCTGCGCACGCTGCGCCGCGACGCCCAGCGCGACGAAGCCGACCTCAGTTACGTACGGCGGCTGCTGCAGGGGCGGATCGACATCCTGCGGGCGGAGCTGACGCGGCGCACCCCGGTGGGCGCGGCCTCCGTGGCCGTACCCGCGGAGGCGTCCGTCGTCGAGCGGCTCGCGGAGATCCTGCGGGACTCCCCGGCCCGGCACCGTTCCTCCGCCCGTCATCTGACCCTCGGCACGCCGCGGGGCGAGGAGTACCGGCGGCTGGCCGCGGAGATGCTCGCCGAGGTCGAGCTGTCCGACCTGGACGCCCGGACGGACCTGGAGCTGAACACCGCGATGGGCCGGCTCGTGCGCTACGAGCAGCAGGTCTCCCGGCGGCGGCAGCGGCTCCAGCGCACCGCCGACGAGTGCAGCGCGGAGATCGCGCGCCGGTACCGCGAGGGGGAGGCCCAGGTCGACGACCTGCTCGTGTGAGGCTCCGCGGGCCCGGGGAGGGCCGGCGGTCGGATATTTACGCGACACCGACCGGCCCTCCGCCTAGCGTGAATCCATGACCGCCACTCCCCGCGCCGACGGCATCGACGTACGCCCCATCACCGAAGCCGAGTTCACCGACTGGCTGCGTGCCGTGAACACCGGCTTCCTGCGGGTGCCGGGCCCGTCCGAGGAGGAGATCGAGGGGCGTCGCCGGCAGTTCGTCCCCGGCCGTCATCTCGGCGCTTTCGACGGCGGCCGGTGCGTGGCGACCTTCCGGTCCTTCGACCAGGAACTCACGGCCGTGGGCGGGGCGAGCGTCCAGGCCGACGCCGTCTCCGGCGTCACCGTCACCGCCACCCACCGCCGCCGCGGGCTGCTCAGCCGGATGATGGCGCGGGACCTGGCGGCCGCGAAGGAGCGCGGGGACGTCGTCGCGACGCTGATCGCCGCCGAGTACCCGATCTACGGCCGGTACGGCTTCGGGCCGGCGACCTGGATGTCCGAGTGGACGGTCGACGTGCCCCGCGCCGGTCTCGACGCCCGCTGGGCGGGCCCGGCGGACGGCGGCCGGATCGACCTGGTGGACGGCGAGGACGTCCGCAAGCTCGGCCCGGAACTGCACGAGCGGCTGCGCCGCACCCAGCCCGGTGTGATCACGCGCGACGAGGTGTGGTGGAAGCTCAACACCGGCGCGCTGCGGTTCGACCCGTCGTGGAAGCTGCCCTTCTTCGCCGTGTACCGCTCGGCCTCCGGCGAGGTCGAGGGCATGGCCGCCTACGAGGTCGACGACCACTGGGGCGACGCCAAGCAGCCGTTGAACACGGCCACCGTGAGGTGGCTGCTCGGCGCGACCCCGGCCGCGGAGCGTGCCCTGTGGCAGTACCTGTGCTCCATCGACTGGGTCGTGACGGTCAAGAGCGGCTGGCGGGCGCCCGACGACCTGCTCCCGTTCCTCCTGCCGGATCCGCGGGCGGCCAGGATCACCTCGCTGTCGGACTGGCTGTGGGTGCGGATCCTCGACGTCGTACGGGCGCTTCAGGCGCGGACGTACGAGGGGGAGGGGACGCTGGTGCTGGAGGTCGCCGGCGTGGACGATCTGACCGGGGGGCGCTACCGGCTGGAGGCCTCGGCCGCCGGGGCGTCCTGCACGCCGACCACCGAGAGCGCGGAACTGACTCTCGGACTGGGCGAGTTGGCGGCGCTGTGGCTCGGTGACGAGTCGGCGGTGCGGCTGGCGGCGCTGGGCCGGGTCCAGGAAGAACGAGCGGGCGCCGCCCGGAAGGCCGACGCCCTGCTGCGCACGTCCAGGCGGCCTTGGTGCCCGGACATGTTCTGAGCCGCCCTCCTTCCGCCGACGACTGGGATCCCGCATCCGTAGCGAGCTGTCGGGGCTCCCGGCTCCCCTCCGGAAGGGAGCCCCATGATGGATGGCCAACCCCTTGAAGGCCTGACCATGTCACCCAAGTTGGCGACCAACTTCACTGTACTTATCTCCGCTTGGAAGCGGCTCATAACCACCTGGTGCTGAACTGCCGAAAGATGGCGGGAAGTTGTACTGTTTGGTTGTGGACCCGGAACACGCCTCCGTCAATGGACGGAAGAGGTCGCAGCGGCCACAGAGAACACATCGCGAGGTGGCCGACGAACTGCGCGCCCGGATCAGGTCAGGAGCACTGCGGCCGGGCGAACGCATGCCCACCCAGGCCCAACTGGCCCACGAGTTCGGTGTCGAGCGCGGTGCCGTACGCCAGGCCCTGCGCATCCTCCAGTCCGAGCGGCTGCTCACCAACGTGTCCAAGGGCAGCCCGGCGACCGTCGCCCCCGACCCCGCCAGGGCGCTGACCGGCCCGGAAGCCCCGCCCCTGCCCACCACTGTGGCCCTCGCACCCCGGATCGCCGAGGCCTTCGCCGCGGAGCACGTCGAGATCGACGCCGTGTGCCTGACCTCCATCTCCCTCACGCTCGCCATCGGCGAGCCGCTGCGGCAGATCCACGCCGGACGGCTGAAACCGGCCAAGGTCGACGTCCGGGTCCTGCTGCCGAGCCGGGACATCGACCTCGCCTTCCCGGTGCCGGTCGAGGGGTGCGGCGACGACTGGGTGCACGAGCGGTGGCTGGCGATGCGCAACGCCCAGGGGCAGGTCCTCCAGCACAACCTGCTGGCCCTGCGCTCCACGCACGGCATCGACGTGCACGTCACGTTCCGCGCGCTGCCCTTCACCCCACCGGTGAAGCTGTACCTGCTCAACAACACCGAGGCGCTGTTCGCGTACTACACGCTGATGCGCCGGGAGGCCGAGATCGACCACGAGCACCTGGAGATGTACGACGCCCAAGGCACCCAGTCGATGCTGTTCTCCTTCCAGCAGGGCCCCGGCCTGCGCGACACGACGTTCGTCGAGCAGTCGCACCTGTGGTTCAACGCGCTGTGGGAGACGATCAGTTCGGAACTGGTGCTCACGAGCTGACTCAGCGGGCGGGCCCCGTCATCAGCAGCGCGAGCACGACCGCTCCCGCCGAGCTGACGGCCGGGCTCTTGGCCTTGATGCCCACGGTGAGAAGGATCAGCCCGACGATTCCGGCCGGACCGTACTTCCACTGGACGAGCTGTTCGAAGGCGACGACGAAGGCGGCGGAGAGGAGAGCGAGGGCGGGCATCTGAGTTCCCCCTTCGGAAGCAAAACTTCCGCCAACTCAGGTGAGTTGGCAACCAACTCTGATTAAGTTGTCCCCGCTTGGCTACTAGCAATAAACAACTTTCAAACAACTCCCGTCAGATGGATCAGAGTTGTAGCGTTTGGTCGTGACCCAGGACAACATGGCGGAGAACGTGGCAGTGAACGGCAGCAGCAGGCTCTCGCCCCAGAAGATCGCCGACATCCTGCGGGAACGTATCCGCGCCGGTGACCTCAAGCCGGGCGACCGCCTGCCCACCCAGGCCGAACTGGCGGAGGAGTTCGGCGTGGAGCGCGGCGCCGTCCGCCAGGCCCTGCGGGCACTCCAGGAGGACGGCCTTCTCGCCGACGTCAGCAAGGGCAGCCCGCCGCGGATCGCCGCACCCGTTCCGGCCCGCGGCGAGCCCCAGCCGACGATGGTGGGCCTGGCGCCGCGGCTCACCGAGGCGTTCTCGGCCCGCCGGGTCCGCGTCGACGTCGTCTGCCACACCGCGGAGACCCTGATGGTCGCCATCGGCGAGCCGCTCCGCCTGATCCACGAAGGCCGGATCCGCCCCGAGTCGATCGACGTCCGCATCCTGGTCCCGTCCCGGGACATCGAACTGGCCTTCCCCGTCCCCGTGGAGGCGCACGGCGACGACAACCCGGTCCACACGCGGTGGCTGGCGATGCGCAACGCGCAGGGGCAGGTCCTCCAGCACAACCTGCTGGCCCTGCGCTCCACGCACGGCATCGACGTGCACGTCACGTTCCGCGCGCTGCCCTTCACCCCGCCCGTGAAGCTGTACCTGCTCAACGGGGAGGAGGCGCTGATCGGCTACTACATGCTGACCAGGCGCGCGGAGGAGTGGGGCAGCCAGACGCTGGACATGTACGACGTCCTCGGCTCCCAGTCGCTCCTCTTCTCCTTCGTGAAGCGGGCGGGCCTGCGGGACGCGGCGTTCGTGCAGGAATCCCAGAAGTGGTTCGACGCCCTCTGGGAAACCATCACCACGGACCTGACACTCTCCTAGTGACTTCTGATACGACACAGACTGGTTCGGCGACAGTCGAGAACGAGAACGATCAGCACCACCTTCCGACTCTGATCAAAAGCGCCCGTGTCGTGCTGTGGGACTTCGACGGGCCCATCTGCCGGCTGTTCGCCGGTCACTCGGCGGACCGGGTGGCGAGCGACCTGGTGTCCTGGCTGGAGAGCCGGGGTCTGCACGGTCTGCTGACCGAGACGGAACGCGAGTCGCTCGACCCGCAGGTCGTCCTGCGCGCCGTGGACCGCAGGCACCCCGGCAGCGACCTCGTCGCGGAGCTGGAGGAACGTCTCACCCAGGAGGAGCTGAGGGCCGCGTCCTCGGCGATGCCGACCCCGTACGCGGATCCGCTGATACGCACCTGGTCGGCGGTGGGCTCCGGCCTCGCGATCACCACCAACAACTCCCCGCGGGTGGTGCGCAAGTACCTCGAAACCCGGGGCCTCGTCGGCTGTTTCGCCCCCCACCTGTACGGCCGCACCCAGGAGCTCCACCTCCTGAAGCCGGACCCCCACTGCCTCAACCGGGCGCTGAACGCCATGGGCGCCGCCCCGGCCGACGCCCTGATGATCGGCGACACGCCCTCGGACCGCGAGGCCGCCGCCCGGGCCGGGGTGCCGTTCCTCGGGTACGCGAGCAACCCCCGCAAGGCCAAGCTCCTGAGGGAATCGGGAGCGGACGCGGTGATCGAGTCCCTGGAGCCCGTACTGGCGTTGCTGCGCGGCCAGTAGCGCCGGTTCACCTGAGAGGGGGTGAGTTCGGCTCGATAGCCGGGTTCTCCCCTGATGACGGTGTCCGGTGGAGTAACGTGCCTTCCCCCTTACACCATCCGCACCACCGGGGCAGGCTGAACCACCCAATGACACCCCCATCGGTCTCCGGTGCTCGGCAGCGAGCAGTCGAGATGAGTGGCGACCCGAACCTGGTCAAGGGGCCGCTCAAGGGGTACCACCACGAGACCTACGTCCTCGCGTTGCCCGGCGGGACACGAACCGTCAAGGTCCGCGAGCCGCGCTCCGAGATCCTGTGGTTCGACCGGAGGTGCTTCAAGTCGGAGGAGGCGCTGCTGCGCGCCCTCCAGGAGCACATCAGTCGCGTCCCCGGCATCGTCGATGTCGCCGGTATGGGCTTCCAGGACTTCATCGAGGGGCGGACGCTCGGTGAGCAGCGGCGGCCGGGGCGGCGCGTTCCCGACGCGGTGTTCGACCAGATCGTCGACCTCTTCCGGGAGATGGTGCGGGTCACGCCGGGCATGCTGAGTGTGCAGCGGCGCTGTGAGGACCGGGACCGCGCCGAGGACGGGGACAGCGACGGCTTTCTGGAACGTCTGATCGTCTTCGTCGAGGAGCAGGTCTACCGGAAGAACCACACGGCGTTCGCCGGCCTGTTCCGCGCGCTCGGTATCTCGGACGAATCGTTCACCCTCCTGAGGAAGCACGTGCTGGGGCTCCAGGAGCGCCCGTTCTGTCTCCTGCACGCGGATCTGCACCGGGAGAACCTCGTCCTCGACCCGGAGGGCCGGCTCTGGGTCATCGACTGGGAGCTGGCGATGCTGGGCGATCCGCTCTACGACCTGGCCACCCACCTCTACCTGATGCGCTATCCGGCCGATCAGGAGAGCCGTATGGTCCGTGAATGGTGCGACCTGGTCGAGAGGATCCGGCCGGGCAGCTCGTCCGGGTGGGAGCGGGACCTGCCGCTGATCCTCGACTTCAAGCGGGCGCAGTCGGTCTTCACCGACGTCATCCGGGTGTCGCTGTCCCTGCGCGAGGACGCCGCGTTCAACTGGGTGGCCCTGCCCGTGGCCGCCGGCAAGCTCCAGAAGATCCTCACCGCCGCCGCGCAGCCGCTCGGACTGGCGCAGGTGCCGAGCCGTTCGCAGATCATGGCCGCGCTGATCCGCTGGCACGGTTCCTGACGGGAACCCCGCCCCGCGGTACTGCGTAGGCTCGCCGCATGAGTGAGATCGGGCTGCGGGAGCGCAAGAAGCAGCGGATGTACCAGGTCGTGTCGGACATCGCGATCGGGCTCTTTCTGGAGAAGGGGTTCGACGCGGTGTCCGTCGCCGAGGTGGCGGCGGCGGCCGAGATCTCCAAGCCGACGCTGTTCCGGTACTTCCCGGCGAAGGAGGATCTGGTGCTGCACCGGATCGCCGACCACGAGGGCGAGGCCGCGCGGGTCGTGACGGAGGCCGAGGGGGAGCCCGTGGCGGCGTTGCGGCGGCACTTTCTGGAGGGGCTGGAGCGGTGCGATCCCGTGACCGGGCTCAACGACGATCCCCGGGTGCTCGCCTTCCACCGGCTGCTCTACGGGACCCCCTCCCTGGTGGCCCGGGCGCACACGCATCAGGAGCGGTCCGAGGCCGCGCTCGCCGAGGTGCTCGGGGGTGATCTCGACGCGCGGCTCGCGGCCGGGCAGATCATGGCCGTACAGCGGATCCTCGCGATGGAGAACTGGCGGCGGATCGCGGCGGGGGAGCGGGTGGCGGACGTACGGGCGGACGCGGTGGCGGCGGCTGAGCGGGCGTTCGGGTGGCTGGCGGCGGGGCTGCCGCCGCGCGTCCGGGTGGACCGGCCCAGTAGTGATACTGAGTAATAAATTTAACTCGGTTACGTTCTTTCGGTACGCTCGGTGGAATGACGTCGACCGAGCCTGCCCTTCAGTACCTCCTCGACCGGGAACGCGCCCACCACGAGCGCTGCCGGGACGCCCTCGCCGCGATGGTCCAGGGCGCCGGTGAACAGGTCGTCGTCGGCGAGGACGTCTCCGCGTCCGGTGCCGACGCCGAAGTCCTCGGATACCAGCTGCGCAGCAGGGCGAAGGCGTTGCGTGAGCTGCCCGAGGGGCCCTTGTTCTTCGGGGCGCTTCAGGGGGAGCAGGGTGAGTTGCACATCGGGCGGCTGCGGATCTCCGAGCATCCCGCCGAACCGCCCCTCGTCGTCGACTGGCGTGCGCCCGTCTCGCGCGCCTTCTACCAGGCCTCGGCCCGGGACCCGCAGGGCGTCGCCGTGCGCCGGCGGTTCGGGTGGGCGCCCGGCAGCCGGGGCGACTCCGGCGACCTCACCGGCCTGGAGGACGAGCACCTGGGGCAGGGCGAGGCGCGGACCAGTGAGATCGTCGCCCGGGAGATCGAACGGCCTCGCGTCGGGCCCATGCGGGACATCGCCGCGACGATCCAGCCCGAGCAGGACGACCTCGTACGCGGGGACCTGGCGGTGTCGTTGTGCGTGCAGGGGGCGCCCGGCACCGGCAAGACCGCCGTCGGGCTGCACCGGGCCGCGTACCTGCTCTACACACACCCGCAGCGCATCCGGCGCGGCGGTCTGCTGATCCTCGGGCCCAACCGCACCTTCCTGTCGTACATCGCGGAGGTCCTGCCGTCCCTCGGCGAGACCGGTGTGCGGCAGTCGACGCCGGCCGAGGAGATCGCACGGCATCCGGTCAGGGGCCATGACGAGCCGGCGGCGGCCGTCGTCAAGCACGACGCCCGGATGGCCGAGGTGCTGCGGAGGGCGCTGTACGCGCGCGTGCGCGCCGACGGCGGTGGTGGCGAGGCGCTCGCGGTGCCCGACGGGGCGTACCGGTGGCGGGTGCCGGCGGCGGAGCTGGCGCGGATCGTGGCCCGGGTGCGGGAGGAGGAACCGCCGTACGGGGTCGGGCGCGAGCGGGTGCGGTCGCGGATCGTGCGCTCGGTGCGCGAGCAGGCCGAGCGGCGGGCCGGGCCGCAGTCCAACGCCTGGGTGCGCCGGGTCGAGCGGGCGCGGCCGTTGTCCGCGTACGTCGACGCCGTCTGGCCCCGGGTGCGGCCCGAGGAGGTCGTGGCCGGACTGCTCGGCGATCCCGGGGCGCTGGCGGAGGCCGCCGACGGGCTGCTGGACCCCGGCGAGCAGCGGGCGCTGCTGTGGCGGAAGCCGCCCCGGACGTGGAAGTCGGCGCGCTGGTCGGCCGCCGACCTGGTGCTCCTCGACGAGGTCGCCGGGCTGATCGAGCACCCGGAGGGATACGGGCACGTCGTCGTGGACGAGGCACAGGACCTGTCCCCGATGGAGTGCCGGGCCATCGCCCGCCGGGCCCGCTTCGGCTCGCTGACGGTCCTGGGCGACCTGGCGCAGGGCACGACACCGTGGGCGGCCCGCTCGTGGCCGACCGTCCTGGCGCACCTGGGGAAATCGGACGCGCCCGTGGTCGAGCTGACCACGGGCTTCCGTGTGCCGCGGGCGGTCGTCGGCCTCGCCAACCGGCTGCTGGAGCGGCTGGACGTGGACGTACCGGCCACCCGGTCGCTGCGCGGGGACGGGGAGTTGCGGATGCGCGAGACGGACCCGGACGGTGTGCCCGGCGCGGTCGTGGAGGCCGTCCGGGACGCACTCGGGCGGGAGGGCTCGGTCGGGGTCGTCCCGGCGGACGCGGACGTGCCCCGGATCCGGGCGGCCCTGGACGCGGCCGGCATCGACGCGGCGGGCCCGGAGGAACTCGGCGCACGGGTGTCCCTGGTACCGGCGAGCGTCGTCAAGGGCCTGGAGTACGACCACGTCGTGGCCGTCGAGCCGGCGACGATCGCCGAGGCGGAGGAACGCGGGCTGCACCGGCTGTACGTGGTGCTGACCCGGGCGGTGTCACGTCTGGAGGTGGTACGGGGGAGGCCGTTGCCGTTCTGACCTGTCTGTCAGGCCCGGGAGTCGCGACGGCGTCCCCACGGTGTCCCCAGGCTGTGGACGCCCGCGCGGGAGGTCACGTGGTCATGAGGCCGGGGCGAAGGGGCCGTTCCCGGTGAAGGCCAGTTCGTGGAAGCGTTCGCCGATGTGGCGGTGGGTGGCGGCGTCCGGGTGGACCTCGTCGGGGAGGGGGAGTCCGGCCGCGTCGGACGCGCCGTAGAGGTCGAGGCCGTCGAGGTAGTGGATGTTCGGGTCGTCGGCGGCGCGCTGCCGGACGATGCGGGACAGTTCCTCGCGGATGACGCCGAGCGTCAGTTTCCCGGCGGGCACCTCCGCCGGGTCGCCCATCGCGGAGAACCGCAGCCGGCCCTCACCGAGCGCGCCGAGGTCGGGGGCCGTGGGCCCGGGCGTGGCCTCGTGGATGGCGCAGTGGATGGAGGAGACGACCAGCAGCGGGGCGTCGGGGTGCCCGTCGCGGATCGTGTCGAGGAAGCCGTGCACGGCCGGCCCGAACGCGCGCAGCCGCATCGCGTCCGCGTTGACGATGTTGATGCCGATCTTCACGCTGATCAGGTCGGCCGGGGTGTCCCGCATGGCGCGCGCGGTGAACGGGTCGAGCATCGCGCTGCCGCCCAGACCGAGGTTGACCAGTTCCACACCGCCGAGCGACGCGGCGATCGCGGGCCAGATGGCGGTGGGGCTCGCGGCGTCGGAGCCGTGGCTGATCGAACTGCCGTGGTGCAGCCACACCTTGCGGCCCCGGTCCGGCACGGGCTGCACGGGCGCGTCGGTGCGCAGGGCGACGAGCTCGGTGGTCTCGTTGTGCGGCAGCCAGATCTCGACGTCCTTCTCGCGCGCGGGCAGGCCGGTGAAGCGGACCGTACCGACCGGGCCCGCCGTGACCTCACCGTCCCAGGTGGCCATGTCGATCGTGAGGACGTTGCCGCCGGTCCCGGGGGCCTGGCCGGCCGGGCGGCCGTCGACGAGCAGGTCGTACAGGCCGTCCGGGCGGGGCGGGAAGCCGGCGTAGTCGCGCTTGGTGCGCAGCGTGTCCAGTTCGACGGCGGTCGCGGCGGTACGGAACGCCAGCCGTACGCCCGAGGGCTGGGCCTCGGCCATGGCCAGCTGGGCGTTGGTGTTCTGGGCGCGGGCCCGGGCGGGCAGCCGGTGCGGGAGCAGCCCGTGCTCGGTGCGCTCCACGTCGAGGGCGCCGCGCAGCAGGTCCGCCGTGAGGGGGGTGGTGATCCAGTCGTGCTCGGTGTGCATGGGTGTCAGCCTCGGGAGTCGGTGGGGGGTTCGGGCCAGTTGCGCAGCAGCGTGTCGAGGGCGTCGAGGATCCGGGCCCAGGTGACGTCGGTGTCGGGGGCGCTGTGGCTGAACCCGCCGCCCATCTCCAGGCTGACGTACCCGTGGAAGACGCTGCCCAGCAGCCGGACCGCGTGGGTCTGGTCCGGTTCCGTCAGGTCGTAGCCGCGCAGCAGCGCCCGGGTCATCTGCGCGTGCCGGACGCCGGCGCTCGCCGCCGCCGTCTGCGGGTCGAGTCGCAGTTGGGCGGCGGCGTAACGGCCGGGGTGCTCCCGGGCGTAGTCGCGGTAGACGTTCGCGAGGGCGGCCAGGGCTTCCTTGCCGGCCCGTCCCGCCAGGGCGTCGGCGGCCCGGTCGGCGAGTTCCGTGAGCGCGAGCAGGGCGATCCGGGTCCTGAGGTCCTGGGAGTTCTTCACGTGCGAGTACAGGCTCGCGACCTTGACGTCGAACCGGCGGGCGAGGGCCGAGACGGTCACCTGCTCGAAGCCGACCTCGTCGGCCAGCTCGGCACCTGCCCGGGTCAGGCGTTCCGGTGTCAGTCCTGCGCGTGCCATACGGCCACTCCCTTCTGCCAGAAAGAAGTGTGCATCTGCCTAAAAGCATTAGGCAAATCGGTTGCCGACTTAGGCGTCCTGGAGGGCACGCCGGGCGGGTGCCCGCAGCCTCCTGCCCCGCCTGGTCAGGCCCCAGGGCTTCAGCACGGAGATCACCGTCATGAAGACGTAGGCGGACAGCGAGACGACCGGCCCGAACAGGACGTCACCGGCATCGGGCAGGGGCCCGCCCGCGGCGACGGCGGTGACCGCGGAGTTCACCCCGGGGCGCAGGGCGAACACCGTGGCGGTGGTCGTGGCGAGGGTCAGCCAGAACTTCGTGCAGACCCATCGGTACCGGGCGAGTCCCCACGGCGTGCCCAGGGACAGCACCAGGCCGCTGAGCAGCGTGAGGAACGCGACGGGGAGCAGGAGCCGGTCGGCGAAGAGCTTCATGGCCCGGACGGACGCCTCCACGGTCACGGCGGACCCGGTGGTGGCCGCGGTGGCGCCGAGCGCGAGCAGCCCGAGCGTGAGCCCGAGCCAGCTCGCGGAGGCGATGACGTGGACGACGAGGACGGCCCGGCGCGCCGGGCGGCCGAGTTTCGGAATCGGGTGCGGCTTCTGCTTCGGCTTCACGCTGCCACCGTGCCGGGCGGGAGGTGGCGGAAGCGTCTCACGGCGGGAGTAAAGCGGCGTACTGGCGTCGGAGTACGGGCGGGGTGCCGGCAGTACTCGCCCGGCGTGACGGCCCGGCCCTGTCAGCACGGTCGTCTACCTTCACGGCATGACCGAGCCCTCCCACCTCGCCGCCGTCCGAGAGTCCTACGACACCGTCGCCGCCGACTACGCCCGACTCGTCAAGCAGCCGGCCGAGCTGGACCCGGTGTCGCGCGCGATGCTGGCCGCCTTCGCCGAGCTGGTACGGCCGCCGCACCCCGGGCCGGTGGCCGACCTGGGCTGCGGCCCGGGCAAGGTGACGGCACATCTGGCCGCCCTGGGAGTCTTGGTGTTCGGCGTGGACGTGTCGCCGGAGATGGTCCGACTGGCCCGGGCGGCGTACCCGGATCTCCGCTTCACCGTCGGCTCGATGACCGCGCTGGAGACCGGCAGCGGCGAACTCGGCGGCATCCTGGCGTACTTCTCCACCCACCACACCCCGCCGCAGTGGCTGCCGACCGTGTTCGCCGAGTTCCACCGCACCCTCGCGCCCGGCGGGCGGCTGATGCTGGCCGGCCCGGTGGGCAGCGGCGAGCACCTGCGCCCGTCGCACGCCTACGGCGACCACCCGGTGTCCTACGAGTCGTACCTGCTGCCGCCGGACCGCATCGCCGAACTGCTCCACCGGGCCGGGCTGGTCGTCACGACGCGGGTGGTGCAGGAGCCGGAGGAGGGGATCAAGCGGCGGACCGGCACGTTTCTGGCGTACAAGCCGCACTAACGGGAGACGGGGCCCCGCCGCTACCCGCCGTGCAGCCACACCCGCAGCGGACCGACCGGCTCGAAGCCGTACCGGACGGCGGTCTCCAGGTCGTCGCCGCTCTCGTAACCGACCACGGGCAGGCCGGGGAAGAGCCGGTCGAGCGCGTGCAGCACGACCGGCCAGGCCGCGTCTGGCCCGCCGTCCCGCCCGAAGACGTTGGAGACGCCGACGACGTGCGCGCTGCGGCAGGCCACCGCTCCGGCCACGACTCGCCCGTCACCGGACCGTCCCGCGATCACGGAGGTCTCCGGGTCGGCGAGCAGCCCGTCCGGGAAGAGGCCCGCGTGCCCGGCGCCGCCGTCCCAGGCCAGCGCCCAGGCGCGCAGTGTGCCGGGATCGCCCACCACGTCCCACGCGAGATCCGTCGGCCCGGGAGCGCGGGCGGGCGCGGCCGTACCGGCCGGACGGTGGATCCACTGGGCCTCGAAGAGCACCAGGAAACCGGCCCCCGTCAGATCGAGGTCGGCGAAGCTGTCCTTGACCGCGGCGCCGGGCGAGCCCATGTCGACGCGTGCCACGAGCGCGTCCGGGTCGGCGCCCGGCTCCAGCGTCACCGCGTCGGGGTAGTGGACCGGTGCCCGCCCCGCGGCGGCCCACGCCTCGCCCCCGAACTCACCCGCCACCCCGTGCGCCCGGCACATCGCCGCACACCACTCGGCGTTGTTACGGGCGGCGGCCCGGACCGGCAACTGCCGTGAAGTCGTCACGAGCGCAGATCATGGCCGCGCGGGGCCCGGCTCGTCGAACCGTTTTCGAGGTCCGGTCACTTTCCGGCCGCTTCTAGGGTGATCGCGAGAGGGTCCACCCGATGACCGGCCTGGAGGCGGCATGTCCGTACGGATGACGTTGAGCGCGATAACCCTGGACTGTCCTGATCCGCTCGCCCTGGCGGCGTTCTACCAGGCCGCCACCGGCCTCGAACCGCACCCGAGGTCGAACGCCGACTTCGCCTCTCTGGGCGGTGGGGACGGACTCTCCCTCGGCTTTCAGCGGGTCGACGGCTACCGGGCCCCCGGCTGGCCCGGCCAGGACGTGCCCCAGCAACTGCACTGCTGCTTCAGGGTCGCGGACCTGGAGGAGGCCGAGGCCCGGCTGCTGGAGCTGGGGGCGGGCAGGCCGGAGCGGCAGCCGAACGAGAGCAGGTGGCGCGTGCTCACGGATCCGGCGGGGCACCCCTTCTGCATCGTCGGAGGCTGACGTGCCCGCCTTGTGGGCCAGAGCGGGGCGTCGAACACCTGCGGATCCGGGCTCCTCAGGGTGGCGTGGCGCACTTTTGCAAGCGGGTGCTTGCAATAGTTAGCGGGGTGCGGCACTGTGGAGCCATGGCATCGCTCAACGTCGGCAATCTCGGTGACTACCTGCGCGAACAGCGGCGCAACGCGCAGCTGTCGCTGCGGCAGCTCGCCGACGCCGCCGGGGTGTCCAATCCGTATCTGAGCCAGATCGAGCGCGGGCTGCGCAAGCCGAGCGCGGAGGTGTTGCAGCAGGTCGCCAAGGCCCTGCGGATCTCCGCCGAGACGCTGTACGTCCGGGCCGGCATCCTCGACGCCGAGCGGGACCTGGACGAGGTCGAGACGCGTGCCGTCCTCCTCGCGGACCCGACGCTGAACGAGCGGCAGAAGCAGGTGCTGTTGCAGATCTACGAGTCCTTCCGCAAGGAGAACGGGTTCGGGACCGGCGACGGCTCCGCGGTCGTCGACCTCGTGGTCGCCGAGGACGAGGTGGACGGAGACGGGGACGCCCCGGACGGCGGCACCGGGATACGACCGACCCGCACGGCCGACGGCGGCCGGCCCGCCGTTCGCCGTCCCCGCGACAGCGACGGCAGCGACGGCGGTACGTCCGCGTCACCGTCGGCGACCCGCCGCACCCGCAAGGACGACGGCGGTACGTCACCGTCGCCCGCCCGCCGTACTCGCAAGAACACCGGCGGTACGTCCGCCGCCCGCCGGGCCCGCAAGACCACCGGCGGCAGTGACACCGACCCGCAGCAGACGGCCGGCTGAGCCGGACCAGGGCACCGGCCGTACCGCTGCGGATCACACGACCCTCAGCCGAACCCTCAAGCGAAACAGAATCCGGGAGGACCATCACCATGGCCATCACCGACGACCTGCGCAAGACCCTCAGCGACCCGACGCCGCTCTACTTCGCCGCAGGCACCGCCGACCTCGCCCTTCAGCAGGCCAAGAAGGTGCCGGCCCTGGTGGAGCAGCTGCGCTCCGAGGCCCCCGCGCGGTTCGACGCCGTACGCAACACCGACACCAAGGCCGTCCAGGAGAAGGCCTCCGCCCGGGCCAAGGAGGCCTCCGCCCGCGTCAAGGAGACGCAGCAGATCCTCCAGAACAAGGTCACGGAGTTCATCGGCTCCATCGACGTCGACATCAAGAAGCTCGGCAGCACGATCGACGCGGACCTGAAGAAGGTCGGCGAGACCGCCCAGGACTTCGCGCTGCGCGGCGTCGGCGTGGCCGCCGAGTACGCCGTCAAGGCGCGGGAGACCTACGAGAAGGTCGCCGAGCACGGCGAGCAGGCCGTGCGCACCTGGCGCGGCGAGGCCGCCGAGGGCATCGAGGACGTCGCCGAGGGCGTCGAGGAGCTGGCCGTGGCCGTCGAGCCGAAGGCCGAGCCGGTCAAGGTCAAGGAGGAGCCGGCGAAGCCCGCCGCCACGGCCGCCCCGGCGCAGAAGGCTCCCGCCAAGAAGGCCCCGGCGCGCAAGACCACCGCCAAGAAGACCACCCCGCCGGCCAAGTAGGACGGCGGAGGGCGCAGAGCGACCACACGGGCCGGGCACCCTGGGGGTGTCCGGCCCGTTGTACGGGTACGGTGACCGCGTAGGGACGAGCCGAGTCAGGTGGTGGACGTAGTGCTGATGCAGGGCTTCGCAGGGTTCATGTGGCTTCTGAGCATTGCCCTGATCATTTTCAGCGGCTTCGCGTTGTTCGACGCCGCCGTGCGGCGGGAGGACGCCTACCGAGCGGCCGACAAGAAGACCAAGCCGTTCTGGCTGATCATCCTCGGGCTGGCCTTCGTGGTGAACCTGCTCTTCCCGATCCTGTCGTTCCTCCCGATCATCGGCCTCATCGCGACGATCGTGTACATGGTCGACGTGCGCCCCGCCATCCGCGCGCTCCCCGGCGGCGGCCGCAGCCGGCGCGGCTCCAGCAGCGACGGTCCGTACGGCCCCTGGAACGGCGGCCGGTAAGACCCCGGCAGCACCGGAGCCCGGGGCCCGGGGGTACGGCAGCTGTACCCGGTCCCGGGTCCGGGGCTTCGGCACCTGTCACCCGGCCCCGGAGCCGGGGCTACGGCACCCGGTCCAGCAGCAGTACCGCCACGTCGTCCGTCAGCTCGCCACCGTTGAGGGCGCGCACCTCGTTCACCGCCGCCCGCAGCAGCTCCTCGCCCCGCAGCCCCTCGGCGAACTGGCGGCGCACCATCTCCGTCATGCCCTCCTGGCCGAGCCGCTCCCGGCCCTCGCCGACGCGGCCCTCGATCAGGCCGTCGGTGTAGAGCATCAGGCTCCACTCGGCGCCCAGCTCCACCTGCATCCGCGGCCAGCGGGCACCCGGCAGCAGCCCGAGGGCCGGCCCGTTGTTGTCGTACGGCAGCAGGCGGGCCGGCTTGCCCGGGCGGGCCAGCAGCGGCGACGGGTGGCCCGCCAGGCACAGGCCGGCGCGGCGGCCGTCCGGGGCGATGTCCACCGTGCACAGGGTCGCGAAGATCTCGTCGTCGGCCCGCTCGTGCTCCAGCACCTGCTGGAGCGTGCCCAGCAGCTGGTCGCCGCACAGGCCCGCCAGCGTCAGCGCGCGCCACGCGATCCGCAGCTCCACGCCCAGGGCGGCCTCGTCCGGGCCGTGACCGCAGACGTCACCGATCATGGCGTGCACGGTGCCGTCCGGCGTGCGCACGACGTCGTAGAAGTCGCCGCCGAGCAGGGCGCGCGAGCGACCCGGGCGGTAGCGGGCGGCGAACCGGAGCGGGGAGCCGTCCAGCAGCGGGGTCGGCAGCAGACCGCGCTCCAGGCGGCGGTTCTCCTGGGCGCGCAGCCGGCCCTCGGCGAGCCGGCGCTCGGCCGACTCGGAGCGCTTGCGCTCCACCGCGTAGCGGATCGCCCGGCTCAGCAGCCGGCCGTCCAGCTCGTCGCGGAAGAGATAGTCCTGGGCGCCCACGCGCACCGCCTCCGCGCCGCGCTCGGCGTCACCCGAGGCGGTCAGCGCCAGGACGGCATGCCGGGGTGCGAGCTCCAGCACGTGCTTGAGCACGGCGAGCTCGTCGTCGGCGTCGCTGCGGCCCGGCGCCGGCAGCGCGAGGTCCAGCAGGATGCAGTGGACGTCGTCGGTCAGCAGCCGCCCGGCCTCCGTGAGGTTGCGGGCCGTGCGGACGCGGATCGGCTTGCCCGCCTGGTCGAGCATGTCGGGCACGATCGGCGAACCGGCCGGATCGTCCTCGATCAGCAGCAGGGTCAGGTTGGTGTGGGCGGTGTTGTTCTCCACCTTGTCCGTGATGTTCCCGGCGGTGTCCGGCGTGCGCGGGGCCGCTGCCGAGGCGTCCGTGACGGACTGCTCGGCGGGGCCGTCGCACCGGGACTCGGCCTGCGCCTGACCACTCTCCACGGCCGGGATCGCTCTCTGCCGCGGTATGGGTACGGGCATCGTCTTGGGTTCCTTCCCTCCCCCCGAGGGCATGGCGGGGGCGAGGGACCTCGACCCACCGACCGGGACCATAGCGGGTGTCGGCGCCGCATTGGAATGGTGTGAGCCACGCCGCTGCGCCATCGGCCAGTGTCATATGCCGCGAAATGCCCCCCAGTTGGACACCGCCGGGATGCTGTGGGGATGACGAACGTCACGTCAGCGTGCGGTTTGGAGCCGGATTCGGGGTGGGCTGGGTCACGTCGTCCAGGTCACCGCCGCTCAGTCGGTGCCGGCGTCGGCGTCCGGTCGTACCACCCCGAGGATGGGCATCGATCCGGCCCCCGCGAGGGTCACCGTCCGCCCGGGCCGCGGCGCGTGCACGATCACCCCGTCGCCGACGTACATCGCGACATGGCTGGCGTCGTCGAAGTAGATGATGAGGTCGCCGGGCCGCATGTCCTGGATGTCGATGTGCCGCAGCTGCTTCCACTGCTCCTGCGAGGTGCGCGGAATGCCGCGGCCGGCGGAAATCCAGGCCTGTGAGGTCAGTCCGGAGCAGTCGTAGGTCTTCGGGCCCTCGGCGCCCCACTGGTAGGGCTTGCCGATCTGGGCCGTGGCGTACGCGACGGCCTTCTTGCCCTGCTCGGAGGCCTTGCCCTTGATCTCGTCGAGGATGCCGGAGTCGAGCCAGGCGGTCTGCGCCTTGCCGGCGGCCTCCTTCTCCAGCTCGGCGAGGCGCTCCTGCTCCTCCTTCCGGAGCTCGGATTCGAGCTTCTCCGCCTCCGCGATCTGCTTCTCGATCTCCTTCTGCGCGGCGGCCTTGGCCTTGCGGCCCGCCTCCAGTTTCTTCCACTGCGCGGAGGCGTCCCGCGCGTACTGCTCCAAGTCCTCCTGGGTGCGGGTCAGTTCCCTGATCAGGCCCTTGGCCGCGTGCTGGCCCTGGCGCACCCGCCCCGCCCCGTCGAGGAACTCCTGCGGATCGTCGCTCAGCATCAGATGGGCCTCGGGCGGCAGTCCGCCACCGCGGTACTGGGCGGCGGCCGCGGCGCCCGCGCGGTCCTTCAGCTTCGCCAGCCTCTCCTGGCCCTTGACGATCTTCTTGGCCAGCTTGACGATCTCGGCGGACTGCTTGTCCGCCTTCTCCTCGGCGGCGTTGTACTCGTCGGTGGCGCGGGCCGCGGCGCGGTAGAGCTTGTCGAGTTTCTTGCGTACGGCCTCGAGGTCCTTGTCGGGCGCGAGGGCCGGGCCCGCGCTCGGGGTGGGTGCGGGACCGGGGCTCGCGAACGCCGTGCCCGGTGCCGCCAGCACCGTGAGCGCGCAGACCACCGTCACGGCCGTCGCGATCAGGCCACGCTTGCCCGTTCCCATACCTCATCCCCCAAAGTGATTAACCGTCAGTAACGTCCGGTTCGCCTGGGGATGCTGCCACGTCGGCGCGCGAAGCGACAGGGGTAGTACTTCCCTCGGCCCCCTCCCCGACATGCCCCCGGCATGACGATTTCCCCGCCTGTGTGACGAACGACTCAAAGAGATCGTTCCCGGCGGGCCCGGGGCCGGGCCCGGACCGGGCGAGGGGGTTTCAGCCCCGCGGCGCCAACGCCTCCCACCGCACCGTCACTTCGCCCTGCCGCCACCGCACCGGCCCGTCCGTCACCGGCCAGTCGGTGGTCAGGTCCCGTACCGCCCGTATCCAGCGCTGGCGGGCGCCGTAGGACGCGTAGGGCGCGGCGGCGGCCCAGGCGCGGTCGAAGTCGCGCAGGAAGGCGTGCACCGGCTCGCCCGGGACGTTGCGGTGGATGAGCGCCTTCGGCAGGCGCTCCGCCAGGTCCGAGGGGCGTTCCAGGGAGCCGAGCCGGGTCGCGAAGGTGACCGTGCGCGGTCCCTCCGGGCCGAGCGCCACCCAGACGTGCCGGCGCCCGATCTCGTCGCAGGTCCCCTCGACCAGCAGCCCGCCGCGCGCCCCGGTCGCCGGATCGGCCGGCGCGAGCCGCCCGCACAGCCGGTGCCAGACGGCCTCGACCTCGCCCTCCGCGTACTGCCGCAGCACGTTCGCCGCGCGGACCAGCAGGGGCCGCTGCGGGATCGGGATCTCGAAACCGCCGTGCCGGAAGACGAGCCCCGTCCGCTCGTACGGCAGCGCCGCCGCGACCCGGGCCGGCTCGATCTCGACGCCCACCACGCGCGCGCGTGGCGCGACCGTACGGAGGCGGTGCAGCAGTTCGACGGCCGTCCAGGGAGCGGCGCCGTACCCGAGGTCGACGGCTACGGGATCGGCGGCACGGCGCAGCTCGGCGCCGTGCGTGGCCGCGATCCAGCGGTCCATGCGGCGCAGGCGGTTGGGGTTGGTCGTCCCGCGTGTCACCGTTCCCAGCGGGCGGGGAGCTGCGCGGGATGTCATGCGTACGAGGTTAAGCGGCCCCCAGAGGTTGAACGGCCCCCCGGGCTGAAGGGCCTCCTAGGCCCCGGCCCCGCCGCTCCCACCTCCGTACGTCCCGAACTCCGGAACCCCCGCCGACTCGAACACATGCACCGACAGGCCGCCCGGCGTCGTCCGGTGGTCGGCCAGCCGCAGCCCGGCCGGTGTGCCGCCGTCCGGGAAGAGGCGGCGGCCCTGGCCGACCACGACCGGGGCGATCACGAGCCGCAGCGTGTCGATCAGCCCGGCGGCCAGCAGGGACTGGGCGAGCCGGGCGCTGCCGTGGATCTGGAGCTCCCGGCCGGGCTGCCGCTTCAGCTCCGCCACCTGGGCGGGGACGTCACCGGACAGGATCGTGGTCGGGTTCCACTCGGCCGTGGTCAGGCTCCGGGAGGCGACGTACTTGGGCAGGCCGTTCATGATCCCGGCGAGGGGATGGTCGGTCATCGCGGGCCAGTCCCGGGCGAAGTTCTGGTACGTACGCCGCCCGAACAGCAACGCGTCCGCCTCGCCGAGCCAGCTGCCGGCCAGCCGCTCGAACTCCTCGTCCAGGTGCGGCACGAACCAGCCGCCCCGCTCGAAGCCGTCGCTGGTGTCCTCGTCCGGGGCGCCCGGCCCCTGCGAGACACCGTCGAGCGACAGGAACTCCTGCACCACCAGCTGCATCGCGCACCACTCACCTCTCGCTCGTCGTCACCACTCCTTCCGGCGCCGTGGGACGCGGAAACTCATCGGTCGGCCGTCCGGGGAACCCGCGCGGTTCCCCGGACGGTGAGAAGCGTCAGTCCTGGCGGACGATGCTGTCGCCGTCAGTCCTGGCGGACGATGTTCCTGCCCGGGCCCCCGGAGAGCGTGTCCGCACCGGGCCCGCCGTACAGCTCGTCGTCGCCGCTGTTTCCCCAGATCCGGTCGGCGCCGCTGTGCCCGTACAGGATGTCGTTGCCCCTGCCGCCGTGGATCTCGTCGTCGCCGGCCCCGCCGTAGACCGTGTCGTCACCGTCGTCGGCTCGCATGATCTGGTCGCCCGCGCCGCCGTGGAGGACGTCGTCGCCCGCGCCGCCGTCCACGATCTCGCCGTCGATGCCGGCGTAGAGGGTGTCGTCGCCGTCACCGCCGCCGGCGTATCCCAGCGCGCCCGCCCTGATGACGTCGTCGCCCGCCCCGCCCCGGACGGAACTGCCGTCCACTCGGTCGCCGGTGGCGCCGGTCCACTTGTCGTTGCCGTCGCCCAGCTCGATCGTGTTGGAGTAGAAGACCTGGTCGGTGGCGTTGTCGAAGGAGGCGGTGTCGGCGCCGTCGGCGAGGTCCATCTCCATGGAGTTGAGCGGGGACTGGCTCTCGGGGGCCTCCACCGTGCAGGAGATCCTGGTGTCGTCCGCGCTGTCGGGGTGGCTGCAACCGTTCCCGGCGCTGATCGGGACGACGTCGTCGATCACATAGGTGAAGTGTGCGCGGTCGCTGGTGAACGACTGGGTGACGGCCACCCGGTTGGCCTGCCCGGGGGCGGCCGTATAGGTGAGCTGCCAGCCGTACTCGTTCACCGCGGCGGTGGCCGTCGGTTCCGCGGCACCGGCCGTGCCGGCCAGGGCGATCGGAACGGCCAGACCCATGCCGAGAACGGGCGCCAGAACCGATGAGGCGCGTAACAGTCGGCGGCTGACGAGGCGAGAGGGCATTGCATAACCTCCGTGGGGCAGTTGTCGGTCCTTGCGCAGGTGATGACCGATGGGGGAGGCGCCCGGTTGTCCGCGGTGCCGGTACGTCAGCCCTTTCGCGGCCTTTTCATGGTGGGGACAGCTCCAGTGATCTGCGATTTTCGATCCAGTTCACCTGCCTGTCACGCTCCCGGGGGCGGGCGCAGGGGGAGCCCTCCGCACTCGAACGGTTGAGCGGGAGTCGGTAATGATTCGGTAAAAGTCGCGAATCCGGAAATGGAGCCCAACCTTCCGGTGTTGCAGCCCCTGGAGGGCACGTGCGCCCTGCCCAGGCATGCCCGTAGCGAGGAGGAACGCCACGTGAGCCAGTACATCGGCAGGCTCGGGCGGCGCTCCGCGTCCACGCCCACGCGCCTCCGGCTGCACCGCAGGCCCCGCCGGGTGGCCATGCTCTCCGTGCACACCTCCCCGCTCCACCAGCCGGGCACCGGCGACGCCGGCGGCATGAACGTCTACATCGTGGAGCTCGCGCAGCGCCTCGCCGCGATCAACATCGAGGTCGAGATCTTCACGCGCGCGACCTCGGCCGCCCTCCCGCCGACCGTCGAGCTCGCCCCCGGCGTCCTCGTCCGGCACGTCGACGCCGGGCCCTACGAGGGCCTCAACAAGGAGGACCTCCCCGCCCAGCTGTGCGCCTTCACGCACGGCGTGATGCAGGCCTGGGCCGGCCACCGCCCCGGCCACTACGACCTGGTCCACTCCCACTACTGGCTCTCCGGCCACGTCGGCTGGCTCGCCGCCCAGCGCTGGGGCGCCCCCCTCGTGCACGCCATGCACACCATGGCCAAGGTCAAGAACGCCAACCTGGCCGACGGCGACACCCCCGAACCGGCCGCCCGCGTCATCGGCGAGACCCAGATCGTCGCCGCCGCCGACCGCCTCATCGCCAACACCACAGAAGAGGCCGACGAACTGGTACGGCACTATGCGGCCGACACCGACAAGGTCGCCGTCGTCCACCCGGGCGTGAACCTCAGCCGCTTCTCGCCCGGCGACGGCCGCGCCGCCGCCCGGGCCCGTCTCGGCCTGCCGGGGGACGCGCTGATCCCGCTCTTCGCGGGCCGCATCCAGCCCCTGAAGGCCCCCGACGTGCTGCTGCGAGCCGTCGCCGTCCTCCTCGACGAGCGCCCCGAGCTGCGCTCGCGCATGCTCGTCCCCGTCGTCGGCGGTCCCAGCGGCAGCGGCCTCGCCAAGCCCGAGGGCCTCCAGAAGCTGGCCGCACGCCTCGGCATCGCGGACGTCGTACGGTTCCACCCGCCGGTCGGCCAGGAGCAGCTGGCGGACTGGTTCCGCGCGGCTTCCGTCCTGGTCATGCCCTCCTACAGCGAGTCGTTCGGCCTGGTCGCCATAGAGGCGCAGGCGGCGGGCACCCCGGTGCTGGCGGCATCCGTCGGCGGTCTGCCGGTCGCCGTGCGCGACGGACACACCGGCTTCCTCGTCCGCGGGCACGATCCCGCCGACTACGCGCGTGTGCTGCGCGACTTCGCCGACGATCCGGAGCTGTCGCCCCGGCTCGGCGGGCAGGCCGCCCGCCACGCGCAGTCCTTCGGCTGGGACACCGCGGCCGCCGCCACGGCGGACGTCTACACGGCCGCGATGCAGGCACACCGCCGTCGCGTACGCTCGCCGCATGGGTGAAACCGATCTGGAACAGCGAGCGGCACAGGTCGTCGAGGGAGTGCTGAAGGACGCCGGCCTGGAGTGGGAGAGCCCCCAGCCCGGCACCTACGTGGCGCAGCTCCCCGGCACCCGCAAACTCAAGACGACGGTCTCCCTGATCGTCGGCCGCCACTCACTCTCGCTCAACGCCTTCGTCATCCGCCACCCCGACGAGAACGAGCAGGGCGTCCACCGCTGGCTCCTGGAACGCAACCTCAAGCTCTACGGCGTGAGTTACGCCGTCGACCAGCACGGCGACGTCTACGTCACCGGCCGGCTCTCCCTGTCCGCCGTCACCGCCGACGAGATCGACCGCCTGCTCGGCCAGGTCCTTCAGGCCTCCGACGGCAGCTTCAACACCCTCCTGGAACTGGGCTTCGCCTCGGCGATCCGCAAGGAGTACGAGTGGCGGGTGTCGCGCGGGGAGTCGACGCGCAACCTGGACGCGTTCGCCCACCTCACGCAACGCCCCGACCGCTAGGGCCTGACTGCCAGGCTCACGCGACGCCCCGACTGCCAGGCCGTCCCGCCCGGTAACGCCCGGGCGGCACACCCACCAGCTTCCGGAAGTGCCGGGTGAGGTGCGACTGGTCGTAGAACCCGGTCTCGGCCGCCACCTCTCCCGGTGAGCGCCCTTCGAGCAGCAGCCGCCGGGCGCGGCCCACGCGCAGCGACGTGAGGTACTGGTGCGGGGCGATGCCGTAAGCGGCGCTGAACGCCCGTACGAGATGGGCGGGATGGGCTCCCACCAGCCCGGCGGCCTCCCGGAGCCCGACGCCCTCCACGACCCGCTCGTCCAGCAATTCCCGCAGCCGCCGCGCGAGAACGGGATCGGCGGGCCGAGGCGATACGGGGTCCCCCCGGAGGTGCCCGCGCAACCGCGCCCCGACGAACATCAGCCTGCTCTCGGCCTCCAGCTCCTCACCCGGCCGCACCAGCGCGCCGTGCAACTGCCCGACGCGCCGCCGCAGCAGCGGATCGCGCAGGTCCGGCCGGTCGACGGCGGCCCCGATGAGTTCGTCCCCGAGATACGTCCGGTCGAGATACAGCACCCGCTTGCGGAAGCCCTCCGGGGTGACGGGGGAGCCGTTGTGCGGCACGTGGGGCGGCAGCAGCGACACGGTGTCGTGCGGGGTGCCGTGCTCGTGCCGGTCGAGGTCGTACCGGACGGCGCCGGTGTCGACGATCAGCAGCGTCCAGGCGTCGTGGACGTGCATCGGGTACGCGTACTCCGTGAAGCGGGCGTGGAAGACCTCGACGACGCCCGGGACGGCGGGCCGCCAGGCGGAGACGATCCGGGCGGACTGGGAGGCCATGCAAAGAACGTACAAGACCCCGGCGAGGAGCGCCGGGCACGCTCGCATCATGAACACGCAACCCGAACCGGCTCCGGAGCCGATCCGCTTCGACACGAAGATCGCCGTACTGCTGCGCGCCGACCTGGAGCCCTGGCAGCGGCTCAACGTGACGTCATTCCTGGTCAGCGGCCTGGGTACGCAGATCCCCGAGGTGATCGGCGAGCCGTACGAGGACGCGGACGGCGTGCCCTACCTGCCGATGTTCCGCCAGCCGGTCCTGGTCTTCGAGGCCACGAAGGAAGCCCTGACCACGGCCCACACCCGCGCCCTGTCCCGCTCCCTGCCCCGCGCGATCTTCACCTCGGACCTGTTCTCCACGGGCAACGACCGCGACAACCGCGCGGCCGTACGGTCGGTGCCGACGGCGGACCTGGATCTGGTCGGCCTCGCGGTCCACGGCCCGAAGAACGCGGTGGACAAGGTGGTGAAGGGAGCGCGCATGCACCCCTGAGACCAAAGTCGTCAGGGACGTAGACCAACGGCTGATGACGGCACGCACGGCACTTCCCGAGACTCGTCCCATGGAGGAAGCCAGGAAGGTGCACATGGGGAAGCGGCCTGTTCCGCCGCCGGAGGAGTCCACGGAACTCGCGGAGTCGGCATGGGGCATCGTGCTCTTCTGCGTCGGCTGCGGTGCCGCCGCCGGCGCGCTGCTCCCCCTCCTCGCCCGCTTGCTGCTGAAGCTGCCGTGGGCACCGCTTGAGGGCCCCGCCGAACTGCTGACCTCGATCCCGGAACCCGCCCTCACCCTCGGCACGGTCGCGGTGGGCACGCTCGGCGGCCTGCTGCTGGGCCTCGCCGCCGCGCACGATGCGCTGTCGGTCCGCGTCTCCGGCACGCACCTGGCCCTGACCATCAGGGACGCCACGCAGGAGTTCACCCGCAAGGAGATCGGGGTGCTGTTCAGGGACGGCAAGGAACTCGTGGCGGTGGCCCCGGACGGCATGGAACTGGCCCGCGAGCACTGCGGCCTGCCCTGGCCACGCCTGGCCGACACCCTCACCGAGCACGGCTACCGCTGGGCTGAGGAGGACCCGTACCGCGCCCAGTTCCGCCGCTGGGTCCCCGGCACCCCCGGGCTTCCCGAGGGCGCGGACGCCCTCCTCAGGGCACGCGCCGAGGCCCGCAAGAGCGACGACGACGCCGAGGACGCCCGGGAGCTGCGCCGCGAGCTGCTGCGGCTGGGCGTGGTCGTACGGGACGAGGAGAAGCGGCAGTACTGGCGTCCCGCCCGGCAGGACTGAGCAGCCGTACCGCTCACGGAGTGCAGGCCTCGGCGATGGACAGGCTGTTCTCGTACAGGTGGTGCCGGGTGATCCGGCCGTCCTCGACGGTGAGGCGCAGCGCGAACGGCCCTTCGAACGACTTCCCCGTCGCCCGTACGGTCCCCGACACGTGCCCCGTGAGCACGGCGTCGGTGCCGTCGACGAGGAAGGCGTCGAGGGAGGCCCGGGCGTCCTCGGGCACGGTGTGCTCCATCAACTCCGTGAACTGCGCTGCGCATTCGGCGGCGGTGGACCGGGGCCGGATCCACGGGACACCCGGGTTCTCGGCGAGCACCCAGTCGACCTCGTCGGCGAACAGCTCGACGAGCCGCTCGGTGTCCCCGGCGAGCCGCGCGGTGAGGAACGCCTGCACGACGGCGCGGGTGGACTCGGCGACGGAAGCCGGCTTCACCGGGCTGGAGTTGACGGACATGGCACTCTCCTCGCGACTACGGCCGGACTCCGGACGGTTTTCGTGGGAACGTGACCGATCCTGCCGGTGATGGGAAGACAGGTCGATTACCCGGGGGGTAATGAGCGACAGCCGGGACGGGGCACGGGATCGTCATTGCCCGACGCGGCCGTCGATCAGCTCGCGCAGCAGGTCGGCGTGGCCGCAGTGCCGCGCGTACTCCCCGATCTGCGCCACCAGGACGTCGCGGAGCTGGACCTGCCCACCGGGTTCGGCCCCGAGGTCGGAGTACCCGGCGTTCGGGGTGGCGAGGTCGGTGACACCGGCCAGATACCGGTCGGTGAGCTCCACCTCGGTCCGCCACCGCCGCCACGCCTCGGCCACGACCGCCGGGTCCGCGACCGCGCCGTTGAAGTCACCGTCCCGGTCCTCGTCGGTGCGGTACAGCTTCGGCGCGTCCTCCCCGGCCATCACCCGCCGGAAGTGCCGCTCCTCCTCGGCCAGATGCCGCACCAGCCCGAGCAGCGACATGCTGGACGGCGGCGCGGACCGCCGGGCCATCTGCTCCGCGTCCAGCCCCGCGCACTTCATCTCCAGGGTGAGGCGATAGTGCCGCAGGTTCTCCAGCAACGCCCCACGCTCATCGACGACCTCGACCTCGCTCTCGCGCGGGTCGTCGTCCGGATCCACCCACATATCGGGATAGACGGTCGCCCGCGTCCACCGAGTCGCCGCTGCTGCCGCTCGTTCACTGACGTGCTCATGCGAGACCATGCGGGGATGGTGACGGCACGGGACGGGTTTGGCCACCGAATATCGGGAGCCGCAGGGGGGCGCCCCCCTGCGGGGGAGCGAACGACTACTCAGACGAGCCGCTTACGACCCCAGAAGAAGAGGAACGCCACGACGCCGGCGGTCAGGGCGAACAGAATCGACGCCCCGAACCACTGCATACCGCTCATCTGCGACATGGGGATGTAATCCATCGACGCGCCGACGATGTCCGCCTTCTTCATGCACAGCTCAATCCCCTGCTCCGCCGGCGCATCCGCACACGTGTTCAAGTCGACCAGCTTTCCGCTGCCGGTGAGGTACGAGGTGTCGGCCAGGTACGCGGTGCGGGGCACCTCCGGAAAGGTGATCACGGTGCCGGGGCTGACCGGCTTGCTGGTGACCGTGACGATGTTGCCGAGCGAGATCGCGAAGTGGCCCCAGACCATCTGGAGGGCGACGGTGAAACCGAGGGTCACGACCATGGCCACCAGCGTGCGGCGCAGCACCACACCGATCAGCACCCCGCCGGACACGGAGAGGAGGGTGAGGGCGACGGGCACCGGGCCCGTGGTGTTGAAGAAGTCACTGGAGGTCCAGTCGATGCCGGTGTTCTCGGACTTGATGGGGCTCCACCACCAGGCGAACACAGCCGACAACGTGACCGTGCTCACCGTGACCACCAGCCCGGCCAGCCCCAGCTTCGTGGCGAGCCAGCGGTTGCGGCTCACGGACTGGGCGGCGATCAGCTTGGCCGTGCCGTTCTCCAGGTCGCCCGCGAGCAGTGGGGCGCCGATGAGGACACCGAGTATGACGGGGATCGCCGTGAGACCGGTGGTGACGGAGTGGAACGCGTCGACGTACGGCTGGAATTCCCGCTCCGCATCGTCGAGGTTCTTGGCAGGAAAGCCGTAGCCGTCCAGGAAGTCCATCATCTGGCCGCGCTGGTAGACGATCCAGGCCACGCAGAGCACGGTGGCGGCGATGATGGTCCAGAACGCGGCCCGGTGCTGGTGCCAGACCAGCCAGGTCATACCGCTGAGGCGGGGGCGCCGGGTGGCCTCGGTGGTGGTCGCGCTCCTGGCCCCGTGCCCGGGTCCGGTCTTGGTTGCGTTCATTGTCCCGTTCATCGTCCGGTTCGTTGTCCCGTCCTTGCCGTCGGTCGAGGGGCTGGTGAAGGTGCTCATGCCGCCACCGTCCCGGTGCCGAACGCCTGGCCCTGGACCTGGGCGGTGGGGGTGATCAGCGGTGGTGCCTCGGGGGAGCGGAGATAGGCGAGCAGGAGTTCCTCCATGCTCGGGGCGGCCACCTCCCAGGGGCCGGTGACCGGGCCCTCCGGGCGGATGAGCGCGGTGAACTGCCGTCCGCTGGTCCGGGACTCGACGAGGGTGTGGTACCCGAGGCCGGCGGGCAGACCCTCGCCCTCCCTGACCCCGGTGACCACGGCGTGCACGGTCATCAGCTCGTCCACGTCACCGGCGAGGCGCACTCCGCCGCCGGAGACGACGACGAGGAAGTCGCACACGTTGTCCAGTTCGGCGAGGACGTGGGTGGACATCAGCACGGTGGTGCCGCGCTCACCGGCCTCGGCGAGGAGGGTGCCCATGAGTTCGTGGCGCACGACCGGGTCGAGGTCCGACATCGGCTCGTCGAGCAGTAGCAGGTCGGGGCGCTTGCCGAAGGCGAGGGCGACGGCGACGCGGGTGCGCTGGCCGCCGGAGAGGGTGCCGATCTTCGCGTCGAAGGGCACGTTGCCCGCGCGGACGATGTCCTCGGCGGCGCGCTGGTCCCAGCCGGGGTTCAGCTCCCGCCCCAGCCGCAGGGTCTCCGCCACGGTGAAGCGACGGAACAGCGGCTTGTCCTGCGCGAGGAAGGCCGTACGCCGACCGGACTCCACCGAGCCCGGCGCCTCTCCGAACAGACTGAGCGAGCCCTGCGTCGGCTTCAGGACATGGGCCGCGATGTTCAGCAGCGTGGTCTTGCCCGCCCCGTTGGGGCCGACCAGCCCGCAGATGCTGCCCGCCGGGAGCCGGAAGGTGCAGTCCCGCAGCGCCCAGCCCCGCCGGTAGCGCATCCCCAGTCCGTGCGCCTCGAGCGCCGGCTCCCCCGCGTACATGACGTCACTCACCTGTGCTCCTGGTTGTCGTGGCCCCCATGACCGCCGTGGTCCCCGGGGCGAACTGCTTCTCCAGCGCCGACGCGACCAGTGCGGCCACGTCCTCCTGCTCCAGACCGGCCCCGGCCGCCTTCGACATCCACGCCACCAGCTCCCCGTACAGCGGCGAGTCGGTGCCCGTCTCGGGCCGGCCCAGCGTGCGGCGTACGAAGGTGCCCTGGCCCGGTCGCGGTTCGACCAGTCCCTCGCGCTCCAGCTCGCGGTACGCCTTGAGGGTGGTGTTCGGGTTGACCGCGCTCGTCTCGGCGACGTCCTTGGCGGTGGGCAGCCGGTCGCCCGGCACGAGTACGCCCAGCCGCAGGGCCTGCTTGGTCTGCTGCACGATCTGCTGGAAGGCGGGGACCCCGCTCCGCCTGTCGATGCGGTACTCCACGGCCACCACTCCCTTCCATCATCATTCCACTACTTGATTAGTGGAGTGATGATGGAAGGGAGTGACGGCAGTTGTCAACGGGGTCCGGGAACGGGCGGCGCGCTCTGTGCGAGTGCTGGATCCCGAAACGGCTGCAAACGCAAGAGGCCCCCCACCGCGACAAGGTCGCAGGTGGGGGGCCTCTTGGCGCTGCTTACTTCTTCTTGCCCTGGTTCTTGACCGCCTCGATGGCCGCCGCGGCCGCCTCCGGGTCGAGGTACGTCCCGCCCGGGTTCACCGGCTTGAAGTCCGCGTCGAGTTCGTAGGACAGCGGGATGCCCGTCGGGATGTTGAGGCCCGCGATGTCCGCGTCGGAGATGCCGTCCAGGTGCTTGACCAGGGCGCGCAGGCTGTTGCCGTGGGCGGCGACCAGGACCGTGCGGCCGGTCAGCAGGTCGGGGACGATCGAGTCGAACCAGTACGGGAGCATGCGGTTGACGACGTCCTTGAGGCACTCCGTCTGCGGGCGCAGCTCCGGCGGGAGGGTCGCGTAGCGCGGGTCGGAGAACTGGGAGTACTCGGCGTCACGGTCCAGCGCCGGCGGCGGGGTGTCGTAGGAGCGGCGCCACAGCATGAACTGCTCCTCGCCGAACTCGGCGAGCGTCTGGGCCTTGTCCTTGCCCTGGAGGGCGCCGTAGTGGCGCTCGTTCAGGCGCCAGCTGCGGTGGACCGGGATCCAGAGGCGGTCGGCGGACTCCAGGGCGAGCTGCGCGGTGCGGATGGCGCGCTTCTGGAGCGACGTGTGCACGACGTCGGGGAGCAGGCCGGCGTCCTTCAGCAGCTCGCCGCCGCGCGTCGCCTCCTTCTCGCCCTTCGCGGTCAGGTTGACGTCCACCCAGCCGGTGAACAGGTTCTTCTCGTTCCACTCGCTCTCGCCGTGGCGGAGGAGGATCAGCTTGTACGGTGCGTCGGCCATGCCTCAGAGCGTAATCCACGCATTCGCCCGTTCGCGTGGCTGCCCGGCAGGCGGACGTTTGACGGGTTCTGTTAATTGAGTGGCCTCCGTCAACCGACGCTTTGTAATTTGTGACCCCTAAGCGCGCCGCTTACATCCTTGCGCCCTGGGGGGAGCCCATGTCGTCCATGCCGTACGCCGTGCGGGCCGGACGTGCCGTCCGGGAGACCGTCTCCGGCATGCCCCGCGAGTTCTGGTGGCTGTGGACCAGCACCCTCGTCAACCGGCTCGGCGCCTTCGTCGCGACGTTCATGGCGCTGTACCTGACGCTCGACCGCGGCTACTCCGCCACCTACGCCGGTCTGGTCGCCGCCCTGCACGGGCTCGGCGGGGTGATCTCCTCACTGGGCGGCGGCGTGATGACCGACCGGCTGGGGCGGCGGCCGACACTGCTGATCGCGCAGGCCTCGACCGCCCTGTCCGTCGCGCTGCTGGGATTCGTGCGCGATCCGGTCGCGATCGCCGGCGTCGCGTTCCTCGTCGGCATGGCCAGCAACGCGTCCCGGCCCGCGGTGCAGGCGATGATGGCGGACATCGTCCGGCCCGAGGACCGTATCCGCGCCTTCTCCCTCAACTACTGGGCCATCAACCTCGGCTTCGCCATCTCCTCCATGGCCGCCGGGTTCATCGCCGAGGTGAGCTATCTCGCCGGGTTCCTGATCGAGGCGGGGATGACGATGGTCTGCGCGATCGTCGTCTTCCTGAAGCTGCCGGAGTCCAGGCCCGCCGAGACGGTGAAGACGCCCGCCGATACGGCGAAGACGCCCGCCGCCTCCGACGGCTCCGTCAGCCTCCGGACCGTACTGCGCGACCGGCGCTTCATGAGCGTCGTCGGGCTGTCCTTCCTCGTCGCGGTGATCTTCCAGCAGGGGTCGGTGGGCCTGCCGGTGGCGATGGGCGAGGCCGGGTTCACGCCCGCCGAGTACGGCATGGCGATCGCCGTGAACGGCGTCCTGATCGTCGTACTCCAGATCCCGGTCACCCGGTTCATCGAGCACCGCGACCCCCGCCGCCTGCTCATCGTCTCGTCCGTCCTCGCGGGGTACGGCTTCGGACTCACCGCCTTCGCCGGGTCGGTCGGCGTCATCGCCCTCACGGTGTGCGTGTGGACGCTGGCCGAGATCGTCAACGCCCCCACGCAGACCGGCCTGGTCGTCCGGCTCTCCCCGCTCCACGGGCGCGGGCGCTACCAGGGGATGTACACCATGTCCTGGTCCGTCGCCGCGCTCGTCGCCCCGCTGATGTCCGGGTTCGTCATCGACCGGTTCGGGGCGGAGTGGCTGTGGGGAATGTGCGCGGTGGTGGGGACCCTGGCCGGGCTGGGGTACGGGGCGTTGATGAGGCGGCTGCCGGAGGAGGAGCAGCCGGTCGAACCCGATCCGGCTGCTCCCGCTGAGCCGGCTGCTCCCGCTGAGTCGGCCGGGCCTGCTGCCGGGGCCCTCAGAGCTCCCTGAGACCGGCCGACCGCACTGCTTCACCTCACTGGACGGTCAACGGCACCGGGTGGATCTCGTCGGCCTTGTGTCCCGCGCGTTCGTGGATGCGCTGGACCGCTTCCGCGGAGGGCGCTTCGGAGAGGCAGTACACCAAGCCGGACTCCGGGTCCGCCCAGGCCCTCTCGAAGTGCACCTTCTCGTCCCCTTCTATGGCGAGGTCCGCGTTGTGGGCCTCGCGCAGTTGCTCTTCCGTGATGCCCTTCATGCTGTGGTGGACATCCATGAACTTGGCCATGACGTCGCGCCTCCTTCCAGGTACCCGGCGGTACGCCGATACGGCGGACGTACTTCCATGGTCCGCCCGTACGGGCTCGGAGGCGAGCACAACGCCGCAGGGCCCCGGCGGCGAACCACCGAAGCCCTGCTGGTCGTACGAAGGTGCCGGCGTCAGCCGCACTGGCAGGGGCTGCCCGACTGGCATCCGCAGCCGCAGCCCGAGCCGCAGCCGCACGCGGCGACCAGGGGCAGGTTCCTGATCTGGGCGGGCTGCTCGGTCTCGCGCTCCTGCGTGGGGTCGGGCGTGGTACTGGGGGATTCGGCCATGGGTCCCTCCTCGAGGCTGGTGCCTGTGCCCATTGGATGCCCGCTCCGCTGGGCGCATCAACGGCGCACAGAGGCGCCCACGCGCCCCAGCCGATCCCCGCCCGGCCCTTTCACGCCCTGGCGGGACCGCCCTCAGGACAGGCGGGGCGGGCAGGGCCCCGCAGGGCCCCGCCGCACCGGACGTCAGGCGCTCTCCGCCCCCGTCACCGCCTGGATCTCCGGCTGCCCGTCCGTCTGGAGCTCGTCCGCGTGCTCACCCGTCACCAGGTACACCACCCGCTTGGCGACCGAGACCGCGTGGTCGGCGAACCGCTCGTAGTAGCGGCCGAGCAGCGTCACGTCCACGGCCGTCTCGATGCCGTGCTTCCAGCGGTCGTCCATCAGGTGCTGGAAGAGGGTGCGGTGCAGCAGGTCCATCTCGTCGTCGTCCTGCTCCAGCTGGAGCGCCAGGTCGACGTCCTTGGTGATGATCACCTCGGCGGCCTTGGCCATCAGGCGCTGGGCGAGCTGGCCCATCTCCAGGATGGTGGCGTGCAGGTCGCTCGGGACCGCGCGGTCCGGGTAGCGCAGGCGCGCGAGCTTCGCCACGTGCTGGGCGAGGTCGCCCGACCGCTCCAGGTCGGCCGACATGCGCAGCGACGTGACGACGATGCGCAGGTCCGTCGCCACCGGCTGCTGCCGCGCCAGCAGGGCTATGGCCCGGGCCTCCAGGTCGTGCTGGAGCTCGTCGACCTTCTGGTCGGCCTCGATGACGTTCTCGGCCAGCTTCAGGTCGGAGTCGAGCATGGCGGTGGTGGCGCGCCCGATCGCCGAGCCGACCAGCCGGGCCATCTCCACCAGACCGTCGCCGATCGAGTCCAGTTCCTCGTGGTACGCGTCCCGCATCAGGCTTCCCTCTCGTGCGTCTGTGTCGGGGGTTCAAGGGCCGGGGCCCACCGAACAACCGGCGGTACGACCGTCGTACAACCAACGGTCCGAACCCCACGCTCCCACGTTCCGGCCCGTACGCGTCCGTTTCCGTCATCCCAAATGAACCAATACTGGCTCCAAGGTGAACTCTGGGCGACGAGTGTTCGAGCTCGCTGCCCGACGGCTGTGGCCCGTGCCCGAGCCATGCCTAACCTGGGGGCATGGACGTGAACGCGGCGGTCGCCGCAGCGGCAGCGATCGCCGGGGTGCTCACCGGCGTGATCGCCATGCTGGCGTTCCGCTGGAGTGAGCGTGAGCAGAAGCGCCCCACCCGGACCTCCCTGCACACGGACCCGGTGCTGCCACCGGGCGTGGACACCGTCCTGTCGGTCCTCAGGTCCTCCGCCGTCGTGCTCGACGAGGCGGACGCGGTGGTCAAGGCCAGCTCGGCGGCGTACGCCCTCGGCCTGGTCCGCGGTGGCAAGCTCGCTGTCGAGCCGATGCTCCAGATGGCCCGGGACACCCGGCGCGACGGGGAGATACGCCAGGTCGAGCTGGACCTGCCGCGGCGCGGCACCGGACGCGGGGAGGCCCTGGCCGTCTCCGCGCGGGTCGCGCCGCTCGGCTCCCGGCTGGTGCTGCTGCTCGTGGAGGACCTCACCGAGGCCCGCCGGATCGAGGCGGTGCGGCGCGACTTCGTCGCCAACGTGAGCCATGAGCTGAAGACGCCCGTCGGCGCCCTCTCCCTGCTGTCCGAGGCCGTCATGGACGCCTCCGACGACCCCGAGGCCGTCGAGCGGTTCGCCGGGCGCATGCAGATCGAGGCCACCCGGCTCACCAGCCTGGTGCAGGAGCTCATCGACCTGTCGCGGGTGCAGAACGACGACCCGCTGGAGGACGCCGAGCCGGTCCGCGTCGACGAGCTCGTCGCCGAGGCCATCGACCGCTGCCGGCACCAGGCCGGCACCAAGCAGATCACCATGGCCGCCGGCGGCACCGCCGACCTGGCCGTGTGGGGCAACCGCGGCCAGCTCGCCGCGGCCCTCGGCAACCTCGTCGAGAACGCCGTCAACTACTCGCCCGCCCGCACCCGCGTCGGCATAGCGGCCCGCAGGGTGAACGCCCCCGGCGGGGAGCACATCGAGATCGCCGTCACCGACCAGGGCATCGGCATCTCCGACAAGGACAAGGAGCGCATCTTCGAGCGCTTCTACCGCGTCGACCCGGCCCGCTCCCGTGCCACCGGCGGCACGGGACTCGGGCTGGCGATCGTGAAGCACGTGGCCGCCTCGCACGGCGGGGAGGTCACGGTGTGGAGCGCCGAAGGCCAGGGCTCCACCTTCACCCTGCGGCTGCCGGAGGCCGGTGCGGCCCGCGACCGCGCACATCAGCAGCCCGCCCGATCAGAACGCGCAGGAGGCGCGGGCCTCGACGAAGAGGCCGGGCGGTCCACCCCCACATCCCCCGAATCAACCGCGTACGAAACGCTTCCCGCCCCGGAGGTCCTTCCGTGACCCGAGTGCTCGTCGTCGAGGACGAGGAGTCCTTCTCCGACGCCCTGTCGTACATGCTCCGCAAGGAGGGCTTCGAGGTCGCCGTCGCGACCACCGGGCCCGACGGACTCGACGAGTTCGAGCGCAACGGCGCCGACCTCGTCCTCCTCGACCTGATGCTGCCCGGTCTGCCGGGCACCGAGGTCTGCCGCCAGCTGCGCGGCCGCTCCAACGTCCCCGTCATCATGGTGACCGCCAAGGACAGCGAGATCGACAAGGTCGTCGGCCTGGAGATAGGAGCCGACGATTACGTCACCAAGCCGTTCTCCTCGCGCGAGCTCGTCGCGCGCATCCGGGCCGTGCTGCGCCGCAGAGGCGAGCCCGAGGAGGTCACCCCGGCCGCGCTGGAGGCCGGCCCGGTCCGCATGGACGTCGACCGGCACGTGGTCACCGTCGGCGGCACCAAGGTCGACCTGCCGCTGAAGGAGTTCGACCTGCTGGAGATGCTGCTGCGCAACGCCGGCCGCGTGCTCACGCGCATGCAGCTCATCGACCGCGTCTGGGGCGCCGACTACGTCGGTGACACCAAGACCCTGGACGTCCACGTCAAGCGCCTGCGCGCCAAGATCGAGCCGGACCCGGGCGCCCCGCGCTACCTGGTGACGGTCCGCGGCCTGGGCTACAAGTTCGAGCCGTAAGCCGGCGCAGGCACCACGAAGGGCGGGACCTCTCCTCGGAGAGGTCCCGCCCTTTCGCTACGACTGTTCGCTGTTCCGCGGGGCTCAGTGCCCGGCGCCGGCCGTCGCGCTCGCGGAGGCCGCGTCGGTCGGCGTGGCCGACGACTCGTGGCCGCCCGGCGTCTCGCCCGCGGCGGGGCTCTCGGTGCCGGCCGGTGAACCCGAGGGGCTGCCCGACGGCGAACCGGACGGGGACGCCGAGGCGCCCGGCGCGGCCGGCACCTCGGTCGGGCCCCACTCGGCGAAGTAGTGCTTCGCGGGGACGACGAACGCGCGCAGGCTCACGTCGCCCGTCTTGCTGAAGGTGAAGGTGACCTTCTGGGCGTTGCCGTCCTGGACGGCCTCGCGGCTGCTCGGCACGATGGCGGTGGCGTTGTCCTTGCCGCCCAGGACCAGCGAGCCGTGGGCCGGGATGCTCAGGCTGCCGCCCTTGGCGGGCTTCAGCTCGACCTGCTTGCCGGTGCCCGGCAGGGTGATGGACTCCAGCGTCTCGGCGGTGCTGCCGGAGTTGAAGAAGGTGGCGGAGATCGCGGCCGGGCCGGTCGACTCGAGGTCGGGCTGCGTGATCACGATCGCGTTCTGGACCTTGATGTTGCCGACGCTCGTCGCCGCGTTGTCCGGCTTGATCTCGAGGGTCTGCGCGTTGTTGCCGGCGCCGCACGCGGCGAGCGAGGCGACGGAGAACGCGATGGCGGCCGCGGCGAGGACGCCGCGTCGAAGGCTGCTGCTCACGGCGGCGGCAACTCCTTGACTCGAGCGGAGCGGCCGATAAAGCCGCCCTAAGTGTCTGTCAGCAGGCCACAGGTTACCGAGCCGTTCCCGCCCGGCCGCACCCGACCCCCCGGCACCTGTGGTCCCACAGGAGTCACAACTGACACCTGGGGCACATTGGCCGGGTGTTCGTCCGGCATTCACATAAGAGCCTCGGGCGGCAGCGCGAATTTTCCGTGAAGGAATGCGCGGGTGACCTCGGAATTGATCACCGACGGCACGCCCGGACGCCCGGTGATCAATTCCGGATTCGACCGGAACCCGGCTCGGGCCACCGAACGGAGTAGCGGAAGTCGATCATACGGAACCGGACATATGGGACTGTTCGGCCGCTTGGAGGAGGCTCCGGATGTGTGTAACGTACGCGTTTCGCTCGGCCCGGAGAGCGGCTCCGACCTGCGAATACCTTCTTCCATCCCCTGTCCGAAGCACGTTCCTGTTGGACTTGTCAAGCCCCGAGATATGCCCTGACCTGCGAAAACGCCATTCAGAACCCGCGGTTTCCGTGTTACCCTGGATAGCCACGGAAGGGGTACCTGTCACATGACGTTCAAGGTTGGCGACACCGTGGTCTATCCCCATCACGGGGCCGCGCTGATCGAGGCTATCGAAACTCGCCAGATCAAAGGCGTGGACAAGACCTACTTGGTGCTGAAGGTCGCCCAGGGTGACCTGACAGTGCGTGTGCCAGCGGACAATGCGGAGTTCGTCGGCGTGCGTGATGTGGTCGGTCAGGACGGGCTGGACCGGGTCTTCGAGGTGCTGCGCGCGCCGTACGCCGAGGAGCCCACGAACTGGTCCCGTCGTTACAAGGCAAACCTGGAGAAGCTCGCCTCGGGCGATGTCATCAAGGTCGCGGAAGTGGTGCGTGACCTGTGGCGTCGTGAGCGTGAGCGCGGACTCTCCGCCGGTGAGAAGCGCATGCTCGCCAAGGCCCGCCAGATCCTGGTGAGCGAGCTCGCCCTCGCGGAGAACACCAACGAGGACAAGGCCGAGGCCCTGCTCGACGAGGTTCTCGCCTCCTGAGGCGAAGCCGGTCGCTCAGCACTCTGCTGATCAACTCTGCACATCGAAATGCCGCGGTGCCCGATGACGATTCTCTGTCGCCGGGCGCTGCGGCATGTTCGTACTCGGATGCCCAATGCGCCGTCACCGCCGGATGTGTTATCACTCACGATCCGGTGCTTGGCGTGCCGGGCCCGGGCAGCCGGCTCGACCAGCGTCACGGAAGGGTCCGGTCGAGCGCGTCGCGCCCGGCACTCCTCCAGGCCATACCCACGCCAGGGCAACACACAAACCTGACAGGAACCGATGTCTGACGATTCCCGCCCCACGCCGTCGGCCGCCCCCTCGGCAGCCCGTACGGCGGCCGTGATCCCGGCCGCCGGCCGTGGTGTCCGGCTCGGCCCGGGCGCCCCCAAGGCGCTCCGCGCGCTGGGCGGCACTCCCATGCTCATCCACGCGGTCCGCGCGATGGCCGCCTCCCGCGCCGTTTCGCTGGTCGTCGTCGTGGCCCCGCCCGACGGTGCCGCCGAGGTCAAGTCGCTGCTCGACGCGCACGCGCTGCCCGAGCGGACCGACTTCCTCGTCGTACCGGGCGGACGGACCCGCCAGGAGTCCGTGAGGCTCGGCCTGGACGCGCTGCCGCCCGGCCACGACATCGTGCTGGTGCACGACGCGGCCCGGCCGCTGGTGCCGGTGGACACGGTCGACGCCGTGATCGAGGCCGTCCGCGAGGGCGCCCCGGCCGTGGTCCCGGCGCTGCCGCTCGCCGACACCGTCAAGCAGGTCGAGCCCGCCCAGGCCCCCGGCGAGCCGGAGCCGGTGGTCGCCACGCCGGAGCGCGCGCGGCTGCGGGCGGTGCAGACACCGCAGGGCTTCGACCGGGCGACGCTGGTACGGGCGCACGAGACGGTCACCGGGGACGTCACCGACGACGCCGGCATGGTCGAGCAGCTCGGCCTCACGGTCGTGGCGGTGCCCGGCCACGAGGAGGCGTTCAAGGTCACCCGGCCCCTGGACCTGGTGCTCGCGGAGGCGGTCCTGGCCCGCAGGAGGCTCAACGATGGCTTCTGACGCGATGCCCGGGATGCCGCTGCCCCAGGTCGGCATCGGCACCGACATCCACGCCTTCGAGGAGGGGCGCGAACTGTGGTGCGCCGGCCTGAAGTGGGAGGGCGAGGGGCCGGGCCTGGCCGGCCACTCGGACGCGGACGTCGTCGCGCACGCCGCGTGCAACGCGCTGTTCTCGGCGGCCGGCCTCGGCGACCTGGGACAGCACTTCGGCACGGGCCGCCCCGAGTGGTCCGGCGCGTCGGGCGTCACGCTGCTGACGGAGGCGGCCCGGATCGTCCGCGAGGCCGGGTTCCGCATCGGCAACATCGCCGTACAGGTGGTGGGCCCGAGGCCGAAGATCGGCAAACGGCGGGACGAAGCGCAGAAGCTCCTGTCGGAGGCGGCGGGAGCACCGGTGTCGGTGTCGGGGGCGACGACGGACGGCCTGGGCTTCCCCGGGCGCGGCGAGGGCCTCATGGCGGTGGCGACGGCGCTGGTCGTGCGAGTCGGGTGAACGACACTGCCCCACACACCCCCCACGGCCTACTACCCTGGTCCCGTGACTATTCGCCTGTACGACACCAGCGCCCGGCAGATCCGTGACTTCTCCCCGCTCAAGCCGGGTTGTGTCTCGATCTACCTGTGCGGTGCCACCGTGCAGGCCGCACCCCACATCGGGCACATCCGGTCGGGTCTGAACTTCGACATCATGCGCCGCTGGTTCGCGTACCGCGGCTACGAGGTGACGTTCATCCGCAACGTCACGGACATCGACGACAAGATCATCGCCAAGTCGGCCGACCAGAACCGCCCCTGGTGGGCCATCGGCTACGAGAACGAGCGCGCGTTCAACGACGGCTACCACGCCCTCGGCTGCCTGCCGCCGACCTACGAGCCGCGGGCCACGGGCCACGTGACCGAGATGGTCGAGATGATGCGCGGCCTCATCGAGCGCGGGCACGCCTACGAGGCCGACGGCAACGTCTACTTCGACGTGCGCTCCTTCCCGGAGTACCTGGCGCTGTCCAACCAGGAGCTGGACAACCTCCAGCAGCCGTCCGGCGCCGGCGAGACCGGCAAGCGCGACCCGCGGGACTTCGCCATGTGGAAGGCGGCGAAGCCGGGGGAGCCCAGCTGGGAGACACCTTGGGGCCGCGGCCGCCCGGGCTGGCACCTGGAGTGCTCGGCGATGGCGCACAGGTACCTCGGCACCGCCTTCGACATCCACGGCGGCGGCCTCGACCTGGTCTTCCCGCACCACGAGAACGAGATCGCCCAGGCCAAGGCCTACGGCGACGACTTCGCCCAGTACTGGGTGCACAACGCCTGGGTCACCATGAGCGGCGAGAAGATGTCCAAGTCGCTCGGCAACTCGGTCCTGGTCAGCGAGATGGTCAAGCGCTGGCGCCCCATCGTGCTGCGCTACTACCTCGGCACCCCGCACTACCGCTCGATGATCGAGTACAGCGAGGAGGCGCTGCGCGAGGCCGAGTCGGCGTTCGCGCGGATCGAGGGCTTCGTGCAGCGCGTGGTGGAGAAGGCCGGTGCCGTCGAGCCGGCCGCCGAGGTGCCGCTGGCCTTCGCCGAGGCGATGGACGACGACCTGGGCGTGCCGCAGGCGCTCGCCGTGGTGCACACCACGGTCCGGCAGGGCAACAGCGCGCTGGCCGCCGACGACAAGGAAGCCGCGGTGGCCCGGCTCGCCGAGGTCCGTGCCATGCTCGGCGTCCTCGGGCTGGACCCGCTCGACCCCCACTCGGCCGGGGAGAGCGACCGAGGCGAAGACCTGCACGGCGTGGTCGACACGCTCGTCCGCATGGTCCTCGACCAGCGCGAGGCCGCCCGGGCCCGCAAGGACTGGCCCACCGCGGACGCCATCCGGGACCAGCTGAGCCAGTCCGGTCTGGTCATCGAGGACAGCCCGCAGGGACCGCGCTGGAGCCTCGGACCGCGCTGACCCGATCGCGATCCGGAAGATCGATTGTGCCGCCCGGGCCTCCGGGCGGCACACTTCATAGTCGTAGTACGTCACCGCACCCACAGACAGGTAGGTCATGGCAGCCAACAACCGCCGCATGTCCGGCAAGAAGGGCGCGCAGGTCGGCAGTGGCGGCCAGCGGCGCAAGGGCTTGGAGGGCAAGGGCCCCACTCCGCCCGCCGAGATGCGCAAGGGACACAAGAAGAACCGTGTCGCCAACGCCAAGGCGCGGCAGACGGCCCGCCGCCCCGCGCCCCGGGGCCGCGGCGGCAAGTCCACGTCCGAGCTGGTCGTCGGCCGCAACCCGGTCTACGAGGCGCTGCGCGAGGGCGTGCCCGCCTCCACGCTGTACGTCCAGCAGTTCATCGACAACGACGAGCGCGTCCGTGAGGCCCTCCAGCTCGCCGCCGAGCGCGGCGGGATCAACCTCATGGAGGCCCCCCGCCCCGAGCTCGACCGGATGACGAACGGGCTGAACCACCAGGGGCTCGTGCTCCAGGTCCCGCCGTACGAGTACGCCCACCCGCAGGACCTCGCCGAGGCCGCCCTCGACGACGGCGAGGACCCGCTGATCGTCGCGCTCGACGGTGTCACCGACCCGCGCAACCTGGGCGCGGTCGTCCGCTCCGTCTCCGCCTTCGGGGGGCACGGCGTCGTCGTACCCGAGCGGCGGGCCGCCGGGATGACGGCCGGTGCCTGGAAGACGTCCGCCGGCACGGCCGCCCGTACGCCCGTCGCCCGCGCCACCAACCTGACGCGCGCGCTGGAGGCGTACAAGAAGGCCGGCATCGTGGTCGTCGGACTGGCCGCCGACGGTGAGGTCGAGCTCGGTGAACTGGAGGCCCTGGGCGGGCCCGTCGCCATCGTCGTCGGCAGCGAGGGCAAGGGACTGTCCCGGCTGGTCGGGGAGACCTGCGACTTCCGGGTGCGGATCCCGATGCCGGGCGGCGCCGAGTCGCTCAACGCCGGTGTGGCGGCGGGGATCGTGCTCTACGAGGCGGCCCGCCGACGCGCCTGAACAGGCGTCTGCCGCCTCACCCGTACGGGTTAATTCCGGTGACAGCAGGGCGATGAGGACAAGCTTGACGGGGTCCGGACAGATCCGGCGAGTCAAAGCAGTGTCCTATCCGGACGTCACTCGGTTAGATGAGTGTGGACACCAGAACACCCCGCACACCCACGGGGGACCGCTCGTCGGGACTCGACGACGCTCCCGCGCTGAGCATGGTGAAGGTGCCGAGCGACCCGGCGCAGGTCATCGTCAATCACGCGAGTTTCCGCGTGCAGTTGGGCGTCTCGACGCGTCGCGTCCAGTCCCCCCGGGTCGCACGGCATCTGACCGCCAGCGAGGACACCGCCCGCATCCCCGTCGTCACCGCCGGGGGCGCGGCGGACGGGGCCACCACCCGCCGCCGGCCCGTCGTCTGGAGCGGCAAGTCCGCGCCCGACGACACCGGCGCGCACCGGCTCCTCCAGGCCGTCCGGCACGAGAGCGTCCGCCACCCCGACGAGTCCGCCACGGACACCGGGGCCACCCAGGTCATCTCCCGCGTGGGCACCGACCCGCAGGGCCCGGGCTACGGCGCCGGATACCCGGGCGGCGGCTACGGCGGCACCGGCTACGAGGGCGACGGCCACCAGGACGAGCTCACCCAGACCGTCGAGACCCCCGTCATCGGCCCGCAGCGCACCCACGATCCCGCCGACGGCACCCGACTGCTGCCGCCGATGCGCACGGTGGGCAGCGCCTACGAGGAACCCGCCTACGAGGGCGGGCAGTTCGAGGAACTCGCCGCCGAGGCGGACGACACCGAGCGGCCCGCCAAGCGTCACGGCGACGACCCGGCACGGCACGCCTACTACCCGGGCCGCCGGATGAACCTCGGCGTCGTCCTGCTCCCGCTGCGCGTCTTCCTCGGCTTCATCTCCATCTACGCCGGCATGGGCAAGCTGTGCGACCCCGTCTACTTCGACGGCGGCAAGCGCGGCTCCATGGTCAAGTGGCTCAACACCCTGCACCCCTGGGAAGTCGCCGAGCCGCTGCGCCAGTTCGCCCTGGAGCACCCGATCGGCTCCGGACTGGTCATCGCCTTCGCCCAGGTCGTCGTCGGCGTCCTGACGGTCCTCGGCTGCTGGCAGCGCGTCGCCGCCTGCTTCGGCGCCCTGCTCTCGGCCGCGCTGCTGGTCACCGTCAGCTGGAAGAGCGTCCCCGTCTACGAGACCCCCGACATCATCTACCTCGCCGCCTGGTCCCCGCTGATCATCGCCGGCGCCCCCGTCTACTCCGTCGACGGCCGCCTGGCCGGCAGCGCCTGGCGCCGTCTCGGGCCCCGCGCCGACATCTGGGACCTGCGCCGCTACGTGCTGCGCCGTGGCGCCCTCGTCACCGCCGTCGCCACGGGCCTCACGCTGCTCGTCGGCTCACTGCTCGGCGGCGCCGTCCGCGACGCCGACCGGGTCGTCGTCCCCGGCCCGGGCGAGGCGCCGCGCAACGAACTGCCCGGCTCCCCGCTCCCGGGCGAACCCGGCAAGCGGCACGACAGGCGGACCCCGTCGGCCTCCTCCTCGCCCACCCAGGGCGCCACGGCCGGCTCGGCCAGCCCCAGCGCGGGGACCACGACCAGGCCGGGTGCCACCCGGAACGCCGGCACCGTCACCGGCGGCTCGCCCAGCCAGACGCAGGGCAGCGCGGGTCAGGCCCCGCCCCGGCAGTCCTCCCCGGCCGGTCAGGCCCCGAGCACCACCTCGGGCCCCACCTCCGGCGGCACGGGCTCGACCGGCGGCACGGGCTCGACCGGTGGCTCCGGCGACGGCGGCTCCTCGTCCACGGGCCGGCCGGGCCTGGTGGGCGGCCTGCTGGGCTAGCGGACAGAGCAGGTGGCGAAGGGCCCCGCACCGTGAAGGTGCGGGGCCCTTCGCCGCCTTGGGGGCCCGGGCTTCTCAGCGCCCAGAAGCCGCCAGCTCCTTCGCGGCCTCGGTCAGGTCCTTGGCCGTGTCGATCGCACGCCAATACGACCCCTGAGGGATCGTGAACCCGGCCAGCCGCCGCTCGCGGGCCAGTCGCGGGAACGTCGTGCGCTCGTGGTCCCCCCGGTCCGGCAGCAGCCCCGCGAACTCGGGGGAGAAGACGTACACACCCGCGTTGATCTCGAAGGTCGACGGCGGGGCCTCGATGAAGTCCGTGATGCGGCCGAAGCCGTCCGTCTTCACCGCGCCCCACGGCAGCCGGGGCCGGGCCAGGGCCAGCGTCGCGACGGCGTCCCGCTCGGTGTGGAAGTCCGCCATGTCACGCAGCGAGAACCGGGTCCAGATGTCGCCGTTCGTGGCGTACCAGGGCTGGTCCGGGTGGGGAAGATGCGCGGCGGCGTACTTCAGGCCGCCACCGCGGCCGAGAGGCTCCGACTCCACGACCGTGGTGACGGAGACGGGCAGATCGGCCGTCTCCAGCCACTTCTGGAGCACCTCGGCGAGGTGGCCGCAGGAGACCACCACGTCCGTCACGCCCTCCTCGGCGAGCCAGGACAGCTGATGGCCGATGATCGGAGTCCCCGTCCCGGGGATCTCGACCATCGGCTTGGGCCGGTCGTCGGTGTACGGACGGAGCCGGGAGCCCTGGCCACCGGCCAGAACGACGGCTTGAACGGGGCGGGACGCGGCGCTCGGATCGCTCATGAGACCGAACTGTACGTGGCGTCCCGCCCGGGGCCGCGGCGGACGAGGGTTCTCGCGTCAGCCGCTGCCGGCTTCTTACCTCTCTTGTCCGGCGGCAGGGCGGGGTGCTCAGCTGTGCGCGGCCGCGACGCCCGTGGCGAAGGCGGTGTCGCAGACCGGGCGGGCGTAGGACTGGGCGCGCGTCGGGCCGTAGACCCGGACGGCGGCCTCGCCGAGGGCGCGGGCGATGGACGCGCAGTGCTTCGCCAGCGACGGGCGGCCGTTGACGGCCTGCTGGAGATGGGTGAGGGCGACGCCCGGGTTCTCCTCCTGGAGCTCGGTCAGCAGTGTGTCGCGCAGGACGTCCTGCGGCGCGCGCTTGGCGGCCCGCGGGGTACCGGCGGACGTGCTGGTGTCCGCGGCGGTGAGCACCGGGTCGGAGGTGCTCCCCGACCAGTTGACTCGGGTGACCGCGAGGGTCCCGGAGAGCACCAGGACGACGGGCAGGACGAAAGCGAGGGTGCGGCCGATCCGGCGGGCGGGGCCCCGGCCGCGTCGCGTCTGTTGGTTAGTGGAGTGCTTCACGCGTGTGAGGGTAGCGCGGGGTAATGGTTTGTAGACATTTAGTCACCGGTTCGGGGGATGAGAGAGTGCCCATTTTTGGGTAAGGCGTTGACGCACGCCGCTCGAAACGTCCGGTCTGCCGGGGTATTTGTCGACAACGACAAGGGCCCCGCAGCACGCTGCGGGGCCCTCTTCGTCAACTCGGGTGATTCACCCGGGTTGTGCGTTTGCGGGTGGGTCAGTCGGACAGGCGCTCGCCCGTAGAGGTCGAGAACACGTGGGTCTCGCCGGAGCGGGGCACGATGTGCAGCTGGCTGCCCTTCTCCGGGACGTCACGGCCGCTGACGCGGACCACGAGGTCCTTGGACTCGTCGCCGACCTTCGCGGTGCCGTAGACGTAGGCGTCGGCGCCGAGCTCCTCGACGACGTTCACGGTGACCGCGAGGCCCTGCTCGACGTCCGGACCGGCCACGTCGAAGTGCTCCGGGCGGACACCGACCGTGACGGTCTTGTCGGTGGTGGCGGCGATCGCGTCGCGCTGCACCGGCACGACCGACTTGCCGAACTTCACACCGCCGTCCGTCACCGGGACCTCGACGAGGTTCATCGCCGGGGAGCCGATGAAGCCGGCCACGAAGAGGTTCGCGGGCTTGTCGTACATGTTGCGCGGGGTGTCGATCTGCTGGAGCAGACCGTCCTTGAGGACCGCCACGCGGTCGCCCATCGTCATGGCCTCGACCTGGTCGTGCGTGACGTAGACGGTGGTGATGCCCAGGCGGCGCTGGAGCGAGGCGATCTGCGTACGGGTGGACACACGGAGCTTGGCGTCCAGGTTGGACAGCGGCTCGTCCATGAGGAACACCTGCGGCTCACGCACGATGGCGCGGCCCATGGCGACGCGCTGGCGCTGACCACCGGAGAGCGCCTTCGGCTTGCGGTCCAGGTACTCGGTGAGGTCGAGGATCTTCGCGGCCTCCTCGACCTTCTGCCGGATCTCCGCCTTGTTGACGCCGGCGATCTTGAGCGCGAAGCCCATGTTGTCGGCGACGGTCATGTGCGGGTAGAGCGCGTAGTTCTGGAACACCATGGCGATGTCCCGGTCCTTCGGCGGAAGGTGGGTGACGTCGCGGTCGCCGATGCGGATGGAGCCGGCGTTGACGTCCTCGAGCCCCGCGAGCATGCGGAGCGAGGTGGACTTGCCGCAGCCGGACGGGCCGACGAGGACGAGGAACTCGCCGTCCTCGATGTCGATGTCGAGCGCGTCAACAGCGGGCTTGGTGGAACCCGGGTAGATCCGGGTCGCCTTGTCGAACGAGACAGTGGCCATGGTGAGTGAACCCCTTCTACCGGCAGGAACGTGCCGGACGATCCGAGTAGGAAGGCGGTGCCACGACGGTGATTCCGTTGTGGTGTAGTCCACGCGTGTGAACTGGCTCAGGACGGTACCCGGCGTTCACCTGTCTGTCAGTACCTCCGGGCCTGTGAACTTCGTGGAAATTTTCGAAGGGCTGCACGGCGGCCCGTACCGGTCCGCCAGCGCCGCCACCGCCCGTGCCACGGCCTGCCGCAGCTCGGGCGGCCCGAGGACCTCCGCCTCCGGACCCAGCCGGAGCAGGTCCCCGACCGCCACGGCCTCCGACTCCACGGACAGTTCCACCTCCACCCAGCCGTCCGCGTCCGTCGCGCCCGCGCTCTGAAGGGCCTGTGCGCCCGCCGCCCCGAACTGCATCGGCAGCAACCGCTGCCCCCGGGGCGAGAGACGCAACCGGGCGACACCCTGCCGCAGGGCGGCCTCCAGCCGCCGGGACGACTCCTCCCAGTAGGCGGCCAGGTCGAAGCCGGCCGGACGGTCGAAGAGCTCCCCGGTCTCCTCCACGCTCAGCAGTCGGGACACCCGGTACGTCCGCACGGCCTCCTCCGCCAGGGCGACCAGGTACCAGATGCCGCCCTTGAGGACGAGTCCCAGCGGCCGCACCTCCCGGCGCACCTCCCCCCGCCACCGCCGGTAGTGCACCCGCAGCACCCGCCGCTCCCACACGGCTGCCGCCACCGGCTCCAGACACGGCACCGGATCGGCTTCCCGGAACCACGCCGGCGCGTCCAGATGGAACCGCTCCTGCACCCGCCGCGCCTGCCCGGCCAGCTCCGCCGGCAGCGCGGCCTGGACCTTCAGCTGGGCACTGGCCAGCACCGCTCCCAGTCCCAGATCGCGCGCCGGTCCGGGCATCCCGGCGAGGAACAACGACCCGGCCTCGGCGTCGGTCAGACCGGTCAGCCGCGTCCGGTAGCCGTCCATCAGCCGGTAGCCGCCCTCCGGCCCGCGATCCGCGCACACCGGCACACCCGCCGCGCCCAGCGCCTCGACGTCCCGGTAGACCGTGCGCACCGACACCTCCAGCTCGGCGGCGAGCTCGGGCGCGGTCATCCGCCCGCGGTTCTGGAGCAGCAGGAGCAGGGAGAGGAGCCGGTCGGCGCGCATGGGGGCCATTGTCCGGCGTACCTGCCCGTACCTGACAGGAGATGTCAGGTACGGGGAGGAGAGTGGTCCTCCTCGACGGCCGGCCCGGCCGTCGGCTGATCTCCTGATTTCCTGATCGAGAGGATTTGACCCATGCCCGGCACAGCGACCACCACTGGACACTTCACTTTCGCCGACTGGCAGGAGCGCGTGATCGGCCCGGGCGAGGAGGCGAACCCGCGGCTCGCCCACGCCTCCGTCCGGAACACCTTCAGCGGCGGCATCGAGGCGGCCGCGACGATCTGCGAGTACAGCATCGTCTACGTCACCCAGAAGACCGGCTCCTTCACCGGCATGGAACTGATCACCGGCCGGCTCGACGGGCGGGAGGGGAGCTTCGCCGTGGAGGAGCGGGGGTGGTTCGGCGAGGACGGGACGGTGCACTGCACGTTCGAGGTGGTGCCGGGCTCCGGGAGCGGGGAGCTGGCCGGACTGCGGGGGAAGGGCGGGTTCACCGCGCCCCACGGCGAGACGACCGTGACGTACCGCTTCGAGTACGCCGTGGAGTGAGACCGGGCGGGGCGGAACGTCGTGGCTCGGGGTAACGGGCTCTGTGTACAGTGGTGCCGCCCTCGCGCGCGGCGTTGTAGCACGCGGTGCCTCCTTAGCTCAGTTGGCCAGAGCAACGCACTTGTAATGCGTAGGTCGTCGGTTCGAATCCGACAGGGGGCTCAACAAAGGGGCAGGTCAGGGCAGGTTTCATCCCTGGCCTGCCCTTCACCGTGAGGCTCCCGCGTGAGCGGATGTGCCAGAGACCGGCCTCCGGGTGGGCACAGCCGCCGCGGATCCCCCCGTCCCGATGGGCGTCCACCCATCCGTCACGATCTCCACTCCCTCCCCGGGCGCAGTCCGTGGTGGGCGACGGCCTACCGTGCAAGGGGCGTTTCGTCATGCTCCGAGCACATCCATGAGATGGTCGTCAAGGTCGGCTACCCAGTCCTCCCGCCGCCAGGGCCTCAGTTCCCTGCGGGCCCGGCGCAGGCGCAGCGCCGGTACTCGGCCCCCCGTGGTGGACGCGGCGGCCACACAACCGTGCAGCAGGTCCGCGGCGGCGCGAGGTTCGCCCAGCCGGATTCTGGCGAGCGCCTGATCGGTGGTCACGATCGGTGCCAGTCGGTGGCCGCCAAGGCCGCGGTCAAGGTGGGGGTGAGCGCCGCGCCCTGGGGGTTGGCGGTGAAGGCGGTGCCGAGCCACTTGCTGTAGGGCGGGTAGCGGCGGTTCATGAGGAGGCTCAGGCGCATCAGGTCGCGGATCAGACGCGCGGCCACGATCGCGGAGCCGAGTTCGTCGCCCACCTCGCCGCAGCGGCCTACGAAGGCCTCCTCCTGGGAGACGCGTTTCCACTGGCAGGCCAGGACGTACAGCCAGATCTCGTGCGGGTACCAGCCGACGGCGGTGCGGGCCGGGGTGAGCCGGTCGAGGCCGTCGTGGAAGACGGCGCCCGCGGTGACCTCGGCCAGGCGTTGGGTGGGGGTGGCCAGCCAGTCCGCCGTGGTGACGCCCTGGGCCGGGTCGAAGCCGAGCCGGGCCGTGAACCAGGTGGCGGGATCCGTGATGTCGACGCGGTGGTGGACCGGGCCGGCGGTGCTGGTCATGACACGGATGTCGGTGCCCGGGTCGTCGTCGGTGCGGGCGAAGTGGGTGGGGTGGCCGAGGAAGGTCTTCGGAAGGCGGTGGGAGAGGAGGGCGCTGAGGCGGGGGCCGTGGGTCTCGGCGTCCTCCGGGCGAAGGAAGAGCTGGAGGCGCGGGCCCCACTCGTGGTCGGCCGAGCGTGCGGTGTCGTAGCCGAGGACCTCGGAGCCGCTGCCGAGGCGCGCGGCCGAGTGGGGCAGGCCGGGGAGGGCCTCGTCCAGGAGGGGGCGTACGGCATCGCTGTAGAAGCGGCGGGAGAGTTCCAGGCCGGGGAGGAAGGCGGGCATGGGTCAGCCGCTGTGGGCGCGCAGGCGGCGGGCGATTTCGAGTTGGGCGTCGTCCAGGGGGCGGCCGTCCTCGATGTCCCACAGGGCGTTCTGGAGGAGGCGGCCGAGGGTCCAGGCGCGGGCGCGGGGGCGGTCCAGGGCGAGGACGTCGGTCATGGCGTCGAAGCGCCAGAGGATGTCGTCGGGGTCGTAGCGGTTGTCGATGGCCGGCCACAGTTCGAAGCCGGGGTCGCCGGCCAGGGGCTTGGGGTCGATGGCGAGCCAGGGGGCGCGGTCGGAGGCGAGGACGTTCTCGTCGTGGAGGTCCCAGTGGAGGAGCCGGTCGCCGGGTTCGTCGACGACCTCGCGTACGGCGGCGGCGCAGTCGGCGACGAGGCGGCGGGCCTCGGGGTCGGGGATGCGGTCGAGTGCCCACGGGGTCTGGTCGACCATGGCCCGGGCGATGTCGCCGAGGCGGCGCATGCCGGGCGGGGCGGGGAAGGAGGTGAGGTGGGCGAGGAGTTCGGCGATGGTGACGACGGCCTGGTGGGTGTCCGGGACGTGGGACAGCATCCGGGTCTCGTCGAGACGCTCCAGCAGCATCGTGCCGGTGGGCTCGTCGTGGTCGAGGAGACGGACCGCTCCGTCGCCGTCCCAGACGCGCAGCGCGACCGGTTCGCCCTCGCTCTCCTCGTCGAGGATCTGGAGCTTGAGGACCGCGGTGCTGCCGTCGGCGCGGCGGACCGGGAGGACCAGGGCGGACACGCCGTGCATGGGCTGCCCGTCGGGCTCCAGTCCCCAGCGGTCGAGGAAGCAGGCCGTCAGGTCCGGCAGTTCCTCGATGAAGGCGCGGCCCGCCTCGCCGTTGTACTTCTCCTGTGACGCTGCCAGTGCCCTGGGAATGTCGATCACTCTGGGCACGGTAGTGGGGTGCGCCGGGCGGGTCATGTGAATTAAGCCCGGCTGGAATGCCCAGAGCCGGCCGGTCCGGCCGGGCGTCGCGTCACGGCTCCAGGACCACCTTCCCGATCGTCCCCCGGGTCTCCAGCGCCCGGTGCGCGGCCGCGGCCTCGCGCAGCGGGAAGCGTTGTACGGCCGGGGTGAGCCGGCCGGCGGCGGCCTGGGTGAGGGCGCGCAGTTCGAGGGTGCGTACGGGGTCGGGGCCGCCGGCCTTCCGGAGCATCACGGGCCCGAGGACCTGTTCTGAGACGCCGTCGACGAGGTAGGGGCCGCCGTCCTGGATGCCTTCCGCGGACCAGCCGAAGACGATGTGCCTGCCGCCGGGGCCGAGCAGGGCGACGGCCTCGCGGGCCACGTCGCCGCCTACGCCGTCGAAGACCACGGTCGCGGCCCGGCCGCCGAGGTGGGCACGGACCTTCGCGGGCCAGGCCGGGTCCTTGTAGTCGACGGCGAGATCGGCGCCGGCCGCCTGCACGCGGGCGACCTTCTCCGGCCCGCCCGCGAGGCCGACGACGGTGGCGCCGGCGTTCTCGGCGTACTGCACGAGGAGCGTGCCGATGCCGCCGGCCGCGGCCGGGACGATGACCACCGAGTCGGGGCCGAGCTCGGCGAACTGGAGGATCCCCATCGTCGTACGGCCCGTGCCGATCATGGCGACGGCCTCGGCGAAATCCAGGTTCTGCGGGATCTCGTGCAGTCGTTCGACCTCGGTGACGGCCAGTTCGGCGTAGCCTCCGGGGACGAAGCCGAGGTGGGCGACGACCCGCTTGCCGAGCCACAGGTCCGCGACGCCCTCGCCCAGGGACTCGACGACGCCGGCGACCTCGCGGCCCGGGATGGTGGGCAGCGGCGTCGGCTCGGGCGCCGGTCCCTTTCCGCCCTCGCGCAGGGCGGTGTCCAGGAGGTGGACGCCCGCCGCCCGTACGGCGACACGGACCTGGCCGGGGCCCGGCCGCGGGTCCTCGACCTGCTCGTAGGTGAGGTTCTCGGCCGGGCCGAAGGCGTGCAGGCGTATGGCGTGCATCGGGGCTCCTCGTGTCGTAGCGGTCTGAGGCCAGCCTTCAACCTCAAGCTTGCTTGAGGTCAAGCTCCCGCCGGCCGAGGGCCAGGGACACCGCCGTCAGGGCGCTGTTGAAGGAGACCTCCGACAGCACGCCCGGGGCCGCGACCTGGTCGCCGGCGAGGTAGACACCGTCGCCCCGGTCCACGGAGGGCCGGTCGCGCCAGCTGGTGCCGGGCAGGTCCACCGCGCCCGTACGGCCGTTCGCGACGGCCTCGCGCCGCCAGGTGACGCGCTCGCGCCAGCCCGGGAAGCCCAGGTCGAGCAACTGCTCGGCGCGGGCGGTGCCGTCGGCCTTGGACTCGTGCGGGGCGATGGGGAGGTGCCCCTGGATCAGCTGCTCGTCGGCCGGGGCGAGGCTGCGGTCCTGGGCGGTGAACCGTTCGAGCCAGCCGGGCGCGTCGAGGTCGGAGACCACGAAGGCGTCCCCGCGCCGGGTGCGCACGGCGAGGTCGACGAGGACGGCACGGCCGCTCGGCCAGGTCAGCGAGTCGTCGCCGAGCAGCCGCCGGGCGGCGTCGAGGGAGGTGGCGACGACGACCGGCGTGTCGGTGGGGAGCGTGTCGACGCGGGACAGGGTCTCGATCCGCACGCCCAGGTTCCAGGCGCGGGCGGCCATCCGGTCGATCAGGGTGGCCCAGCCCCCGCGCGGGTAGTGCGCCTCGGGCGGCAACTTGGTGGCGCGGCGCAGGCGCTCCTGCACGAACGCGGCCGACAGGGAACCGGGGTCGTGGTGGAAGAGGGCGACGGCCGAGTAGTGGGCGGCGGCCCGGGCCCCCTCCTCGCCGGCGATGCCGGTCGCCCAGGTCAGGAAGTCGGCGTCCACGGGCGCCTGTTCGGCGGTCCGGCGCAGCAGCTTCAGCATCGGGAAGGGCGGGGTGCGGCGCAGCGCGCCGTGGTGCCGCAGCCGCAGCCGGGCGGCCTCGAGGGGCGGGAGCGGGGCGAGCGGCCCTATGAGGTCGCGCTGCTTGAGCCAGGCCCAGTGCGGGCCGCCGTTGTAGAGGGCGTGCGGGCCCTCGTTCGTGCGGTAGGGGCCCTCGGCGGTGCGGGCCCGGCCGCCGAGGGTGTGGTGGGCTTCGTGGATGGTGACCTTGGCGCCCGCCTCGGCGGCGGTGATGGCGGCGGTCAGGCCGGCGAAGCCGCCGCCGACGACGGTGATGCGGTGCATGGCTGGAGGTCTCCCTGGGCTCGACGACACTCTTCGGCACTCTTCTGGGAGTACGACCGCCCGACGGCCCCGGAATGTGACATGGCCCGTTGCCTCCCAGGTCAGGGGCTGGTGTCAGTGGCGTGATGCAGCATGGGCGCATGGTGAGGAGTACGGCGGGCGGCAGGGGCGCGGGCGGTACGCGGGTGAAGGCGGCGCGGCGACCGGAGATCCGGCTGCCGGCGCTGGAGCCGTTCACGGGCGGCGGGCTGGAGCCGGACGGGGACCACGACGGCCTGGAGTTCCAGGGGGCGGATTTCGCGGGGCAGGACGGGTCGGGGTCCCGCTTCCTGGACTGCGCCCTGAGGGAGTGCGCGCTGGACGAGGTCCGGCTGCGGCACGCCTCCGTCCTGGACTCGGTCCTCACGGGTGTCCGGGGCGTCGGCACCGACCTCGCCGAGGCGACGCTGCGCGACGTCGAGCTGATCGACGCCCGCCTCGGGGGGACGCAGATGCACGCGGCGGTGCTGGAGCGGGTGCTGATCCGCGGCGGCAAGATCGACTATCTGAACCTGCGCATGGCCCGGCTCAGAGACGTCGTCTTCGAGGGCTGCGTCCTCGTCGAGCCGGACTTCGGCGGTGCCCGCCTGGAGCGCGTGGAGTTCGTGGACTGCGCGCTGAAGGGCGCCGACCTCCAGGCGGCGACCCTCAAGGACGTCGATCTGCGCGGGGCCGTGTCACTGGAGATCAGCCGGGGGCTGGACCGGCTGTCCGGGGCGGTGATCAGTACGGGCCAGCTGCTGGACCTGGCGCCGGTGCTGGCCGTGCAGTGGGGGATCAGGGTGGAGGACTGACGGCCCGGGGCGAGCGGCACCCGACTCAGCGGCGGCCCGCACGGGGCCCCGGGAGCAAGGGTGACGGAAGGCGGATCTTCACGGAAGGCGGGTGCTCACGGAAGACGGGGGAAACGCGCCTGGAGCGTCCAGATCGCCGGGTTCTCGGCGAGATCCTCGTGCAGGTCCGTGAGGTCGGCCAGGAGGTCGTGCAGGAAGTCGCGGGCCTCGCGGCGCAGTTCGGCGTGGGAGAAGGTCAGGGGAGCCTCCTCCGCCGGCATCCAGTCGGCCTCGATGTCCACCCACCCGAAGCGGCGCTCGAAGAGCATCCGGTCGGTCGACTCGGTGAAGTCCAGCTCCGCCCGCTGCGGCCGGGACGCCCGGGAGCCCGCCGGGTCCCGGTCGATCCGCTCCACGATGTCGCACAGCGCCCACGCGAAGTCCAGCACCGGCACCCATCCCCAGGCTGTGGACAACTCCCGGTCCTGTTCGGTGTCCGCCAGGTAGACGTCACCACAGAACAGGTCGTGCCGCAGGGCGTGGACGTCCGCACGGCGGTAGTCGGTCTGCGGTGGGTCGGGGAAGCGGTTGGAGAGGGCGTAGCCGATGTCGAGCACGGGTGTGATGGTGTCACGCGCCCATAAGATCGCGATCGTGGCCCGAACTGTACGTCTTGTCCCTGCCCTGCTCGTCTGCACCCTCGCCGTCACCGCGTGCGGCGGCGGAGTGCACGGCACCCCGGGCGGCTCCGGCGTACGCGACCCGTACTTCCCGAAGGCCGGCAACGGCGGCTACGACGTCACCCACTACGGCCTGCGCCTCGCCTACGACCCGGACGCACACCACCTCACCGGCACGGCCACCCTCACCGCCCGGGCCAACGAGACCCTCTCCGCCTTCAACCTCGACCTGCTCGGTCTGAAGGCCGGGAAGGTCACCGTCGGCGGCCAGACCGCCCGCTGGAACCGTGCCGGGCAGGAGCTCACCGTCCGGCCGCGCGAGGATCTCGGTCAGGGCGAGACGTTCCGCGTGACCGTCGAGTACTCCGGGGCGCCCGAGACCGTCACCGACCCGGACGGCTCCCAGGAGGGCTGGCTGCGCACGACGGACGGGGCGCTCGCGCTGGGCGAGCCCACCGGGTCGATGGCCTGGTTCCCCGGCAACCACCACCCGTCCGACAAGGCGGCGTACGACCTCACGGTGACCGTGCCGCACGGGCTGCGGGCCGTGTCCAACGGGGAGTTGCGCGGCGAGAGGACCGCGCGGGGCCGGACGACGTTCATCTGGCACACCGCCGAGCCGATGGCGAGCTACCTCGCGACACTCGCCATCGGCGACTTCGACATCAGCCGCTCCACCGCCCGGGACGGTCTGCCCTCGTACACGGCCGTCGACCCCGCGGAGAAGGAGGAGAGCCGCGCGGTCCTCGCGCGCATCCCCGAGGTCCTGCGCTGGGCGGAGCGGCGGTTCGGCCCGTACCCCTTCTCCTCCACCGGCGCGATCGTCGACCGGGTGGCCGACGCCGGCTACGCCCTGGAGACCCAGACGCGCCCCGTCTTTCCCGGCGCCCCCGGCATCACGCTCCTCGTCCACGAGTTCGCCCACCAGTGGTACGGCGACTCCGTGACGCCGGAGAGCTGGCGGGACATGTGGCTGAACGAGGGGTTCGCGACGTACGCGGAGTGGATGTGGCAGGAGGACCACGGCGGGAAGAGCGCGCAGGAGACCTTCGACGCGCTGTACGACCACGGGGAGAGGACCTACGAGGACCTCTGGTCCTTCCCGCCCGCGGAACCCCCGGACGCCGCGCACCTCTCCCGAGCGCCCGTCTACCAGCGCGGCGCCATGGTCCTCCACAAGGTCCGCCAGACGGTCGGTGACGAGGCGTTCGGCGACATCCTCCGGGGCTGGGCGGCGGCCCACCGCCATGGGAACGCCGACACAGGCGACTTCACGGCGTACGTCGAGAAGCAGGCGCCCGGGAAGGACTTCCACGCGATCTGGGAGGACTGGCTGTACGGGGAGGGCAAGCCGGAGCGGCCCTGAGGGCGCGCTAAGGCGCGCTGAGTTCCTTGCGGAGCACCGCACACGGGCGCTTCATCTGCAGGTCCTCGCGATGGTCGATGACCTCGTAGCCGAGGGCGGTCCAGAAGGCCAGCGCCTGCGGGTTGTCGTCGAGGACGGCGAGGCGGGCGGCAGTGCGGTCCGCCGCGCGGAAGCGGTCCTCCACGAGGGTGGCCAGGCGGCGGCCGTGGCCCTGGCCGTGCCGGCTCGCGTCCACCATCAACAGGCCGATCCAGGGGTCCGGGTCGGCGGGGTCCGGGTGGTGGGCGAGGGTGATCGCGATCCCGGTCAGGCCGCCGAAGCTGCGGGCGAGCAGCACCTCGGTGCCGGGCTGGGTCCACTCCTCCGACAGGGCGTGTGCCACCTGCTCCGGGCGGATGTGGTGCGGGTCGGGGAAGTCGCCGGTGAGGGTGTGGAACGCGTGGTTGGAGGCGTAGAGGGCCGTGAGCTCCGCGAGGAGGGGTTCGGGGAGGGAGTCGCCGGGGGGTGGCGGGAGAAGGGGGTCGAGGATCACGTCGGGAACGTATCGCGGGCGGGCCGGGGACGGGGAAGCCCCCGGGCCGATGGACCGGCGCCGGGGACTTCCGCCACGGGTGAGGGCGTCCGTCAGACGTTCACGCCGAAGTCCTGGGCGATGCCGACCAGACCCGAGGCGTAGCCCTGGCCGACCGCGCGGAACTTCCACTCCGCGCCGTTGCGGTACAGCTCGCCGAAGACCATGGCCGTCTCCGTGGCGGCGTCCTCCGACAGGTCGTAGCGGGCGATCTCGGCGCCGCCGGCCTGGTTGACGATGCGGATGTAGGCGTTGCGCACCTGGCCGAAGTTCTGCGAGCGGTTCTCGGCGTCGTAGATGGACACCGGGAAGACGATCTTGTCGATGTCGGCCGGGAGGGCGGCGAGGTTGACGTTGATCGCCTCGTCGTCGCCGGCGCCCTCACCCGTGCGGTTGTCACCGGTGTGGACGATGGAGTTGTCCGGCGTCTGCTTGTTGTTGAAGAAGACGAAGTGGGCGTCCGAGTAGACCTTGCCCTGCGTGTTGACCGCGATCGCGGACGCGTCGAGGTCGAAGTCCGTGCCGGTGGTGGTGCGGACGTCCCAGCCGAGGCCCACGGTGACGGCGGTCAGGCCCGGAGCCTCCTTGGTGAGCGAGACGTTGCCACCCTTGGACAGGCTTACAGCCATTGTTGGGAGTCCCTTCCCTCGTTTACGTACGGCAAAGAAGCTACAGCTACCCCCATGAACGTGGAGAGGGGTCCGCGAGGTTCCAGGTCCTTTACTTTCTTTACCCGCGATTATTCGGGTGACGTGGACCGGACAGGAGCGGGAACATGGACGGCATGTCTGGTCCCCACGTCATCCGCGGCTCCGTCTCCCTGCCCGAGGCCGAGCTCATGTGGCGTTTCTCGCGGTCGTCGGGGCCGGGCGGGCAGCACGTCAACACCAGTGACTCGAAGGTCGAGCTCAGCTTCGACCTGGCGAGGACCGAGGCGCTGCCCGAGGTGTGGAAGAAGCGGGCGCTGGAACGGCTGGCCGGGCGCCTGGTCGACGGGGTCGTCACCGTACGTTCCTCCGAGCACCGCTCCCAGTGGCGCAACCGCGAGGCCGCCGCCGTACGCCTCGCCGCGCTCCTGGCCGAGGCCACCGCGCCGCCGCCCAAGCCCCGCAAGCCGACCCGGATCCCCCGGGGCATCAACGAGCGGCGCCTGCGCGAGAAGAAGCAGCGCTCGGAGACCAAGCGGGGCCGCTCGGCGCAGGGCTGGAGCTAGGACCTGTCTGACGATTCCCGTCTGCCTTTCAGCTCCAGCACTCCGACCGTCTGGCCGCCGCTGGTCTCCCCGTTCCGGCGGAAACCGAGCCCCAGGTAGAAGTCCTCCGGGCCCTCGGGGCCGGGGTGCCAGGTGACGTAGAGCTGCTCGGTGCCGCGCCGGCGCAGCTCGGCGGCGACGGAGTCCACGGCGAAACGGCCGTATCCCCGGCCCTGCTCCCCGGCCGCGATGTTCAGCCGCCACAGGCCCGAGCGGCGGACGCTGCCGTCCTCGTACCAGTCGATGTCGAGGAAGGCCATGAGGAAGCCGACCGGGCGGTCGCCGTCGACGATCAGGCGGGGCCAGGCGACGCCCGGATGGACGTAGGCCTCGGCGAGTGACTTCACGACCGGGGAGACCGCGTGCTCCTGGTCGGGACGGACGGCGATGCCGAGGGCGGCGTCGAGGTTCGCGGGGGTGATCTCTTCGAGACGCGGGCCTGTCGTGGTCATGCGCGCACCCTAGGAGGGCCGATCACCGCCGGGCCACCGGTTTCCTCAGCCCAACTGCCGGTAGCGGCCCCGGAAATACGTCAGCGGGCCCCCCTCCGCGCTCGGGACGCGGGCCGTCAGGACGCGGCCGATGACGAGGGTGTGGTCGCCGGCCCGGACCCGCTGCTCCGTGCGGCACTCCAGGACGGCCAGGGCGCCGCCGACCAGGGGCGCCCCGGTGTACTCGCCGCGCGTGTACGGGATGTCCGCGAAGAGCAGGCGGTCGCTGACGCGGCCCTTCATGGCGAAGCGGCCCGCGATGTGGCGCTGGCTCTCGGAGAGGACCGAGACCGCCCACAGGGGCTGCTCGTCGAGCAGCTCGTCCATGCGGGAGCCCTCGCGCAGGCTCACCAGCACCAGGGGCGGGTCCAGGGACACCGACATGAAGGCCGTGGCCGTCATGCCCACGTCCTCGCTGCCCGGCGCCGAGGGGTCGTCCGGGTCGAGCGGCGGCTCCTGCGCGGTCACCAGGACCACGCCCGAGGCCAGCCGGGACATGGCGGCGCGGAACTCGTCGTTGCTCACCCCCTCAGCATGCCCGGAGGCGGGCGACGGAATGATCGGGGACGTGGCAGCGGGAGTGTTCGGCACGCCCGAAACGCTAGTCACCGCCCCGGACGCCCCGCATCGGGCTCCCGCCCGATCACGGTCCTAGGACTCCCGACGGGCTCCCGACGGGCCACTGACAGGGCCCCTGACGGGCCACTGCCGGGCCCCTGACGAACGCTGGGGGATATTTGTGCGCAACCTGGCAAAGTTTGCGTTCGGTAGCCGCACGTGAAGAACGCAGAAACTCCACTCAATTGTTCAGGTTTGCCTGTGACTTGAGTCACAAGGGGCGGGAATTGTTGACCCTGTGTACCGAGTGGGCAGCGCGCTGTGATTCAGTGGCTGGGAAGCTGCCAGGACGATACGCCGATGAGAACCCTTGATTCGCTGCGAGGTCTCGGGGGGAGGGCGAGCATGGAGACCGAGTCGGAACCCTACGTCCGCCTTGCGTCCCTGCGGCAACTGCACCAGGTCATGGCCGACATGAACACGGCCCGCAGCCTGGCGGACACACTGCAGACCGTCGCGGAGGGCGTGGTCGCCGCCCTCGGGTACGAGCTGGCGTGCGTGAACCTCGTACGGCCCGACGGCGACCTCGTCGTCGCCGCGTTCGCCGGGAACCCGGCCGCCGAGGCCCTCATCACCGGCCGCGTCGGCTCGCGCGAGTCCTGGGAACGCCGCCTCGGCATGGGCGAGCACTGGGGCGACCTCGTGTTCATACCGCACACCGAAGGCTGGGTCCTCGACGACGACGACGTCCCGCAGTGGTACACCGACGGCCCCGCCCCCCGCTTCGAGGACGAGTGGCACCCGGCCGACCGGCTCTTCGCGCCGATGTACGCACCCGGCCCGCAGGGCAGCGCGGCCTGCGGCGAGCTGATCGGCGTGCTGTCCGTGGACCGGCCGCGCAACGGCCGCCGCCCCGGTGCCTGGGGCCGCGAGGCGCTCCAGATGTACGCCTTCCAGGCCGCCATCGCGATCAGCAACGCCCGGCTGCGCGCCAACATGCAGCGGGCGCTCGTCCGGCTGGAGCGCGAGCAGCAGGCGCTGCGGGCGAGCGAGGAAAGCTTCAGGCAGGCCTTCGAGTACGCCCCGTCCGGGATGGCCATCGCCGAGATGGGCGGCGACCAGCACGGCCGGATCCTGCGCACGAACGACGCCCTGTGCCGGCTGCTCGGCCGCCCCGCGTCCGCGATGCGCCGCTACTCGTTCTCCGACCTGGTCCACCCCGAGGACATAGGCACGCTCCTGCGCACCTCCGCCGAGGGCGGCCGGGCCGAGCTCCGCCTCGGGCGCCGGGACGGCACCTACGTCTGGGTCAGCCTGCGCAACAGCGTCGTCGCGGACGCCGCCGACGGCCCGCGCTTCCTGCTCACCCACGTCGAGGACATCGAGGAGCGCAAGCGCCGCGAGCTCCAGCTCGCCCATCGCGCCTCCCACGACTCGCTCACGGGCCTGCCGAACTCCGCCGAGCTGCGCTCCCGCCTGTCCGCCCGGCTGTGCCAGCGCGCGGCGCCCGCGCACCCCGGCATCGTGGAGTCGCACGACGCGGCCTACGGCCACCCCGCCTTCGACGCGATCGGTCACGCCTTCGACTTCGGAGCGGGCACCGAGCCGTTCGACGCCTACGACCACCATGTGCACACCGTCGCCCCGGACGGCGACCACGACGACGGCACCAAGGGCCTCGCCGTCCTCTTCTGCGACCTCGACGGCTTCAAGTCGATCAACGACCGGTTCGGGCACAACGCGGGTGACGCGGTCCTCATCGAGGTCGCCCGTCGGCTGAGCAACGGCGTCCGCGACGGCGACACCGTCGCCCGGCTCGGTGGTGACGAATTCGTCATCCTCGCCGACGGGCTGGGCCGCGCCGACGCACAGGACCTCGCCGTACGGCTGCGCAACGAGATCATCCAGCCGATCCGGGCCGAGGGGCGGGCCGTCCGGGTCGGCGCCAGCTTCGGCATCGGATGGGCACATTGTGGAATGACGGCGGACGAAGTGTTGAAATCCGCTGACGAGCGGATGTACGTCGAGAAACGATCTCGTCCCAAACAACACAGACGCGCCGGGTGAGCCCGAGGTCAGCGAGTTGATGCGGTCTGAGTCACCCGTTTGGGTCACTGGGAGCGGGTAGGCTCGCTCTCTCACGACCCGTACCGCATTGCACTGCACCTGACTGAGGAGACCAAGGGATGACGCCCGGCAACAACGGCGCGAGCACGCCCGAGGACGACGACCCGTTCGGCTATCTCTACGCCGACGGGCAGGCCAACGGGGCCCAGCCGCCGTCCGGGGGTTACGGCTACCCGAACTCGGTCAACCGGGTGCGGGCGGTCGGCACACGCCAGTACGGCCAGCAGCCGCAGAACACGCAGACGGCGCCCTATGGGCAGGTCCCCCAGCAGCAGGGCGGCTACAACCAGCCGAACGCGCACTACGCGGCACCGGAGACGCTGCCCGGCGGTGCGCCCACCGCGCAGCAGCAGGTGCCGGGCGGCGGTGGTGGCCGGGGTGGCCGCGGGCCGAACACCAAGGGCCTGCTGATCGGCGCGATCGCGGTGGTCGCCGCGGTCGTTATAGGCATCGGCGTGGCCATGCTGGGCGGCGACAAGGACCAGAACGACTCCGGCGACCAGGCGGGCACGACCCCGACGCAGTCCCAGGAGCCGAAGCCGAGCCCTTCGAGCAGCAAGAGCGGGGCGGCCCAGGAGGAACTCCCGAAGATCGACGCCAAGGCGCTTCGTCTCGGCGGTGGCGCGGCCCTCGCCCAGGACGTCAAGGGCGCCCAGTCCGACGGCGGCATCTACGTCGGGAACCTCAACCAGGTCGGCTCCTCGGTCACCTGGACCGTCAACGGTGTCCCCAAGGACGGCGCCTACACCGTCTTCGCCCGCTACAGCACGGTGGACGAGGATCAGGAGATGACCCTCACCGTCAACGGCAAGCCGTTCGGCAACAAGCTCAACCTGGGCAACTTCACCCACACCTCGGACGGCGACTTCACCAAGGGCTGGACGAAGACCTACGCCTGGCCGACCCTCAACAAGGGCACCAACACCATCACGCTGTCCTGCGAGGAAGGCGACAAGTGCAACGTCCTCCTGGACCAGCTGTGGCTGAAGGCGGGCCAGGTCAAGGACTAGTCCAGGAGCATCTGCGTCATCTTCAGCGCTGTCGGATTCGTCCGGCTTCGACACACATGGCAGCGACCCAGCCGGTCTTGCCGGCCCACTTGACCTTGAGCCAGTCGTTGTCTGAAGGGTCACCGCACAGGTGAGTTTCGGCGTACCCGACTCAGGCCGCGCTGACCTCCCCCGAAACCGTCACCCTCCCCAGCAGGTCCTCGTACACCCCCCGGTCGAACTCCCCGGCCACCGGCGCCTGCACCGTCGCCGCCGACAAGGCCGTCGCCCGGGCCAGGCGGTCCGGCCAGGGGAGGTGGTCCAGCAGGCCCGACAGCAGGCCCGCGACCACCGAGTCGCCCGCGCCCGTCGGGTTGCCCGGTACGGAGGTCGGTGGGGTGGCTCGCCAGCGGCCCTCTCGGGTGGCGGCGAGGAGGCCCTCGGGGCCGAGGGATGCCACGACCGCGGCCGCGCCCCGGCGGCGGGCGTCCTGGGTGGCGCGCAGGGGCTCGTGGGAGCCGGTCAGTTCCGCCAGTTCGTCGGCGTTCGGCTTGATGATGTCCGGGCGGGCCGCGACGCCCCGGCGCAGGGGTTCGCCGCTGGTGTCGAGGAGGACCGGGACCCCGAAGGACCGGGCCGTCCGGACCAGGCCCGCGTAAGCCCCCACCGGCACGCCCGGCGGCAGGCTGCCGCACAGGGCCACCGCTGAGGCGGACGGGAGCAGGTCCTCGTAGGCCTCCTGGAAGGCCGACCACTCGGCGGGCGTGATCGTGGGGCCCGGTTCGTTGAGCTGAGTCGTGTCGCCGGTCTGGGAGTCGGCCACGGCTATCGTGCGGCGGGTCGCGCCCCTGACCGGCACCAGGGCGTCCGCCACCCCCGGGACCGCCGCGAGCTTCTCCTGCACGACCCGCCCCGTCGCCCCGCCCGTGAAACCGGTCACCGTCACCTCGTGCCCGAGCGCCGCGAGCACCCGGGCCACGTTGACGCCCTTGCCGCCGGGGCGTTCCGTCACCTCGGAGACGCGGTGGGAGGCGTGCGGCCGGAGAGACGGTACGCGGTACGTGATGTCGAGAGCGGTGTTCAGCGTGACCGTGAGGATCACCTGGGCCGACCTCCCTCGAGAATGCGCTTGCTGCCATGGACGTTCCGGAAGCTCGATCATGCCAAAGAGACGGCGGTCGGCCCAGTCCTGGAGTCGGCCACCGTCTCTCGACTGCGGGACGGATCAGCGCAGTTGGGGACCGACCACCCATTCGCCCCGGCGCATCACGCCCGTCAGCTCGAAATCGGCGTCCAGCAGGACCAGGTCCGCGTCCTTGCCGGGCTCCAGGGAGCCGATCCGGTCGTCCATGCCGAGGAGGCGGGCCGGGGTGGCCGAGAGGGCCGTCACCGCGTCCTCGACGGACAGGCCGTCGACCGTGACCGCCCGCTTGAACGCGCGGTCCAGCGTGAGGGTCGAGCCGGCGATCGTGCCGTCCGCCAGCAGGCGGGCCACGCCGTCCGCGACCTCCACCTCCAGCGGGCCCAGCCAGTAGCGTCCGTCACCGAAACCGGCCGCGTCCATCGCGTCCGTGATGAACGCCACCCGGTCCGCGCCCGCGCGGTGGAACGCCAGCTGGAGCGCGGCGGGGTGCAGATGCGTGCCGTCGTTGATCAGCTCGACCGTGATCCGGTCGTCCTCCAGGAGCGCGGCGATCGGGCCGGGGGAGCGGTGGCCGAGCGGCGGCATGGCGTTGAAGAGGTGGGTGGCGACCGTCGCGCCCGCGTCGATGGCCTCGACCGTCTGCTCGTACGTCGCGTCGGTGTGGCCGATCGCCGCGATCACGCCGTGTTCGGCCAGGAGGCGTACCGAGTCGGTGCCGCCGGGCAGTTCCGTGGCCAGCGTGACCATCCTCGCCCTGCCCCGGGCCGCGTCGATCAGCTTGCGGACCTCCGCCGGGTGGGGGTCGCGCAGCAGGTCCTCGGAGTGCGCGCCCTTGCGGCAGGGGGAGATGAACGGTCCCTCGAAGTGGATGCCGGCGATCTCGCCCTGCTCGGCCAGCTCGCTCAGCAGGCCCGCGCGCTGGGTGAGGAAGTCCATGTCGCCGGTGACGGTCGAGGCGACCAGGGTGGTCGTGCCGTGCAGGCGGTGGGTGTGGATGCCCTTGAGGATGTCCTCGACCGAGCCGGAGGTGAAGGAGGCTCCGCCGCCGCCGTGGTTGTGGATGTCCACGAAGCCGGGGATCACGTAGTGGTCTGTTACGTCGATGACCTGGGCGTGTTCGGGGGCTGTGGGGGCGATCCGGGTGCCGTCGACGGTCACCTGGCCGTGTTCGACGGTTCCTGTGGGGAGGACGACGGTTGCGCCGGTGAGGACCGTGGGGTGTTCGGCCGTTGCGGGGTGCGGGTGGTTTGTGGCTGGTCGCGCAGTTCCCCGCGCCCCTGGGGGCGTTGCCATCAGGTGGTTACCTCCGAACGGTCGGTCGATGCCAGAAGATCCCAGGCCAGCAGCCCCGCCCCCAGGCAACCGGCACCGTCGCCCAGCGCCGCCGGGACGAGTGACGGCTGTCTCTGGAAGGTGATCCGGTGCCGGATGGCCTCCCGCAGCGGCGTGAACAGGGTCTCTCCCGCCTCCGCCAGACCGCCGCCGATGATCAGGACGCGGGGGTCCAGCAGGGTCAGGGCCGTCACCAGGCCGTCGGCCAGGGCGTCGACCGCCTCCTGCCAGACCGCCCGGGCTCCGGGGTCGCCGGAGTCCACCGCCTTCGCGCAGTCCGCCGCGTCCGCGCCCGGGGTGCCGGAGGCCGTCGCCCAGGCCTCGCTCACGGCCGCTGCCGAGGCGAAACGCTCCAGGCAGCCGCGCTGGCCGCACGGGCACGGGGCTCCGCCGGGGCGTACGACGATGTGGCCGATCTCGCCCGCGAAGCCGTGCGCGCCCGCCTCGACCCGGCCGTCCAGGCCGATGGCGCCCGCGATGCCGGTGCCCAGCGCCACGAACAGGAACCGGTCGGCGCCCCGGCCCGCGCCGACCCGGCCCTCGGCGAGGCCGCCGGTGCGCACGTCGTGGCCGAGGGCGACCGGGACGCCCAGCCGCTCCGCCAGCAGGTCGCGCAGCGGGACGTCGCGCCAGCCGAGGTTCGCCGCGTAGGCGGCGACGCCCCGCGCCTCGTCGACGATGCCGGGGACGGCCACGCCGGCGGCCGACGCGGGCGTGCCGAAGTGCTCGGTGCCGTACGCGCGCAGCTCGGCGGCGAAGTCGAGGATGCCCGCGACGACGGCCTCCGGCCCCTGCTCGCGTCCGGTGGCCCGGCGGGCCCGGTGCAGCACCTCGCCCCGCGGACCGGCCAGAGCGGCCTTCATCCCGGTGCCGCCCACGTCGAGGGCGATGACATGTCTCACGGAGAACAGTGTGTCCCGGGGACCCGCAAGAGGTCTAGTCCACTCACGTGGTGTAGACCTTGTTCCGAATATCGAAAACTTTCGTTGGCGGCGACGCCAGGGTTGGGGAAGAACAGCGGTGCAGCGGCGGCGGATGGCAGGAACGATCGCGGTGGTGTCCGCACTGGGCATGACGGCGGTCCTCGGCGGCTGCGGCGTCACGGGCGGCTCCGCCGACGTGACCCTGAAGCTGGTCGCCGCCGACTACGGCGACAGTGCGGCCAACAGCTCCCGGAAGTACTGGGACAAGCTGGTCGAGGAGTACGAGGCCGACCACCCCGGCGTGAAGATCGACGTCAGCGTCTACTCCTGGAACGACGTCGACCGCAAGGTCAGGGAGATGGTCGCCGCCGGTGACCCGCCGGACATGGCGCAGATCGGCGCGTACGCCGACTACGCGGCGCAGAACCAGCTCTACAAGGCGGACGACCTGCTCTCCATACCCGTGCAGGCCGACTTCGTCGGGCAGCTGGCCTCCGCGGGACAGGTCAAGGGCGTGCAGTACGGCATGCCGTTCGCCTCCTCCACGCGCGTGCTCTTCTACAACAAGAGCCTCTTCGCCAAGGCCGGCATCACCCCGCCCAAGTCCTGGGACGACCTGGCCGACGACGCCGCGGCACTCAAGGACGAGGGCGTGAAGTACCCCTACGCGCTGCCCCTCGGCCCGGAGGAGGCCCAGGCCGAGACCATGCAGTGGATGCTCAGCGGCGGGGGCGGCTACACCGACACCGTCGGCAGCTACGGCATCGACTCCCCGGAGAACATCGACACCTTCTCCTGGCTGAAAAACGAACTGGTCGGCAAGGACCTGACCGGGCCGGTCGCGCCCGGCGAGCTCAATCGGGCCGCCGCGTTCGCCGCGTTCGCCAAGGGCGAGGTCGGCATGCTCAACGGCCACCCCTCCCTGATGAAGATGGCCGCCAAGCAGGGCGTCGAGTACGGCATGGTGCCGACGCCCGGCAAGGAGGGGGCGAGCAAGTCCACGCTCGGCGTCGCCGACTGGATGACGGCCTTCCGGAAGAACGGCCACCGCGACGAGGTCGGCGACTTCCTCGACTTCGTCTACAGCGAGAAGAACGTGCTGGCCTTCTCCCGCGAGTACGACCTGCTGCCGGTCACCAGCTCCGCGTCCGGGACCATGGCCGCCTCCCGCCGGGACCGGCACCTCAAGCCGTTCCTGGAGGAACTGCTGACCTCCGAGCTCTACCCGGTCGGCAAGACCTCCTGGGCCGACGTCAGCTCCCAGGTCAAGAAGCAGATCGGCAAGGCCGTCGCCCCCACCGGCAGCCCCTCGGGCGTCCTGGGCCACCTCCAGGCGGTGGCGACCCGGGCGGAGAGCGCGGAGTAGTCCCGCTGTCGGTGGCGGGCGTTACGGTGCCTGGCATGGACGAGGACACGGGTGACGAGCGGCTCGGGCGCAGGGAGCGGGACATCCTCGCGCTCGAACGCCGAGGCTTCTCCGGGCCCGGTGCGAAGGAGCGGGCCGTACGGGAGGAGCTGGGCCTCGCCCCCGTGCGCTACTACCAGCTCCTCAACGCCCTGCTGGACGACCCCCGCGCCCTGGCCCACGACCCGGTGACGGTGAACCGGCTGCGGCGGATACGGGAGACGCGCCGGGCGGAGCGTCAGGACTGAGTCAGGACCGCGTCAGGCCTCAGCCGATCCGGTCCGCCAGGTCGCGCAGCAGGCGTACGACGCCCTCCGGGCCGTCCACCACCACGTCCGCCCGCTCCCTCAGCTCGGTCACCTCGTCGCTGCCGCTGCACACCAGCAGGCCCGGGGTGCCGTCCGAGCGGAGCTTGTCGACGGCCGAGTAGGCGGGCAGGTCGCCCAGGTCGTCACCGGCGAAGAGGACCGACCCGGCGCCGATCTCCCGGGCGAACCCGGCCAGGGCGGCGCCCTTGTCCATGCCGGGCGGGCGGAGTTCGAGGACCATGCGGCCGGGCTCGACGATCAGGCCGTGGCGGCCGGCCAGGCCCGCGAGCGGTTCGCGCAGGGAGTCCAGCGTGGCCTGCGGGTCGGCGGCCCGGCGGGTGTGCACGGCCACGGACCGGCCCTTCTCCTCGATCCAGGTCCCCTGCGACGCGCCGAGCCGTTCGAGCAGCTCGGGCAGCTCGGCGCGGACCGCGGCGACGCCGGGATGCGGCTCGGGGGCGCTGACCTCACCGGTCCGGGCGTCCCAGCGCTCGGCGCCGTAGTGGCCGAGGACCACGAGGTGCTCCAGGCCCGGGACGTCCGCGAAGCCGCCGTTGCGCACGGCGACCTCGGCCGGCCGCCCGGTGATCACCGCCACGGCGGCCACCTTCGGCGCGAGCGCGGCCAGCGCGGGTACGGCCCCCGGATGGGCCCGGGCCTTCTCGGGGTCGGCCACGATCGGCGCGAGCGTCCCGTCGAAGTCGAGGCCGATCAACGCCGTACCCGGGCGGGTGAGGAGAGCGTCCAGACCCTCCTGCCCGGCTTTCGTGGCGGGTGCCGGCGTCGGGGAGTCCTGGGAACCGGTCATCGGTGATCAGCCCTTCAACGCGTCGAGCTGGTCCAGGAACCACTGCCCCGGCGGCAGCGCGGTCGCCGCCGCCGCCAGCCGCTTGCTGCGCTCGGCCCGCTCCTCCGGGCGCATCGACAGCGCCTCGTGCAGGGCCACCGCGGTGCCCGTGATGTCGTAGGGGTTCACCGTGATCGCGTCCTCGCCCAGCTCCTCGAACGCCCCGGCCTCCCGGGACAGCACCAGCGCGCAGCCCGCGTCGGAGACGACCGGGACCTCCTTGGCGACGAGGTTCATGCCGTCCCGGATGGGATTGACGAGCGCCACGTCGGCCAGCCGGTACGCGGCCAGGGAGCGGGCGAAGTCGTCCTTGAGGTGCAGGACGACCGGGGTCCAGCCCGGTGTGCCGTACTGCTCGTTGATCTCGTCCGCGAGCCGCCGCACCTCTGCCATGTACTCCCGGTACACCGCGAGGTCCTGCCGCGACGGATACGCGAAGGCCACGTGCACCACGCGCTCGCGCCACTCGGCGTGCGAGTCGAGGAGCCGGCGGTAGGCCAGCAGGCCGCGCACGATGTTCTTCGACAGCTCGGTGCGGTCGACCCGGACGATGGTGCGGCGGTCCTCGCCGATCTCCTCCCGGAGAGCGGCCATCCGCTCCTCGACGTCCGCCTCGTGCGACCGCTTCCGCAGGAAGTCCGCGTCGGCGCCCAGCCCGTGCACGCCGATCCGGGTGCTCCCGAGCCCGCCGGCGAACTGCTCGGCGCACGCGGTGAACGCGTCCGCCCAGCGCTGCGTGAGGAAGCCCAGCCGGTCCGCGCCGAGCATGCCGCGCAGCACCTGCCCGGCCACGTCGTCCGGCAGCATCCGGAAGTACTCGGGCGGCGCCCACGGCGTGTGCGAGAAGTGGCCGATCCTGAGGTCCGGCCGCAGCTCGCGGAGCATGCCCGGCACCAGCGTCAGGTGGTAGTCCTGCACCACCACCGCCGCACCCTGCGCCGCCTCCTCGGCCAGCGCCTCGGCGAACGCCCGGTTGTACGTCTCGTACGACGTCCACTGGCGCCGGAACTCGTCGTCGAAGACCGGCTCCAGGGGCGTCTGGTAGAGCATGTGGTGCACGAACCACAGCACCGAGTTGGCGATGCCGTTGTACGCGTCCGCGTGCACGTCGGCCGGGATGTCCAGCATCCGCACGCCGTCCTCGCCGACGCCCCGCCGGACGGCCTCCCGGTCGCCGTCGGACAGCGCCGAGCACACCCACAGGGCGTCCGCGTCCGAGCCGATCGCGGACAGCCCCGAGACCAGCCCGCCGCCGCCCCGCTTGGCGTTCAGCGAACCGTCCTCGCCCACCGCGTACGAGACCGGACCGCGGTTGGACGCCACCAGGACCTGTGCAGCACCGTACGTCGAAGCCATACGCCTCAACCTAGCCCGGCCCGGAAACGCTCAAACGTACGGCCCTGCCCCACCCGGCCGAAAACGACCCCGGTCAGGCCGCCCTACGCGCCTGGTACTCGGCGATCTCCACCATCGGCGGACGCTCCTCGGTGTCCACGGAGTACGTCCGCGGCTCGAAGCCGTCGCCGCCCCGCTCGAACTGCGTCAGGGACGGCCGGATCAGATGCCCGCGGGCCAGCCGCAGCTGGGCCGTGCGGTAGATCGCGGCGGCCATCCGGCCCAGCGCCTGCCCGTCCTGGTGCCGGTGCTTGCGCACCCCGACGTCCACCTGGGCGAGGGCGTCCAGGCCCACCAGGTGCAGCGCGTCGACCAGCATCCCGAGCTCGACGCCGTACCCGACGGGGAACGGCAGCTGCTCCAGCAGCGAGCGGCGGGCCGCGTACTCGCCGCCCAGCGGCTGCACGAAGCCGGCCAGCTGCGGCCAGTGCATGTTCAGCAGCGGGCGGGCCATCAGCTCCGTGACCCGGCCGCCCTGCCCGGCCGCACCGCCGAGCGGACGGTCGTACATGCCCTTCACCAGGGCGATGTCGGGGTCGGTGAGCAGCGGGCCCACGATCCCGGAGACGAAGTCGGACGAGAAGTCCCTCAGGTCCGCGTCGACGAAGCAGACGATGTCCCCGCGGGTGACGAGCAGCGACCGCCACAGCACCTCGCCCTTGCCGGGCACGGCCGGGATCCCCGGGAGGATCTCGTCGCGGTGCACCACCGTCGCGCCCGCGGCGGCGGCCACCTCCGACGTACGGTCGGTCGAGCCCGAGTCGACGACGACGAGCTCGTCGACGAGCGGCACCTGCCGCATCAGGTCGTGACGGATGACGGCGGCGATGTCACCGACCGTCTCCTCCTCGTTGAGCGCGGGCAGCACCACACTCACCGTCTGGCCCGAGCGCTGCTTGGCGGCCAGGATCTGGTGGAGCGGGCGATCGGTCGCTGACCAGGAACGGGTGCTCAGCCAGCGCTCGACTTCTTCCAGCACCGTGGCGGCTCCTCTGCGTACTCTCGGCGGGACGGACTGTGACCCATCTCGCGGTTCGGACGACTATCTCAACTGTCCTGGTCGTCGGTTACAGTCTTGAACAACGCGGATGACCATCGCATGTCCGGGGTCAGCCGTCGTTTACAACCACATACAGCTCATCCAGAGGGGCAGAGGGAAACGGCCCGATGAAGCCCCGGCAACCCTCCAGCCGATACTCGTAGGTCACTGTCGACCGCTCCGCGAGGCTCCCGGCTCGGGAAGGTGCCAAATCCGTCTCACGGCGAGATGCGTCGTGAGGAAGATGAGGAGAAAGGGCCTCGCCTCACATGGCTGTGCAGACTGTTGCAAGCACCACTGACTCCACCGTAGACCTCGGCCCCGCCGCCGCCCTGAGCTGCCGCGAGTGCGGCCACCGCGTACCCCTCGGCCCGGTCTTCGCGTGCGAGGAGTGTTTCGGCCCGCTGGAGATCGCCTACGACTTCTCGGCCTACGACACCGAGGAACTCCGCAAGCGGATCGAAGCGGGACCCGCGAACATCTGGCGCTACGCCCCGCTGCTGCCGGTCCCGGCCGACGTGGCGACCAAGCCGAACATCAACCCGGGCTGGACCAAGCTCGTCAAGGCCGACAACCTCGCGCGCGAGCTGGGGGTCGACGCCGGCAAGCTCTTCGTCAAGGACGACTCCGGCAACCCGACGCACTCCTTCAAGGACCGGGTCGTCGCCCAGGCCCTGGAGGCCGCCCGCGCCTTCGGCTTCACCACGCTGTCCTGCTCCTCCACCGGCAACCTCGCCGGCGCCGTGGGTGCCGCGGCGGCCCGCGCCGGCTTCCGCTCCTGCGTGTTCATCCCGCACGACCTGGAGCAGGGCAAGGTCGTCATGGCCGCGGTCTACGGCGGTGAGCTCGTCGGCATCCAGGGCAACTACGACGACGTGAACCGCTTCTGCTCCGAGCTGATCGGCGACCCGGCCGGCGAGGGCTGGGGCTTCGTCAACGTCAACCTGCGGCCGTACTACGCCGAGGGCTCCAAGACCCTGGCGTACGAGATCTGCGAGCAGCTGGGCTGGCAGCTGCCCGACCAGATCGTGGTGCCGATCGCCTCCGGCTCGCAGCTGACGAAGATCGACAAGGGTCTGCAGGAGCTGATCAAGCTCGGGCTGGTCGAGGACAAGCCGTACAAGATCTTCGGCGCGCAGGCCGAGGGCTGCTCGCCGGTGTCGACGGCGTTCAAGGCCGGGCACGACGTCGTACGCCCGCAGAAGCCGGACACGATCGCCAAGTCGCTGGCGATCGGCAACCCGGCGGACGGGCCGTACGTGCTGGACATCGCCCGGCGGACGGGCGGTTTCGTGGAGGACGTGACGGACGAGCAGGTCGTTGACGCGATCAAGCTGCTCGCCCGGACCGAGGGTGTCTTCGCGGAGACCGCGGGTGGGGTGACCGTGGGCGTGACCAGGAAGCTGATCGAGAACGGGGTGCTCGACCCCGCCAAGACCACCGTCGTTCTCAACACCGGGGATGGTCTCAAGACGCTGGATGCGGTGGCCGGGACCGGGCTCACCGCGACCATTCGGCCCAACCTGGAGTCGTTCCGGGAAGCCGGTCTGGTCTGACCATCGTTCGCTGCGGGCCGGTGGGGGCTGGTCGCGCCCACGCGGCGCAGCCGCACATCGACCCGGCCCCGCGCCCCTGGGGGCGCGCCCCCAGCCGTAGCTCAATCGAAACCGGAGGTCACATCCCGATGAGCGTCACCGTTCGCATCCCCACCATCCTGCGTACCTACACCGGCGGCCAGGCCGAGGTCGCCGCCGAGGGGGCGACCCTCGGCGAGGTCATCGCCGACCTGGAGAAGAACCACACCGGGATCGCCGCCCGGGTGCTGGACGACCAGGGCAAGCTGCGCCGGTTCGTCAACGTGTACGTCAACGACGACGACGTGCGGTTCGAGCAGGGTCTGGAGACGGCGACTCCGGACGGCGCCGGTGTGTCGATCATCCCCGCCGTCGCCGGTGGCTGAACCGGTCGACCGGCTTGATTGTTACCTTCGGTAACGGCGGTTACTGAGAGTTCAGCGAATTGCCCCCTCCGTGAGAGAAGCGGAGGGGGCAATTCTGTGTGATTGAGCGCGGTACAGTTGGGGAACACGGCGCCGATCCCCTGATCGGGAGCCCTGAATTCCTGCCGCACGCCCGACAAGATGTAGCCAAAGTGTGTGCGTCTTTCGCGGCTTTTGTTCCTTTTGTGTGGCCCGACTTGCCCTGAATTCAGGCGAATTCTCCCCACATTCCGGACCCTGCGCGTCCAGAATTCTCGTCCGATTGACCTGTTGCAGACGGCAGTTGGACAGATACATTCAGCCGCGGTCGACGCGTTCCGGCGCACGCCCCCAACCGTGGGGGGTGAGGTCTGACCCGGGTCCGCGAAGTGTGGATCTGTGCAAGGGCCAGTAATAGGGGAGTTAGGCATGGCTCAGGGCACCGTCAAGTGGTTCAACGCGGAGAAGGGGTACGGCTTCATCGCGGTCGACGGTGGTGCGGATGTTTTCGTCCACTACAGTGCGATCCAGATGGACGGCTACCGCACCCTGGAAGAGGGCCAGCGGGTCGAGTTCGAGATCTCGCAGGGCCAGAAGGGGCCGCAGGCCGACATGGTTCGCGTCTCTGCCTGAACGCGCACCACGACCAAGCGCAAGCGACCGGTCTTCTCTGAAGGGCCCGCACCCCCCGGGGTGCGGGCCCTTCGGCCTGCTCGGGGGTTGGCGGCCGGCGTGACGGGTGCGCCCGCCGGGCGACCGCCCGCGTCGTCGCTCTCGTCTCGCCGCGACGGGCCGGGGGCCAGGCTTTTCTCTGCTCGCCCGATCCGCCGCGGCGCTGCCCGTGGCCTGCGGGCCGAGCCGGATGCCCGCTGTTCGCCGGGGGCTGAGCACCCGCTCGAACCGTGGGAGTCGCTTGCACTCGCCATGCCCGAGTGCTAATCATTGCGTTAGCACTCTGAAGGTGAGAGTGACAACGTAAGGACCGGGTCGGTGAGGCCCGCAGGCCAGGTGGGGAAGGAACCACGAGGCCGGCGAGCCGTCCGTCGCGGGCGCGGGCGCGGTCCGAAGGAATCACCCCCAGTCCTGGAGGGACCACTTCACATGGCCAAGATCATCGCGTTCGACGAGGAGGCGCGGCGCGGCCTCGAGCGCGGCATGAACCAGCTCGCGGACGCCGTCAAGGTGACCCTCGGCCCCAAGGGCCGCAACGTCGTCCTCGAGAAGAAGTGGGGCGCCCCCACGATCACCAACGACGGTGTCTCCATCGCCAAGGAGATCGAGCTCGAGGACCCGTACGAGAAGATCGGCGCCGAGCTGGTCAAGGAAGTCGCCAAGAAGACGGACGACGTCGCCGGTGACGGTACGACCACCGCGACCGTTCTCGCCCAGGCCCTGGTCAAGGAAGGCCTGCGCAACGTAGCCGCCGGTGCCAACCCGATGGCCCTGAAGCGCGGTATCGAGCGCGCCGTCGAGGCCGTCTCCGCCGCCCTGCTGGAGCAGGCGAAGGACGTCGAGACCAAGGAGCAGATCGCCTCCACGGCCTCCATCTCCGCCGCCGACACCCAGATCGGCGAGCTCATCGCCGAGGCGATGGACAAGGTCGGCAAGGAAGGCGTCATCACCGTCGAGGAGTCCCAGACCTTCGGTCTGGAGCTGGAGCTCACCGAGGGTATGCGCTTCGACAAGGGCTACATCTCGGCGTACTTCGCCACCGACATGGAGCGTATGGAGGCCGTCCTCGACGACCCGTACATCCTGATCGCCAACTCCAAGATCTCCAACGTCAAGGACCTGCTCCCGCTCCTGGAGAAGGTCATGCAGTCGGGCAAGCCGCTGCTGATCATCGCCGAGGACGTCGAGGGCGAGGCCCTGTCGACGCTGGTCGTCAACAAGATCCGCGGCACCTTCAAGTCCGTCGCCGTCAAGGCTCCGGGCTTCGGTGACCGTCGCAAGGCGATGCTCCAGGACATCGGCATCCTCACCGGCGGCGAGGTGATCTCCGAGGAGGTCGGCCTCAAGCTGGAGAACGCCACGCTCGACCTCCTGGGCAAGGCCCGCAAGGTCGTCATCACCAAGGACGAGACCACCATCGTCGACGGTGCCGGCTCCGCCGACCAGGTCCAGGGCCGGGTCAACCAGATCCGCGCCGAGATCGAGAACAGCGACTCGGACTACGACCGCGAGAAGCTGCAGGAGCGCCTGGCGAAGCTCGCCGGCGGTGTCGCGGTCATCAAGGCCGGTGCCGCCACCGAGGTGGAGCTCAAGGAGCGCAAGCACCGCATCGAGGACGCCGTGCGCAACGCCAAGGCGGCCGTCGAGGAGGGCATCGTCGCCGGTGGTGGCGTGGCCCTGCTGCAGGCCTCCCAGGTCTTCGAGAAGCTGGAGCTCGACGGTGACGAGGCGACCGGCGCCAACGCCGTGAAGCTCGCGCTGGAGGCCCCGCTGAAGCAGATCGCCGTCAACGGTGGTCTCGAGGGCGGCGTCGTCGTGGAGAAGGTCCGCAACCTCCAGGTCGGCCACGGTCTGAACGCCGCGACCGGTGAGTACGTCGACATGATCGCCGAGGGGATCATCGACCCGGCGAAGGTGACCCGTTCCGCGCTGCAGAACGCCGCCTCCATCGCCGCGCTGTTCCTCACCACCGAGGCCGTCATCGCCGACAAGCCGGAGAAGGCCGCCGCGCCCGCCGGCGGTGGCATGCCGGGCGGTGACATGGACTTCTGATCGACCTGGTCGATCAACGTCCTTGCCGAGGGCGGCACTCCCTGTTCCGACAGGGGGTGCCGCCCTCGGGCGTGTCCGGGATCACAGCGCGGGCGGGATGGCCCGGGCGGGGCCGGATGGTTGACACGTACGTCCTATGCGTATGCACATACTGTCCGGTATCCGAAGAGGAGCCCCCACGTGACCGTCGCCGCCTCCGCCGCCTCCCGCGCCGCCGAAATCCTGTCCCGGCCCGTATCGCTGGGCGGCCTGACCGTTCCGAACCGGATCGCGATGGCGCCGATGACCCGCATGTTCTCCCCGGGCGGTGTCCCCGGCGACGACGTCATCTCGTACTACTCCCGCCGCGCCGCCGCCGGCGTCGGTCTGATCGTCACCGAGGGGACCTACGTCGGCCACGAGTCGGCCGGGCAGAGCGACCGGGTGCCGCGGTTCCACGGCGAGGAGCAGCTCGCGGGCTGGGCGAAGGTCGCCGAGGCGGTGCACGCCGCGGGCGGCACGATCGTGCCGCAGCTGTGGCACATCGGCATGGTCCGCAACCAGGGCGAGCCGCCGGTCGCGGACGCCCCGGCCGTCGGCCCCTCCGGCCTGCGCATCGGCGCCACCGAGCCCACCGGCAAGGCCATGACCCAGGCCGACATCGACGCCGTCATCGGCGCGTTCGCCGAGGCCGCTGCCGCCGCCGAGCGCATCGGCTTCGACGGCGTGGAGATCCACGGCGCCCACGGCTACCTGCTCGACCAGTTCCTGTGGGAGGGCACCAACCGCCGCACCGACGCCTACGGCGGCGACCCGGTCGCCCGTGCCAAGTTCTCGGCGGAGATCGTCGCGGCCGTCCGCGAGACCGTCTCGGCCGACTTCCCCGTCATCTTCCGCTACTCGCAGTGGAAGCAGGAGGCCTACGACGCCCGCCTCGCGGAGACGCCCGAGGAGCTGGAGGCCATCCTGACCCCGCTCGCCGCGGCCGGTGCGGACGCCTTCCACGCCTCCACCCGCCGCTACTGGGTGCCCGAGTTCGACGACTCCGACCTCAACCTGGCCGGCTGGACCAAGAAGCTCACGGGCAAGCCCGCCATCACCGTCGGCTCGGTCGGCCTGAACGGCGACTTCATCAAGGCCTTCCAGGGCGAGGGCGCCGAAGTGGGCGACCTGGACAACCTCCTGGACCGCTTCGAGCGCGACGAGTTCGACATGGTCGCCGTCGGCCGCGCCCTGCTCCAGGACCCGCAGTGGGCGCAGAAGGTCCTGTCCGGCCGCTTCGACGAGCTGGCGCCCTACGACCCGGCGGCGCTGAAGACGCTCAGCTGACCCCACCGGGTCCGTCCCCGGGCCGCCCTGGATTCACTTGCGTCAGTCAAGGACACTGGCGGAGCGCCTGTTCACCGGCACCCCGTGAGGAGATCCAGAGATGACGACGACCGAGTCCCACCCCCCGACCGGCGCCTCAGCCGGGCAGCCCGCACCGGTGGTGCGCACCACCGCCGGTGCGGTACGCGGCCGCAGGGAGGAGGGCCTCGCCGTCTTCCGCGGCATCCCCTTCGCCGCACCCCCCGTGGGCGAGGCCCGGTTCCTGGCCCCGCGCCCCGCCCACACCTGGGACGGCATACGGGACGCGTACGCCTTCGGCCCGCCGCCCCCGCAGGACCTCGGCAACCTGGGCGGCCCGGGTCTGGTCGACGTGCCCGAGGGCGACGAGTGGCTCACGGTCAACGTCTGGACCCCCGAGCCCGCCCCGGGCGCCCGCCGCCCGGTGATGGTGTGGCTCTACGGCGGCGCCTACAAGCTCGGCCACTCCGGCAGCCCCGGCTACGACGCCCGGCGCATCGCGGCCGACGGCGACCTCGTGGTCGTGTCCCTCAACTACCGCGTCGGCATGGAGGGCTTCGCCCACATCGAGGGGGCGCCCGCCAACCGCGGCCTGCTCGACCAGGTGGCCGCGCTGGAGTGGGTACGGGACAACATCGAGGCGTTCGGCGGCGACCCCGGCCAGGTCACGGTCTTCGGCGAGTCGGCGGGCGCGGGTTGCGTCGCCTCGCTGCTGGCCATGCCGAGGGCGGCGGGCCTGTTCCGGCGGGCGATCGCGCAGAGCGTGCCGGGGACGTTCTTCTCGGACGCGCTGGCCCGTGACATCGGTGCCGCTCTCGCCGCCGAGGTGGGGCTGCGGCCCACGGTCGCCGACCTGGCGACGGTCCCGCCGCGCGAACTGACCTCGGCGGGTGAGTCGTTGAGCGCCAAGATGCCCCAGTACCTCGACCGCTGGGGCCAGGCGGCGCCGACGGTCACGCCCTTCTCGCCGGTCGTCGACGGCGAGGTCCTGCCGACCACGCCCTGGCAGGCGCTGGCGGCCGGTGCGGCGAAGGACGTCGACCTGCTCGTCGGCCACAACCGCGACGAGTACCGCCTCTTCGTCGCCATGGCGGGCCGGCTGGGCCGGATAACAGAGGAGCGGGCGGCAGCGGCCCTCCGCCTCTTCGCCCCCGGGGATGAACAGGCGTACCGCGCCGCCTTCCCGGACGCCTCGCCGAGCGAGCTCTACGAACGCGTCCAGACGGACTGGCTGTTCAACATGCCGTCCCTGCACCTGGCCGAGGCCCAGCGCGCGGGCGGCGGCAGCGCGCACCTCTACGAACTGACCTGGCCGGCCCCCGGCAACGGCGGTGCGCTCGGTGCCTGCCACGGCCTGGACATCCCGCTGCTGTTCGGCACCTACGGGGCGGACCTGGGACTTCTGCTGTTCGCGGGCGCGGAGCCGTCCGCTGAGGCGCTTTCGCTGTCCTCCCGTTTCCGAGCGTCCTGGACGTCCTTCGCGAGGACCGGCGACCCGGGCTGGCCGGCGTACGACGACGAGCGGCGGCTGGTGCAGGTGCTGGATGCGGAGCCGGTGGTCACGGCGTATCCGGAGGAGCGGTCGCGGCGGCTGTGGGAGGGGTACGAGTTCCTGCCCCTGCCACTGCTGTAGGGCCTACAGGTTGCCCATCGGCTCGATGTCGACCCGCACGGGCGTCCCCCACACACGCAGCACCTCGTAGTCGGTGAACTCGTGCACGAGCCGGTACGCCATGGCGGCCCGGGGAGCCTTGCGCTGCGCGGCGATGAACAGCTCGGCCTCGCGGCGGTCCCGGCGCGGGGTGCCGCACAGCTGCCAGGTCTGACCGTTCCACAGCTCCGGCAGCCAGCGCTGCTGGGGCTGGGGGCGGTCACCGCGTACGCCGTAACGGGACTGCACGGGCTCCGTGGGCTGCGGGGGGTGCGGGGCGGGCCCGTTGAACTCGGCCCGGCGGGCGGCCCGGCGCCGCGTCTCGCACAGCAGGCATCCGTCGGGCGCGCCCTCGTCGACCGGGCCGTTCGGGTGCTCGGGGCAGCGCGTGGTGGGCGGGGCGCTGCCGACGCTCTCCTCCAGCAGGTCCAGGGCCCTCCGCAGATCCGCCTTGACCTCGTGCAGCTTGGCGTCCGGGGTGTCGCCGGTGAGGGCCTCCCCGTGCTCCCCGAGGAGTCGGAGGGCACGGCCTAGGGCGGTGAGCTGGGCGTGGTTCATGGATCCATTGTCGTCGGTCGGCAGCGGGCCGCCCGCCGTGGGCGGTGGCCGTTTCAGGGGAACGGGAGTTGAGGGCAAGGTGACGTGAAGGTGACGCGCGGGCGTACAACCATTCGCCCGTTGTCGTCGTCGAACTGGCGTACCGCGCGTACAGCGGCGTACGCCCCACCGCACGCCATCCCGGAAGACACCTCCTTTCCCAGAGGAATCCTGTTCATGACGCTCCGTTGGTTGTGCGGTGTCCTGCGCGTGCGCGGGAAGACCGATCTGCTCCTCGTGCTGCTCTTCGCCGCCGGTTTCGCCGCACTGCCCGTCTTCGCGCTGCGGCCGTCGCTCTGGGGCTTCGCCGTGGCCTCGGCCGTGACGTACGCCGCGGACGAGGTGCTGCACGCGCGGGCGCCCTCCTTCGTGCGGCGGCTGGCCGCGTTGCAGCTGACCCGCACGATGCGGTTCACCGTGCGGACGGTGATGCTGCTCGCCCTGGCCGACCGTATGAACGCCTCGGACGCGGTGCTGGTGACCGCCCTGGCGGTGTTCAGTGCCCACTTCGCGCTGGTGACGCTGTACACGGCGGTGCATCACGCCATCCGGCGGCGGCGCACGCTCCCGGTGGTGGTGCGCAACCTCGACATGAGCGGGGCGGGCATTCCGCAGTCCCCGCCCGCCCTCCTCTACCGGCGGTTCCTGCGCAAGCTGCTGCACCTGGACCTGCCGGCCCACGCGGGACTGCTGGCCGCCCTGGCGGCGGGGGCGTGGCAGCCCGCCGGTGTCGGTTTCGCGCTGACCGCCGGGCTCGCGGTGGCCGCCGTGCTGGCGCTGCTGGCGCAGTTGCGCCGGGCCCGCCGGATGCCGTCGCGGGACGAGGTGATCGCGGAGGTCAACCGGCAACTGTCCGGCTACCGGCCGGAGGTGGCGCTGTACTTCAGCTTCGCGTCCGTGTCGCGGGACTTCATGTACCAGGTCAACATGTGGATCGAGACGCTGGAGCAGCTCGACCGGCGCCCGCTGATCATCCTGCGGGAGCGGGCCTCGTTCCGTTATCTGAGCCGTACGCGGCTGCCCGTGGTGTGCCTGCCGAAGGCCGACGACGTGGCGCAGCTGGAGCTGCCCGAGCTCCGGGTCGTCCTCTACCCCGGCAACGCGGGCAAGAACGTGCACATGCTGCGCGTCGCCGAGGCCAAGCACGTCTTCATCGGGCACGGCGACAGCGACAAGCTCGCCAGCAGCAACCGGGTGAGCAAGGTGTACGACGAGATCTGGGTGGCCGGGCGGGCCGGGCGCGACCGCTACCAGCGGGTGCGGCACGCCATCGACGACCGGGCGATCGTCGAGGTGGGCCGCCCGCAGCTGTCGTCGATCCGGCTGCACGCGGACCACGTTCCCGGGCCGCTGCCGACCGTCCTGTACGCACCGACCTGGGAGGGCTGGAGCGACGACGACTGCCACACGTCCCTGATCCCGATGGGCGTGACGCTGGTCGAGAAGCTGCTCGCGGAGAACGTGCGCGTCATCTACAAGCCGCACCCCCTCACCGGCAAGCGCTCCCGCGCCGCGGCCGAAGCCGACCGTGCCATCAGGGAGTTGCTGCGCGCCGACAACGAGCGGCGGGACAAGGAGCGGGGTGACAGCGACGGCGTGGAGGCCGCCATCACCGCAGCCCGGCCGCGGCTCGCGGAGATCCAGGCCCGCCTCGGGGAGCTGGCGGGACGGCTCGGCGGCGACGACGCCCAGCAGACCCGGGAGGCGCGCGTCCCCGACCCCGGTGGTGAGGCCGAGTGGCACGAGCTGCGTGCCGAGTGGCACCGGATCTTCTGGGAGAGCCGGGGCTCCGTCCGACACCAGGTGATCCTGAAGCAACTGCCCACGCTGTACGAGTGCTTCGACCAGGCCGACATGCTCATCAGCGATGTGTCGTCCGTGGTCGCGGACTTCGTGGCGAGCCTCAAGCCGTACGTCCTGACCAACGCGAACGACCTGCCCGACGGTGAGTTCCGGGCCGCGTACACCACCGCCGGGGGCGCCTACCTCCTCGACCGGGAGTGCGTCCGGCTGCCGGAGATCCTCCGCTCGGTCCGCGCTCCGCTGCACGACCCGATGGCACCCGAGCGCCGCGTCCTCAAGGAGTACGTCCTGGGCCCGGACCGGCCCACCTCGATGGAGCGGTTCAACGCGGCCGTCAACGCCCTGGCCGACAGGGCCGCGGCGGAGCAGGAGGAGCGGCACGCGGAGCAGGACGAGCGGCACGCGGAGCAGGACGAGCGGCATGCGGAGCAGGGGGAGGCGGTCGCCCAGCTGACATGACGCGCCCAGCCGACGTGACGGCCCTCGCGGGCACTCCCTGGCAGGGCCGCCGGGCCCGGTGCCGCCGCGCACCCGTTTCTTTTCAGTCCGGCCGGATCCGGGACGCCAGCCCCTCGAAGTAGCTGCGGTGCAAGGCGGTCAGGTCCACCTGCTCGGGGTCCAGGAGCCACAGCAGGTGGGCCCCTTCGAGGAACGCCGCCGTCTCCGCTGCCAGGAGGGCGGGGTCCAGGTCGGCGCGGGCCGAACCGTCGGCAGCGGCGCGCGTGAACAGGGCGACCAGATGGGCCCGCAGCGCCCGGCCGCGGTCCCGGAACCAGGTGTGGAGCCCGGAGCCGGGATCGAGGTTCTCCGCGGTGAGGGTGGTGTGCAGGGCGGCCAGTTGCCGTGCGGTGGCGGCGGTGTGCTCGGCGTCCCGGACGAACCAGTCGAACGCCTCGTCCAGGGTGGGTTCGGCGTCCTTCGTGGCGGACAGCCGTTCCAGGGCGCGCCGGTCGGCCTCTTCCAGGACGGCTCGGACGAGGCCGTCCTTGCTGCCGAAGTGGTGGATGAGGGCGGACGGGGTGGTGCCGACGCGCTCGGCGATCGCGGCCACCCCGGTGCCGCGCACCCCCTGACGCGCGAACAGCTCGATCGCCGCGTCGACGATGGCGCGGCGGCGCTCCACGCCACGCTTCTGCACCTGTCCCTTGACACCCGCCATGGGGTCAGCGTGCCCGGACGGGCCCGGGGCGTCCAACCCGCACCCGCACACACGTGCCCGGAAAACAGGTGTGCGCTCGCCTCCGAGCCATTAACCTGAACGACCATGCAGGAAAATAAGACGGAGAACGAGTACCTGACGGGCCGCGAGCGGATGGTCCCTGCGGGCGGACTCGAGCTGTGGACCGAGGAGTTCGGCGACCCCGCCCATCCGACGGTGCTGCTGGTGATGGGCGCGCAGGCGCAGGGCATCCAGTGGAACGACGGCATCGTCCGCCGCCTTGTCGACGGGGGCCGCCGGGTCATCCGCTACGACCACCGGGACACCGGACGCTCGTCCACGGTCGACTTCGCCCAGCAGCCGTACACCGTCGCCGACCTGGCCTCCGACGCGCTCGCCGTCCTGGACGCGCTCGGGGCGGAACGCGCTCACGTGGTGGGCGCGTCCCTCGGCGGCATCATCGGCCAGCGGCTGGCCGTCACCCACCCGGGCCGGGTGCTGACCCTGACGAGCCTGTCGTCCCAGCCGCTCGGCACCGACACGGCGGCGGCCGTGCAGCGTGCCATGGAGGGAGCACCTCCGCTCCCCGGTGAACTGCCTGCGCCCAGGCCCGAGCTGCTGGCCGCGCTCGCCTCGGCGTTCCCGGAGCCGCAGGCCGGCCTGGAGGACTACCTCGCCGCCCGGCTGCCGCTGTGGCGTGTGCTGCACGGACAGGTGCTGCCGTTCGACGAGGACGAGTACCGTGCGATGGAGCGCCGGGCGTACGAGCGGGCGCGTGATCCGTGGGCCGCGCTCAACCACGCGCTCGCCGGGGCCGCCCCGGTGGGCTCCACGGCGGAGCTGGCCTCCGTCACGGCGCCGTCGCTGGTCCTGCACGGCACCGAGGACCCGATGTTCCCGCCCGCCCATGCCGAAGCCACCGCCGCCGCCCTCCCCGGCGCCCGCCTGGTCATGATCGAGGGGATGGGCCACACCCTGCCCAGGGCACTGGACGACCACCTGGCCGACCGGATCCTGCAGCACACGACTGCCTGACCAGGCCCTACGGGCGTGCCTCCAGGGCCGCTCGCAGGTGCCCGCCGGATTCCTCCAGCAGGCGGGCCGCCGTCGGGCCGTCCACGCCGGCCAGGAGGGTCAGGATCGCGTTCTTCACCTCTCCGTCGGTGGCGGCCAGGGCCCGTTCGATCTCCTCGTCGCCGGCGCCGGTGGCGAGGGCGACGATGCGGTGGGAGCGGGCACGCAGTTTGTCGTTGGAGGCGCGGACGTCGACCATCAGGTTCCCGTAGGTCTTGCCCAGGCGGATCATGGTGATCGTCGACAGCATGTTGAGCACGAGCTTCTGTGCCGTGCCGGCCTTCAGTCGGGTGGAGCCGGTGAGCAGTTCGGGGCCCACGACGATCTCGATGCCGTGCTCGGCGGCGGCCGCGAGCGGGCTGCCCTGGTTGCAGGCGAGGCCGATGGTGAGGGAGCCGCGGGCGCGGGCGTACTCGACGGCGCCGATGGCGTACGGGGTGCGGCCGGAGGCCGAGATGCCGACCACCGTGTCGTCCGGGGTGAGGCCGAGGGGCTCCAGGTCGGCCTGGGCCAGTTCCCGGGAGTCCTCCGCGCCCTCCACCGAGGTGACCATGGCCTGGGGGCCGCCCGCGATCAGCCCGACGACCCGGGAGGGGTCGGTGTTGAAGGTGGGCGGGCACTCGGAGGCGTCCAGGACGCCCAGCCGGCCGGCCGTGCCGGCCCCCGCGTAGACAAGGCGGCCACCCCGGGCCATCCGCTCGGCCAGGGCGTCGATCGCGTCGGCGATCTCCGGCAGCCGGGCCGCGACCGCCCCGGCCACGGTGCCGTCCTCGCCGTTCATGAGCCGCGCGATGTCGAGGGTGGGCAGCCGGTCGATGCCGGCCAGCTCCGGCCGGAACGCCTCGGTGGTCAGGGACTCCAACTCGGCTCTGAGCTCACGGGGGTTGGAGGTGGAGGTCATGGGACGGCTCTTTCCGTGTCTTTCCGTGTCTTTCCGGTGCCGGCCGGGGCCGGTTCAGGAACGATGCCGGTGGGCCAACGCCTCGTACGACGCCGAGAGCGCCGGCGCCGCCGTCTCGTACGTCCGCTGCGCCACCCCCACGAACAGGCAGTCCACCACAAGAAGCTGTCCGGTCCGGGACGACATCGCCGCGGGACGCAGCTCGCTCTCCCGCGCCGTGGACGTGGTGAGGACGTGGTCGGCGTACTGCGAGACCGGGCCGTCCGGGCGGCCGGTGATCGCCACCGTCGTCGCCCCGCGCTCGAAGGCGACCCGCAGCGGCTCGATGACGTCCCCCGTGGACCCGGAGTGCGTGATGGCGATCGCGACATCGCCCGCGCGCAGCTGCACGGCGTTGGTGACGGCCAGGTGCGGGTCGCTGTGGGCGTGCGCGACCAGCCCTATGCGCAGCAGCTTCTGCGTGAGGTCCTGGGCGACCAGGCCGGACGCCCCGACGCCGTACACGTCCGTGCGCCGGGCGCCGGTCAGCGCCGTGACGGCCGCGCCCAGTTGGACGGTGTCGAGGCCGGCGGCGGTGTCGGCGAGGGTCTGCTGCTCGTCGTAGGCCAGCTTCGCGACCACGTCGGCGATCGGGTCGTCGACCGCGATGTCCGTGGTGATGGCGGGGGCGCGGCCGGACTGCTGCTGGGCGGCGAGGCCGGCGAGGGCCAGGCGCAGGTCCCGGTAACCCGGATAGCCCAGCAGCCGGGCGGTGCGTACGACGGTCGCCTCGCTGGTGCCGGTGAGTTCGGCGAGGCCGGTGACCGTGAGGGCCGCGCAGCCGGCCGGGTCGCCCGCGACGGCCTCGGCGACGCGCTGCATGGAACGCGTCATCGACGGGCCCAGCGTACGGACCTTGGCCGCGAGGGCGGCGGGGGCGGGCGGGGTGCCGAGCGTGGCGGCCATGGCACCCGTGCCGCCCGTGCCGCTCGCACCGCCGCGTTCGCTGGCGAAAATTTCCTTCACTCTTCGGGTCACCCTTGAAAGATATTTTCGGCTCGGCGTTGTGGTCAAGAGTGCGCACAATGGGGGCATGGACCCCATCAGCCCCCTGGAGCAGGCACTGCACGCCGCGCGCGCCCTCGTGCTGGCCGACCTCGTCGCGGGACGTGTCGCCGAGGCGGACGTCGTCTCCCTGGTCGAGGAGTCCGTCGTGCAGCGGCGGTGGTGGGTCGAGCAGTGGCCGGAGGGCGCGCAGTACGTCGCCGGTCTGGTCGCGCAGGACGTGCAGGACGCCCTGCTGGAGCGCTACGGCCGCTGGCCGCTGTGCCCGGTGTGCGGCACCGGCGACCCGCACGCGCTGGACGTGCAACCGGAGTTGGGGCCCGACCCGCACTGGGTGTGCAGCGAGGCGGGCGTGAAGGTCGCCGCGGTCGGGTCGCTGGGCGAGGCCCTCGGCGGAGCGGCGTCCTCGTGACCGTCTACATCGACCCGCCGACCTGGCCCGGCCACGGCCGCATGTGGTCCCACCTGGTCAGCGACGTCTCGTACGAGGAGCTGCACACCTTCGCCGAACGCCTCGGCGTGCCCCGGCGGGCCTTCGAACGCGACCACTACGACATCCCCGAGCAGCGGTACGCGGACGCGGTGAGCGCCGGGGCCGTGGAGGTCAGCAGCCGCGAGGTGGTGCGGCTGCTGCACGGGGCGGGGCTGCGCCGGCCCAAGGGGCGGACCCAGCTGCGGGGTTAGGGGGCTTCTGATGGATCTCCGCGGCGTCGCGACGCCCGGTACGCAGTCTCGCCGCACCCCCTAGCGCAGCTCGTAGGTGACCTGCTCGGTGTCCTCCGCGACGGCCTCGAACCCGGCACGGGCGAGGACGCGGTGCGAGGGCGCGTTGTCCCGCTCGACGTTCGCGACGACGGTCCGTACCGCGTCCCGGGACAGCGCCCACGCCGACAGCGCGCGCAGCGCCTCGGTGGCGTAACCGTGGCCACGGGCCGCTTCGACCAGGTCGTAGCCGACCTCCACCCGCCCCGACTCGTCCGGCACGCTGTGGAAGCCCATGGCGCCGAGTGCGCGGCCGTCCTCGCGCCGGACCAGGACGTACATGCCCCACTCGGGCCGGTGGACGCCGTCCTCGTACTGCTTGAACACCAGCCCGGCGCCGACCCGGGTGCCCTCGACCGGACCGCCGTCGAGCCACTCGAAGCCGCCGTCGCCGACCGTGCCGAGATCGCCCGCCGCCGCCGGGGTGACGCCCTGGAGAGTGAGCCGGTCGGTGGGGATCACCAGGTTGTTGCTCCACCGCCACTCGGTGAGCGGCTCGCGGCCGGGCAGCTCACCCCGGCCCGTGGCCCACAGCAGGGTCCGCCACGGGGTGGGACCGGGCTGGACGTGCGGGAAGATCCGGGTGAGGACGAAGTCGCACAGCTCGGCGGCCGGTTCGTACGCCACGCCCAGGCCCTCGGCCACGTCGTGGGTGTGCAGCAGCACCTCGGCCACGCCCATCGCGGCGAACCCCTCGCGGTTCGCGCTGCGGAACGGATACGGATGGAAGGCCCGCACCTCGCGCGGGGTGGTGCGGATCGCGGCGGCGAGCAGGACGCCCATCGTGCGGATCACCTGCACCGCACCGGCGTTGTCCGTCCCCTCCTCCAGCGAGATCTCGAACGGCGTGTAGGCCTCGGGCCCGCGCCCCGCCAGCTGCCCCGCGTACGCGATGAGGTCCTCGGCGATGTGCACCGCCGTCTCCCGGCAGCTCCACTCCAGCCGCCCGGCGCGCACCGCCTCCCAGTCCCGGTCGGTGACCGCCCCCAGCACGCCCACGCACTCGGCGACGGCCTGCTCCACCTGTTCCGCACCCGATGTCCACATGCCGGGCAGGTTACGAGGGGTCGGCGGGTGGAAGCGACAGCATTTCCAGCTCGGAGGTGAGGTTGTAGCGGGCCGTCGCCTCCCACTCCGACGCTCCGTACGGCGTCCTGAACAGCCCGGGCAGATCGAGGAGTTGGCGCAGGACCGCCGCGCGGCCCGTGCGGAAGGCCTCGTTCGGGACGAAGTGGTACTCCTCGCGGACGGCGGCGGTGTAGGCGGCGTACGCCGACGGGGGCGAGGCGAGGATCGCCAGGTCGGCGTCGCACAGGACCTGGCCGTCGGGGTCGTCGTCGGCGGGGTCGTGGCCGACGGTGAGGCGGACCAGGCGGGCCACCTCGGCGGTCCTGGCCGCGGGCACGCCGGCCTCGGGCAGGGCCCGCTCGGCGAGGCGTGCGGAGCGTTCCTCGTTCTCGGAGCGCTCGGGGAGGTAGACCGCGTCGTGGAACCAGGCGGCCAGCCGGACCACGTCCGGGTCGTGCGCGTACGTCTCCAGTACGTCGATGTGGTCCAGGACCGCCGTGAGGTGCCCGACCGTGTGGTAGCGGCGCTGCGGCTCCTGCCAGCGGCCGAGCAGGTCGTCGGCGTACGGGACCGGGTCCGGGCCACCGGCGGGGCCCCGGGCCGCCTCCAGGGTGCGGACGAAGCGGGCACGGAGGGCGTCGAGATCGGCCATGGGGGCATTCTCCCGCTCAGCGGGGTGTGACACCTAGCGTGGGTCCCATGACGACTCCTGCTGATGTGCACGACGTACGGGACCCCGAGCAGCCCGGGCGGCTGCTCACGATCGAGCGTGACGCGCTGATCCCGCTGCTGCGGGGCAGGGCCGACGACGACTTCGCGCTGCCGGTCGCCGCGTGCCCGGGCTGGTCGGTGCGGTCGGTGCTGGCGCACTGCTCGGCCGCGCTCACCCGGGTGGTGGAGAACCGGTTCGAGGAGGGGGTGTTCTCGCCCGAGACGAACGACCGGGACATCGCCGAGCGGGACGGCTGGAGCAACGCCCGGGTGGTCGACGAGCTGGAGCGCGGGATGACCGAGGCCGGGCCGGTGATCGCCGGGGCGGGCGGGAAGCTGGACGGTCTCGCGCTGGGGGAGTGGGTGCACGCCGGGGACGTGCGCGACGCCTTCGGCGAGCCGGGGGCGTACGGCGGGGCCGGGCTGCCGGACGCGCTGGCGCTGCTCGCCCGGATCACCCGCGAGCGGGGGCACGTGCCGCTCCACGCCGACCTCGACGACCTGGACGAACCGCTGCGGCTCGGGGAGAGCGGCGGGGAGCGGCCCCCGGGGCGCTTCATCGGGGACGGACCGACCCTGGTGCGGCTGTACACGGGGCGGCCGGTCGACCGGGCTCCCGATTTCGAGCTGGTCGGGGTGGAGGCGAAGGACCTGAACATCTTCGGGTGAGTCGTGTCCCCGGGGCGTGGGGTGCGGCGGGAGCGGGCAGCGTAGTCTTGATTGGACTAGACCTGTTGCCGAACGCCGACGCCATGCCGACGAAGGGGCCCCATGAGCAAGCGTGCAGTCCTGGAGGTGATCGCCCTCGGCGTCGAGGACGCGGTCGCCGCCCAGGCCGGAGGCGCGGACCGCCTTGAGCTGGTCACCGACATGGCGGCCGACGGGCTCTCCCCGTCGGCCGCCACCGTCGCCGGGATCCGCCGGGCCGTGGACATCTCCCTGCGGGTGATGCTGCGGCTCGCCGACGGCTTCGCGGCCGGGGACGTCGACCGGCTGGCCGGCGTGGCCGCCGGGCTGCGGGAGGCCGGGGCCGAGGAGTTCGTGCTCGGGTTCCTCGACGCGGACGGCGCGGTGGACCTGGCGGCGGTGGAGCGCGTCGTCGGCGTGCTGGACGGCTGTCCCTGGACCTTCCACCGGGCCATCGACCGGGCCGCCGACCGGGACGCCCTGCGCAAGCAGCTGGACGGGATGCCCGGGCTGGACACGTACCTGACGGCCGGGTCGGCGGACGGGGTCGACGACGGGCTCCCCGTGCTGCTCACCGAGGCGGGGCGTGCCGGGGAGCCGGGGTACGAGCAGCGGTTGCTGGTGGGGGGCGGGCTGCGGCTGGAGCACGTGCCGGTGTTGCGGGGCGCGGGGGTCGACGCGTTTCACATCGGTGGGGCGGTGCGGCCGGGGGGTTGGGGGGAGCCGGTGTCGGTGGAGGCCGTCGCCGAGTGGCGGGCTGCGGTGGACGGTTCATGAGGGGGGCTCGGCGTCGGGACTGGGGGCGGGTGGGTGCGCAACCCGGCGGTGCGGGGTGCCGCTGCGCCCACCGGTGCAGCCCCAGCGGCACGACTGCCCGCAGCTAGGACAGTTGCGGCGGCAAGGGTGCCTTATGCGTCACCGTCAGGCCCGATACCGCTCGCGTCAGTGCCACGTACAGACGCCGCAACCCGGTCCGCTCGTCCGGCTCGCCGTCGACCACCGCGCTGGGCTCGTCCAGGACGACGTAGTCGTACTCCAGACCCTTCGCGAGCGACGCCGGGACCAGGGTCAGACGGGTCTGCAGGGTCGTCTCCTCACCCGGGCCGAGGTACGGGACACCGGCCTCCGCCAGCGCCGCCGCCAGTTCCGGGATCCGGGCGTCCGCCGCGATCAGGGCCGTGGAGCCCTCGTTGCGCAGCGACTCGCGGCAGGCGTCGAGCACCTCGGCGGTGCCGGTGACCTCCCGGACCTCGAAGTGGCCCGGGTTCTCACGGATCGACACGACCGGGGTGAGCCCCGGGGCGATGTGCGGGAGCAGCCGGGACGCGTAGGTGATGACGTCCGTCGGCACACGGAAACCGGCCGTCAGCTCCTCCACGACCGCGTCCGGCTTGCCCAGGTGGGCCAGCGCCTCCTGCCAGCCCCGGGTCGCCCACGGCGTGGTGCCCTGCGCCAGGTCGCCGAGGACGGTCGCACTGCCGGTCGTGCAGCGGCGGCCGACCGCCCGGTACTGCATGGGGGAGAGGTCCTGCGCCTCGTCGAGGACGACATGGCCGAGGGAGTGCGTGCGCTGGATCAGGTCGGTGGCCTCGTCGATGAGGACGGCGTCAGCGGCGGACCACTTGGCGGACCTGACGCTGCGTGCCGGTCTCGCCCACAGCACCGCCTTCTGCTCCTCCTCGCCGAGGATCCCCTCCGCGTGCTCGGCGAGGAAGTCCGCGTCGGACAGCAGGCGCAGCACGAGTTTCGCCGGGTCGACGGCCGGCCAGATCGCCTTGACGGCCGCCTTGACCGCGCTGTTGCGGGCCACCGCGTCCTGCACCCGGTCGTCCGGCGCCTCCCCCGACCGCTCCATCTGCACCAGCACGGCGTGCGCGATGCGCTGCGGCAGGGCCTCGCGGGCGGCGCCGTAGCGGATGTCGCGGGCGAGCAACTCCCGGACGATGTCCTCCAGTTCGTACGCAGGGACGCGCCAGCGGCGGGAGCCGCGCACGACCACGACCGGCTCGGCGGGCATCGTGACGTGCGCGTAGAGGGCCCTGCGCAGCACCTGCGCCATGCGGGCGTCGCCCTTGACGACCGCGGCCGTCGCGTCGTCCGTCCCCTTGATCTCCACGTGCGCCACCAGGTCCTCGACGGTGGCCTGGCGGACCGACAACTCGCCGAGGGCGGGCAGCACCTGCTCGATGTAGTGCAGGAAGGACCGGTTCGGTCCGATGACGAGCGTGCCGGTGCGGGCGAGGCGCTCGCGGTGGGCGTAGAGGAGATAGGCGACCCGGTGCAGGCCGACGGCGGTCTTCCCGGTGCCCGGGCCGCCCTGCACGCACACCGTGCCGGAGAGTCCCGACCGGACGATCTCGTCCTGCTCCGGCTGGATCGTCGCGACGATGTCCCGCATCGGGCCGACGCGCGGCCGTTCGATCTCCTGCTGGAGCAGCTTGCTGGTGCGGGCCGCCTCGGCGGGGTCCGACAGGTGCTCGTCCTCGTACGCCGTGAGGTCGCCGCCCGTGTAGCCGAAGCGGCGCCGCAGCGCGATGTCCATCGGGTCCTTCTTGGAGGCCCGGTAGAACGGCTGCGAGACGGGTGCGCGCCAGTCGATGACCATCGGGTCGCCGTCGGCGTCGTGTACGTGCCGCCGCCCGATGTAGAAGCGTTCCCCTTCCGCGCCCTCGGCCTGCTCGGCACCCGGTGCGCGCAGATAGTCGAGCCGGCCGAAGAACAGCGGGGTGTCGCTGAGGTCGGCCAGGGCCTTGATGCGCTCGTCGATCTGGTGGGCCAGGACTTCGGCGTTGACCCAGTTCGCGGTGACGTCGCTGATGTCGAGGGCCTCGACGTCCTCGCGCATGGCACGCAGGGCGGAACGGGACGCGGCGAGGTGGGAGCGCTCACGGGAGAGCGGGTCGTCGACGGGCGTGGACAAGGGGGTGCCTCCGGAGGACCTGCTGAAGGGACGGCGGTGAGATGCCGGCCGGTTTCCGTCCGGTCGGCGGCACTCCGTGAGGGAGGCGGGCAAGAGCGGAGATCTTAGAGGAGCGGGGGAGTCGGCCGCCAACGATTTTCTCATCCCCTAGGGGACCAGGCCCTCCTTCCTGAGGGGCAGGAGTCGGTCCGCAGGCGTACGGGTGGAGCACGCGGGTTCGGCCCTCAGGCCGACGCGGACTCACGTGCGGAAAAGCACGATGGAGACATGAGCGCAGCAACCATCTCCCCCGCCCCGGCACCCGGCCGCCCGCCCGGCGCCACCGCCGTGACGGGCAGCTCCGGTCATCGTTTCGGCGATGCCCTGCGCGCCGTCAGGGTCTTCGCGGGCGCCGCCTTCGACGTGATCATCCTCGGTCGGTACGGCGAGGAAGCCGGCGTGGTCCGCCGCAAGTGAGCGGCCCCGCCGTCCGCGAGCAGCCGGCCTGCCTCAGCTCTCCGCGAGCAGCTCGTCCGCGTCCATGATCCGGTACGCGTACCCCTGCTCCGCCAGGAAGCGCTGGCGGTGCGCGGCGAAGTCCTGGTCGATGGTGTCCCGGGCGACCACCGAGTAGAAGTGGGCCTGGTGGCCGTCGGACTTGGGCCGGAGCACCCGGCCCAGCCGCTGGGCCTCCTCCTGGCGCGAACCGAACGTGCCGGACACCTGGATCGCGACCGTCGCCTCCGGCAGGTCGATCGAGAAGTTCGCGACCTTGGAGACGACGAGCACGCTGATCTCGCCCTCCCGGAAGGCGTCGAACAGTTTCTCCCGCTGCGCGTTCGACGTCTCGCCCTTGATCACCGGCGCGCCCAGATGCTCACCCAGCTCGTCGAGCTGGTCGATGTACTGCCCGATGACGAGGATCTGCTGCCCGGCGAAGCGGCGGACGATCGCCTCCGTGACCTTCCGCTTGGTGTCCGTCGTCGCACAGAAGCGGTACTTCTCCTCCGCCTCGGCCGTGGCGTACGCGAGCCGCTCCGCGTCCGTCAGGTTGACCCGGACCTCCACACAGTCGGCGGGCGCGATGTAGCCCTGCGCCTCGATCTCCTTCCAGGGCGCGTCGAACCGCTTGGGCCCGATCAGGGAGAACACGTCCGACTCGCGCCCGTCCTCCCGCACCAGCGTGGCCGTGAGGCCCAGCCGCCGCCGCGCCTGGAGGTCCGCCGTGAACTTGAACACCGGCGCCGGCAGCAGGTGCACCTCGTCGTAGACGATCAGTCCCCAGTCCCGGGAGTCGAACAGCTCCAGGTGCGGATAGACGCCCTTCCGTTTGGTCGTCAGCACCTGGTACGTGGCGATCGTGACGGGCCGGATCTCCTTCTTCGTCCCGCTGTACTCGCCGATCTCGTCCTCGGTGAGCGACGTCCGCCGCACCAGCTCGTGCTTCCACTGCCGGGCGGAGACCGTGTTCGTGACCAGGATCAGGGTCGTCGACTTCGCCTGCGCCATCGACCCGGCGCCGACCAGTGTCTTGCCCGCGCCACAGGGCAGGACGACCACGCCCGACCCGCCGTGCCAGAAGTTCTCCACGGCCTGCTTCTGGTACGGCCTGAGCGCCCAGCCGTCCTCGGCCAGCTCGATCGGGTGCGCCTCGCCGTCGACGTACCCGGCGAGGTCCTCGGCCGGCCAGCCCAGCTTCAGCAGCGTCTGCTTGATCTGCCCCCGCTCGGAGGGGTGCACGGCGACCGTGTCGGGGTCGATCCGGGCGCCGACCAGCGGCGCGATCCGCTTCGACTTCAGGACCTCCTCCAGCACCGGACGGTCGGTGGTCGTCAGGACCAGCCCGTGCGCCGGGTGCTTGGACAGCGTGAGCCGCCCGTAGCGGTCCATCGTCTCGGCGATGTCCACCAGCAGCGCGTGCGGCACCGGATAGCGGCTGTACTGCACCAGCGCGTCCACGACCTGCTCGGCGTCATGGCCCGCCGCCCGGGCGTTCCACAGGCCCAGCGGCGTCACCCGGTAGGTGTGGATGTGCTCCGGCGCCCGCTCCAGCTCCGCGAACGGGGCGATGGCCCGACGGCAGTCGCCGGCCTGCTCGTGGTCGACTTCCAGGAGCAGGGTCTTGTCGGACTGGACGATCAGCGGACCATTCACGCGTGGCACCCTTTCCCGCGGCCGGACGGCTCGGACGGCTCGAACGACTCGGCCAAACGTCCAGTGTGCCTGATCGTCGCCGTCCCGAGGGTGTGATCTGCGCGGGACCGGACCGGCTCCGGTCCTACTGAATGCCTTTTCATCCCAACGTGTGGTGTGAATTCAGTTTTTCCACGGCGGCCCCGAAGAATGGCGAACCGTGCGGAACCCAACGACCACCACGCTCGGATACGCCCTGTTCGCCACCCGCTGGCTCCAGGCCCCGCTGTACTTCGGGCTGGTGGCCGCCCAGGGCGTCTACGTCTACAAGTTCTTCAAGGAGCTGTGGACCTTAATCCTGATGTGCCTGAGCGGGCACGCCACCGAGACGTACGTGATGCTCGCGGTGCTCAAGCTGGTCGACGTCGTGATGATCGCCAACCTGCTGATCATGGTGATCGTCGGCGGCTACGAGACCTTCGTCTCGCGCATCGGCCTCCAGGGCCACCGTGACCAGCCCGAATGGCTCTCGCACGTCAACTCCAACGTGCTGAAGGTCAAGCTCGCCACGGCCATCGTGGGGATCTCCTCCGTCCATCTGCTCCAGATGTTCGTGGACGTCCACCACACCTCCCGGCACGCCCTGCTGTGGGGGACGGTGATCCACATGGCATTCATCGGCTCCGCGGCGATCCTCGCGTACATGTCGGGTCCGATGGCCGCGCAGGCGGACCGCGGGCACGCGGACCGTTCGCCGGCCGGCCGGTCCCAGGACGAACACCCGCACACCGGCCGCGTTCCCGCCGCGCAGCCCGAGGCGCCTGAGCCCCAGGCCCCGGCCACCACCCCCGTCCTGCCCCGGCAGACCTCCCCGGACGCCGACGCCGAGGCCCGGATCCGTGCGGCCGGCTTCCCGGTCCGCAAGCTGCTGGAGGACTTCGACGAGCAGCATCCCCGGGGCTTCGACCGGGAGACCCTGGCCCGGCTCGGCAAGGCGGAGTTCGTCGCAGCCCGGCGCAACGTGGTTCTCGTCGGCCCGCCCGGCACCGGCAAGACCCACCTGGCCATCGGCCTCGGCGTGCGGGCCTGCCAGGCCGGGCACCGGGTGCTGTTCGCGACCGCCGCCGAGTGGGCCGCCCGGCTCTCCGACGCCCGGGCCGCCGGCCGGCTCGACGCGGAACTGGCCGCCCTCGACGAGCACCCCCTGCTCATCGTCGACGAGGTCGGCTACACGCCCTTCGACGCGGCGACCGCCGGGCTGTTCTTCCGGCTGGTCGCCCACCGCTACGAGCGTGCCTCGCTGATCGTGACCAGCGACCGCCCGCTCGGCCGCTGGGACGAGGTCTTCGGCGGCGCCTCCGCCCCGGCGATGGTGGACCGCCTCGCCCATCACGCCGAGATCGTCCGGCTGGAGGGGGACAGCTACCGGACGCGCCGCGCTACTTCAGCGTGGGCAGACTGACGTTGTTGATCAGCGGTCCCTCGACACCGATCCCCTCGGAGATCAGGGGCTCGACCCCGGCGGCCGGCAGGGGAAGCGGCAGCGCGGGGGCCGCGGCGGCGGAGGGCGCGAGCACGCCCACGAGGGCGACGGCGCAGAGGGCGACGGCGGGGAGCTTTTCACGCATGAGGACGAAAGGGCCTTTCACGTAGTGAGAGACGAGGGACACCCCACCGCGGGCCGGCCCCGGGACGCCGGGGCCGGCCCGACGGGTACGCGGGCGGATCAGACCTGCGGTGTCTCGACGACGAGGCCGGCGACATCGATGCTCACCGCGGCGGCCGGAGTGGCCAGCCCGCCGAGCGTCATCAGGGCGGCGGTGGCCAGGACGGCGGCGAATCGACGGACAGCGCGCATGCTGGGACTTCCTTTCGGCAAGGGCTCACAGGACACCCGGTGGCTGCCCCCGCGCTTACCGCGGAATGCGGCACGCCCGGCAAGGTCGCCCAAGGGTGGGACATCCCCGGCGTGGCGTGCATGAACGCCGGCGTGCACCCGAACGGGTGAGACACCCGGCAGCCCCCGCGGTTCAGCCCGCGTCGTCGGCGAGCTCCGCGACCCCGGTGATCCGGTGCAGCGGGTACGTACGGACCTCGTCCGCCGTGTGGTCGTACGCCGTGACGAAGCCGCCCTCGACGCGGATCGGTGCGATGACCCGCTGGCTCGCGGCGCCCTCGGCGTTGACGTAGCCGATCCACAGGGCCTCGCCGGTCAGGACGGCGGCCTGCATGGTGGCGAGGGTCTCGGCGGAGCCGGTGCGGGGCAGTTCGCCGTCGACCGCCGGAGCCGTGCCGGGCTTGCGCGGGGTGGTGGAGGCGAGATCGCCGGCCCGGATGGCGCGCAGCGCCGCAGCGAGGAGCGTGTCGTCGGGCACCGGCGGGCCGTCCGGCACCGGCTCGGGCGCCGTACGGGGCGGGGTGCGGTGCGCGTGCGCCCGGGTGATCAGCACATCGCCCTCGGCGGACTCGGCGGCCGGTGCGAACCCCATCGCCCGCAGGCCCTCCAGCAGCCCGGCCGGGTCGGTCTGCGCGGCCAGCACCGTCGGGGCGAGCCGGCGCAGCCCCAGGGCGGCGGCCCGCTTGTCGGCGAGGATCTCGCCCAGCACCGCGTCGTCGTCGCAGCGGACGTAGGCCGAGGCCGCGCCGACGCGCAGGTGCCCGTGTCTGCGGGCCACGTCGTCGATCAGGTACGTGAGCGGCTGCGGCACCGGCGTACGGGAGTGCGCGGCGAGGAAGGCGTGCAGGTCCGATGCGCTCTGTCCGGCGTCGAGGGCGCGCCGCACCGAGCCGGGCGTGAAGCGGTAGACGGTGGCCCCGCCCTTGGACTCGACGTCCGCCAGCACGCCCAGCACGTCGGCCAGCGGGCGCTGCAAGGGCCCGGGCGCCACCGCCGTCAGGTCGGCCTGGAGCAGCACGTGGTCCAGCGGCTCGGGCAGCAGGGGCGTGAGCAGCCGGGCCGCGGCGGCGGAGGCGACGGCCTGTTCGGTGGCGGAGAGGGTGGGGACAGGCGTGGGGCGGTGGTGGACGGGGAGCTTGTCCCCTGGACCGGAGGGCTCCGCTTCCGGGCTCCTCGCGGGAGCCGCGGGCGCGCCCAGCAGGGCCCGGCCGTGGGCCGACAGCGCACCCCTGCCGGTCACGCCCAGCAGTTCCGCCTCGGACAGGGCCCACTCGGCGAGCCGACCGCGCAGGTCGTCCTCGCGCTGCACACCCCGTAGCGGGCGCTCCCAGCGCAGCCGCGTCAGCACCGACTCGGCGGCCGGCGCGGCCCCCTGCGGCAGCCCGGCCAGCAGCGCCAGCACCCGGTGCCGTACCTCCGGCGCCGCCGAACGGTCCAGACCCGGCCCGAGCGCCGACAACGTACGGTCCTTCGCGTCCCGCCCGCCCACCAACCCGGCCGTCCGGGTCGCCGCGAGCCACGCCGTGACCAGCCGCGACCAGCGCTCGGCGGCGGGCAGCTCCGCCCACTCGTCGTACGCCGGGGTCGCCGCGTACCGCTCGTCGGCCTCCCCGTCCGGGGCGATCAGGCCCGCCGCGTACGCCAGCTCCACCCAGAACGCGGCGACCGGCTCGGGCACGTCGAGGGCGACGGCGGTCCGCTTCAGGTCCCGCACGCTCAGCCCGCCGGCCCGCAGCACCGCCGGCCCGCCCTCGTCCCAGTCCTTCAGCAGCTCCTCGACGGTCGCGAGCGCGGTGTACGCCTGCCCGGCCGCGGTGCCGTCCACAACCTGTGGACGATGAACGGCGGTCACCTCGACCGCCGGCGGCACCGGCTCGGGCGCCCGGTGCGCCAGCCCGCGCCGCAGGTGCAGGGCGACCTCGCGCGGCAGCACGACCGTCCCGGGCGCCGTCGGCAGCAGCAGCCCCCGGTCCAGCAGCCAGCGCAGCCGGGGCGCCGGCTCGGCCGTGACCTGCCCGTACGGCGGCCCCCACACCAGCCGCTCCAGCACGTCGAGGGAGTCGGCCGGGGCCTCGGCGAGCAGCGCGGCCATCCGGCCCCGGTCCGTGAACAGCTCGGTCAGGGCGGTCACCGCGGAGACCGAGTCGTGGGTCGAGGGCAGCCCGGCGGTCGTGACGATCTCCTGGATGCGCCCCGGGGACATTCCGGCGGTGGCCTCCTGGACCGTGGGGCCGAGCCCCGTCGGCGACGGGTGCTGCGGCGAGGGGGCCAGCAGCTCACGGGCCGTGCGGACCAGCCGCAGCCGGTCGTCGCCGCCCCAGACCAGGGCCTGCTCGCGCAGGATGCCCAGGGCGTGCGGCAGGGCCTGGGCGACGGCCGGGTCGGCGTCGTCCCCGGCCATGAGCCCGAGCAGTTCGTCGTACGTCGCCGGGTCCGCCGCCACGGCCAGCGCCTGCGCAGTCTGCAGCGTGAAGCGGTCCAGCCGCTCCAGGGCCCGCACGACCGAGGCCCGGGTGCCGGCGCGGGTCGCGAGCTGCGTGAGGTCGGTGGGCACGGGCGTGATGAGATCCGGACGGCTGCGCAGGAGCGCGCCCAGCGAGACGTCGTCCCGCCCGCGGAGCGCTTCCGCGAGGGAACGGGGGGCCGCAGGCCTGTCCTCGGTGCTCATCCGGTCCACGGTAGCGGGTCGCCTCCGGCGGCCGGGGCGACTGTGCGCGGGCGGCCGGGGCCGGCGCCGGGCGGGCGTGTGGGTCACCCGCCCGGACTCGCGGTACCGTCGACCGACGGCGTCAGCCAACGCACACGCCCCGGAGGGGACTTCGTGGGGATTGAGAGCGACCAGGTCGTTTACGAGTATCTGAGCCGCGTCGGCGACGTGGCCCAACAGCGGCAGTTGTCGTCGGCCACCCGCATGCGTCTGGTCGCGGACCTGCGCAACGAGATCGACCGGCGCCGCGCGAAGGCCACCGTCGACTCGCCCGCCGCCGTCCGCCGCATCCTGTCCCGCCTCGGCAGCCCCGACGACATCGTGGCGGCGGCCGCGGACGGCACGGGCGGCGGCGGTACGACGGGGAGCGCCCCCGCCGCCGTGCCCGTACAGCCCGAGGCCCGTGAACCGGACGAGCCGGGCGAGCGGCCGAAGGGGGTCCTGCGGCGCGTCGTGCCGCGTCCCCGCCCGGCCCGGCCCGCCGAGGAGCCGCGTCCCGCCGCCGAGGGCGCGGCCCCGCCGCACCTGGCCGCCGGGCACGAGCTCGGGGACAGCGCCGTCCAGCCGGACTGGTGGCGGGTGGACGGCAGTCCCTTCGGGCCGGGCGACGACGTGCCGGGCTTCGTGGGCGGCGTGGAGCTGCCGGACTTGCTGAAGCCGCCGAACCCGAGGAAGCCGCAGTCGGCGGAACCGGCGGCCGACGAGGAGACGGCCCCGGCTGTCGAGGCCGCCGGGGAGCCGGAGGAGACGGCGGGCAAGGCGACCCGCCGGCGTCTGCCGGGCCTGCCCGAGGGCGGCTGGAGCAACCCCCTCCTCCTCATCGCCGCCGGTCTCCTCGTCGTGGGCGCCGTACTCGGCAACTGGTTCGTGCTGATCCTCGGCTGGCTCATCGCCTACGCCTCACGCCGACTGACCCCGGCGGAGACCAAGTGGGCGGTGGTGATCCTCCCCGGCCTCTCCGTCGCGGCCGGCGTTCTCTGGCTGTGGGGCCGGATGAACGACCGCTGGGGCACCCCGATCACCGAGGGCCACATGAACGACGCGGTGGCACAGACCTGGCCGTGGGTCGTCAGGGGCGCGGCGGTGGCGTCGGCGCTGTTCCTGGTCTGGCGCTCACAGCGCTCCCGCTAGCCGATCACAGGGTGGCGTCTGCCGTTCACAGCGCCTGGGCACAATGGCCCATATGGCTATCACCGTCGGCTTCGACCTCGACATGACCCTCATCGACTCCCGCCCCGGCATCCGCGCCTGCTACCAGGCACTGTCCGAGCGGACGGGGACGTACATCGACGCCGATCTGGCGGTGACGCGGCTCGGACCGCCGCTGGCCGAGGAGCTGATCAACTGGTTCCCGGCCGAGGAGGTCGCGACCGTGGCCGATGTGTACCGGGAGATCTACCCGTCCATCGCGATCGCCGCGACCCCCGCGCTGCCCGGCGCCCGGGAGGCCATCGCGGCCGTACGGGAGTCCGGGGGACGCGCGATAGTCGTCACGGCGAAGTACGAGCCCAACGCCAAACTGCACCTCGCCCACCTCGGCGTCGAGCCCGACGCCGTCATCGGCGACCTGTGGGCCGAACAGAAGGCGGAGGCGCTGCGCGAGCACGACGCGGGTGTCTACGTCGGCGACCACGTCGGCGACGTACGCGGCGCCCGGGCGGCCGGGGCGCTGTCGGTCGCGGTGGCCACCGGCCCCTGCCCCGCGGAGGAACTGCGCGCGGCGGGCGCGGACGTCGTCCTCACCGACCTGACGGAATTCCCCGGGTGGCTTTCGGACTACCGTCCCGCACGCGCCTGACGCCGGCCCGCCGCCACGGAACGCAGTACTCCCGCGCCGGCCATCAGGAATCCGACCGCCATGAGCATGCTCAGGCCGAACATGTACGTCGGAAAGGGCGTCGTCCCCAGGAACAGCGGGGCGACCGTGACCAGTGTGGCCACGGCGCCGATGAAGAAGACGATGGCACCGGCACGGACCAGACGGTCACCGGGAGCGGCGGAATTCGTTTGGGTTTTGTCACGCACCCGACCAGGGTAGTTCCCAGCGCGAAGGAACAACCGGGTGACGTCTTGTCACCGGCCTGAAGACCATTAGCCTGGGTACCGGCGGGTCCGTACGACCCGCCCGAGTGCTATCAAGAGCCGTTTCCAGAAGCAGTTTTCCGACGAGTACGAGGACGAGGACAGACGTGCCTACCGGCAAGGTCAAGTGGTTCAACAGCGAGAAGGGCTTCGGCTTTCTCTCCCGCGACGACGGCGGTGACGTCTTCGTCCATTCCTCGGTCCTCCCCGCCGGAGTCGAGACGCTCAAGCCCGGACAGCGGGTGGAGTTCGGGGTCGTCGCCGGACAGCGCGGCGACCAGGCGCTGTCCCTGACGATTCTGGACCCGACCCCCTCGGTCGCCGCCGCGACCCGCAAGAAGCCGGACGAGCTGGCCTCCATCGTCCAGGATCTGACGACCCTCCTGGAGAACATCACGCCGATGCTGGAGCGGGGCCGCTACCCCGAGAAGACCGCCGGCAAGAAGATCGCCGGCCTCCTGCGCGCGGTCGCCGACCAGCTGGACGTGTGACCTCCGCTCAGGGGAATGCGAGCGCGTTCGGGCCGAGGGGTGGCACCAGCCCCTCGGCCGCCGCGCGGGTCAGCAGCCCGCGTACGGCGGCGTAGCCGTCCTCGCCGAGGTCGGCGGTGAACTCGTTGACGTACAGCCCGATGTGCTGGTCGGCGACGGCCGGGTCCATCTCCTGGGCGTGCTCCATGACGTACGGCCGGGACGCCTCGGGGTCGTCCCAGGCGGCCCGGACGGAGGCCCGGATGGAGTCGGCGAGCAGCCGCAGCCGCTGCTCGCCCAGCGACCGCTTGGCGATGATCGCGCCCAGCGGGATCGGCAGCCCGGTGGTGTTCTCCCAGTGCTCGCCCATGTCGGCCAGCTTGTGCAGTCCGTAGTTCCGGTACGTGAAGCGCGCCTCGTGGATCACGAGCCCCGCGTCGACCTTCCCGTCCCGCACGGCCGGCATGATCTCGTGGAACGGCATGACGACGATCTCGCCGATCCCGTCGCGCACGGTGTCCGCGGCCCACAGCCGGAACAGCAGATAGGCGGTGGACTTCTCACTGGGCACGGCGACCGTACGGCCGGTGAGTCTCCCAAGCTCTCGGCTTCGCTCGAGCAGGGAGGTGCCCCCACCCTCCGGCTCCCGCGTCAGCACCAGCGGCCCGCACCCCCGCCCCAGCGCACCCCCGCACGGCAGCAGGGCGTACTGCTCCAGCACGTACGGCAGCACGGCGTACGACACCTTCAGCACGTCGAACTCGCCGCGCTCGGCCATGCCGTTGGTGATGTCGATGTCGGCGAAGGTCACGTCGAGGGCGGGGGCGCCGGGGACGCGGCCGTGGGCCAGGGCGTCGAAGACGAAGGTGTCGTTCGGGCAGGGGGAGTAGGCGATCTTCAGCTGCTCAACTGTCATGCCGGTTCCAACTCTCCAGTACGGGCACGAGCTTCCCGAAACCCTCGGTGAGGGCCGCCAGGGCGTCGGGGATACGCCAGGCGGCGCGGTCGCGCGGCCCGACGGCGTTGGAGATCGCCCGCACCTCCAGCACGGGTACCCCGTGCGCGGCGGCGGCCTCGGCCACCCCGAAGCCCTCCATGGCCTCGGCGAGGGCGGTGGGGTGACGCTCCCGGAGCACGGCGGCCCGCTCGGCGGTCCCGGTCACGGTGGACACGGTGAGCACGGCCCCCGTACGGGCCCCGAGGGCGTCGGCGACCAGCCGCACGAGGTCCTCCGGCGGGTGGTGACGCACGGTCCCGAACCCGAGCTCGGTGACCGACAGAAACCCGTCATCGGTCTCGGCCCCGAGATCGGCCGCGACGATCTCCTCGGCGACGACGAGCGACCCCACACTCGCCCCGGGCTGAAACCCCCCACCGATCCCGGCGGAAACGACGAGGTCGTAGGGGGTGCCGTCGAGGGCGGCGGCGGTCAGGGCGGAGGCGGTGGACGCAGCAGCAAGAGCGGGCCCGACACCGGCGGAGATCACTTGGATGTCGAACGCATCCGTGCCGCACCCGGCGGTGGGCAGCCGGTCTGCCTGGCCGTGGGCAGTCGTTCCGCTGGGGCGGAACGGGTGGGCACGGCCTGCAACGCCGAGTGCCGTTCCAACGGACCCTGGCGACAGCTCAAGCGCCTTCGCCACCGCGTCCCGTTCAACAGCAACCGCGGTGGCGACAAGCACCCTGCCCAGCCCAGCGGCAGCGATTACGCGTCCTTCTCCAGCTTGAAGTTCCACAACCCGGACGTGTCCTTCTCGCCCTCCTTGATGGACACCAGCGTCGAGTTGCCCTGCGCCCCGTACTGCGCGTTGAAGAACACGCTGCCCGGAATGGTGCGGTACGTCTTCGTGCTGGAGTCGGTCAGCGGCTGACCGTTCATCAGGATCGTCCAGCCCTTGTCCGCGATCTCCGGGTCGACACCGAAGCGCACGGTCTCGTCCGGGTCGACGGAGATGGTCTTGACGCCCTTGTCCTTCAGGCACTGGGTGAGATCGGACGGCTTCAGGGCATCGCCCTCGCCGCCACAGGTGGCCTCGGAGTTCACCGAGTCGTGGCCCACGGTGACCGTGGCCATCGGCGTCGGCTTGTCACAGGCCGAGAGGACGAGCAGTCCGGCGGACACGACGCCGGCGGCGGCGACGGCGCGGCGGCGTCGCACAGCGGATTGCAACCTGGTCATGGGCGAAGGCTATCTGGCCCGCCGCCCGCCCCGCCCACGCGGGGTACGGCGTGCCCCTACGGCTACGCGACGCGCGGCCGTGCCGCACCGCCGCGCCGGGCCGAGGCGATCAGCCCCCGTACGGTCGTCAGCCAGCCCGTGCCGACGATCGCGGCGCCCACCGCCAGCCCGAGCGTGCCGATCAGCGGCATCGCGATGCCGACCGCCCCGCCGAGCACCCAGGACATCTGGAGCAGTGTCTCGGAGCGGGCGAAGGCCGACGTCCGGACCAGTTCGGGCACGTCCCGCTGGATCAGCGCGTCGAGCGACAGCTTGGCCAGGGCCTGCGCGAAGCCGGCGATCGCGGCCAGGCCGGCCACCAGGACCGCGCCGAAGAACAACGCTGCCGTGATCGCCGCCCCCAGCACACACGCCACGACCGTCACGATGATGATCTCCGGCGCCCGGGACCGGAGCCACGCCCCCACGGCCGTACCGAGCGCGTTGCCCGCGCCCGCCGCCACGCCCACTGTCCCCAGGGACACGGCGGCGCTCTGGCCGGAGATCGGATGCTCGCGCAGCAGGAAGGCGAGGAAGAAGATCAGGAAGCCGGTGAGGCAGCGGATGGCGGCGTTGGCGGCCAGGGCGTGGGTGACGGCCGGGCCGACCGTGCGCAGCCCGGGGCGCTTGACGGGACGGCGGTGCGGCCCGTGCAGGTGCTCCTCGTCCGCGGCCAGCAGCGCGGTGTCCTCGCCCTTCGCGGAGTCGACCTTCGGCGGCAGCGTGAACGACAGGATCGTCCCTGCCACGAAGATCACGAAGGCGCCGTAGAGCGGCCAGCGCGGCCCGATCTGCTGGAGTCCGGCACCGATCGGCGCGGCGATGCCCGTGGCGAGGAGCCCGCCGAGGGTGACCCGCGAGTTGGCCTTCACCAGGGAGAAGCCGGGCGGCAGCAGCCGGGGCACGACGGCGCTTCTGACCACCCCGTACGCCTTCGACGCGACGAGGACGCCGAGCGCCGCCGGATACAGCTGGAGGCTGCCGCTGACGACCGCGCCGGACAGGATCAGCGCGAGCAGCGCCCGGGCCAGCATCGCCCCGGCCATCGCGGCCCGGCGGCCGTGCGGGAGGCGGTCGAGCAGCGGGCCGATCACCGGCGCGAGGAGGGTGAAGGGCGCCATGGTGATGGCGAGGTACAGCGCGACCCGGCCCCGGGCCTCGTCGGTCGGCACGGAGAAGAACACCGTGGACGCGAGGGCGACGGTGATCATCACGTCTCCGGCGCCGTTCACACCGTGCAGCTCGATCAGCTTTCCGAGGCCGGACTCGCCGGCGCCGTGCGCGTGGGTGGCCTTGCGGATGCCGCGGGCGGTGCCGGTGAACGGGAGGTGCAGGGCACGGCCGACCGCGCGGAGGGAGCCGCCCAGACGGCCCGGCCCGCTCAGTCGGCTGCTTCCCTTGACCCCTTTCGACCCACCGGTCCCGGTGGTGCCCTGGGGCGTCCTCGCGGCTGCCACGACGTCATAGTGCCCCGAGATGGCAGTGGGTAGTGCCATTACCGCTTGTATAGGGCCTGTGGGGTGACTGTCCGGGTTGCCGGGGAGCGGTCGACACGGTCGTCGGAACCGTCGGTCAGGACCGTCGGTGTACGCGAAGTGGGGCGGAAGGGTAGCGTGCGTATCTCAGCCATCCCGCAAAATGGATGAAGGACGTCGACGCGGTCCCCTGGTCCGCTCCGTCCGCCCCCGGCGCTGGGAGTGGCGCACACGTGAGACGGCGTATGGAGAGAAGCGATACCTGTGAGCGCAGCGACAACGCGAAGCCGCACCCCTGACCGTCTGTGCGCCGAGGCCGTCGACCTCGCACGGGGCGCCGCCGAGGAGGCCGCGGCACCCGGCATCGTCGGCGAGCACGTGGGGCTCGTCTCCGAGGGGGATCGCGTTGTCACGCACTTCTTCGAGTGCCGGGAGCTCGGGTACCGGGGCTGGCGCTGGGCCGTGACGGTGGCCCGGGCGTCCCGGGCGAAGATCGTCACGGTGGACGAGGCGGTGCTGCTGCCCGGCCCGGACGCGGTGCTCGCGCCGGAGTGGGTGCCGTGGAGCGAGCGGCTGCGCCCCGGTGACATGGGCCCGGGCGATCTGCTGCCCACCGACGCGGAGGACCTGCGTCTGGAGCCCGGCTGGACCGGCGAGGACGAGCCGCCGCCGAACTCCATCGTCTCCGAGGAGATGGCCGCACTGGCGGAGGCCGAGGACGCGGAGGTCACGGCGGGGCCGCCGGCCGTCCCCGCCCGCGGCTCGATCGCGGCGGTGGCCGAGGAACTCGGCGTGCGTCGTGCCCGGGTGCTGTCCCGCTACGGCCTGCACATCGCCGCCGACCGCTGGGAGGAAGCCTTCGGTCCCAAGACCCCGATGGCACAGGCGGCCCCCGCCGCCTGCGTGAGCTGCGGCTTCCTGCTCCGTATCGGTGGTTCCCTGGGCCAGGCCTTCGGCGTCTGCGCCAACGAGTTCTCCCCGGCCGACGGCCGCGTCGTCTCCCTGGCCTACGGCTGCGGCGGGCACTCCGAGGCGGCGGTCATGCCGAAGCCGCCGCAGCCGGCTCCGCCGGTCATCGACGAGACCCGCGTGGACCCGTTCCCGCTGCGCCCGGCCCCGGACTCGGGCTCGGTCCCGGCGACGGCGGACGAGGACACGGAGGAACTGGGCCACTCGTAGCGGTGTCCCCGCCCGGCTGCGGATCGACTACTTGTCCTGCTCGTCCGCGAAGATCTCTTCGGCGGTCGGGGCGGTGGCGGCACGGATGAGCCATTGGTCCAGGATCTCGGGGTCGTCGCAGTTGGTGATCCGTTCGCGCATCTGGTCGGGGACGTGGATGCCGCGCGCTTTCAGGACGGTCAGCACGTCCTTGGCCGCACGCTCTGTACGGCCTTCGTCGCGGATTTCTTCTGAGATGTACGACTTGTAGAAGGACAGGTCCACGGCCACCAGGTTCCTCCACAGTTCCGCGGCCGGGTGCTTGCCCAGGCCTTGTGCGATGAGTTCGACGATCGGGTCGGCGATGGGGTGCGGTGTGTCCCGCAGGACGGTTGTCACTGCTTTGAGTATGGCCCCGATGTCCTGATGCCTGACGTGGCTGATGGCGGACAGCGTGGCGAGCGCGAGGTCTTTGCGCACTTCGGCCGGGTCGGTGAGCACCGGCATGTTGTGCGGTCCCGCGACCAGCGGGCGCAGGGTGAGCAGGAGCCACTGGGGAGGGCCGAAGCTGACCGGGCGCGCCGCCCATTCCGCGGTGGCGCGGTCCTGGCAGACGACCAGGAGCAACGGCTGGAGGTGTCGACGCGGCGTTCGAGGTGGGTGGGGCGAAGTCGATGCCCAGTACTTCGGAGACCCGGGAGAACAGCCCGGGGTGGTCCTGGAAGATGCGGTGCATCGCCTCGTGGGGCGAGCTGACCATGGGGTGTCAGGCCTTTCGTCGGGTCGCGCCGAGAGTAGGGCCGACAATCAGGCGCCACGCCAACCGAGTTGGGGATGTTCACCCGGGCGGGTGAGCGGATGCCGGGGCGGGAGGGGCGGGGTTTGGCGGGGCCCTTCACTGTCGTTGTTCGGGTGCGACGGAGGGATACGGCATGACGGTCGAGGCAGGGGCGGGGCGGCTCAGGACCGAGGCGGACGAGCCGGGTTGGGAGGTGGACCCGGACGACGAGTGGGGTGTCGCGGTCATCGCCACGGTGGGGCGGCAGCTGAAGCTGCGGCGGGAGGCGGTGGGGATCCGGGCCGCCGAGTTCGGGACGGCCGTCGGGTACGGCGAGGACATGGTCTACAAGATCGAGGGCGGGAAGCGGATTCCCCGCCAGGAGTATCTGGTCAAGGCCGACGAGGTGTTGGGCGCGGGTGGGCTCATCGCGGCGACGTGGGAGGACGTCAAGAAGGTCCGGTACCCGAAGAAGGTGCGGGACCTGGCGCAGATGGAGGCCAAGGCGGTCGAGCTCCAGCTCTACGACCCGCTGAACGTCCACGGGCTGTTGCAGACGCCGGAGTACGCACGCGGGCTGCTCCTGATGCGGCGCCCCGCGTACACCGAGGAGGAGGTGGAGCGGTTCATCGCGGCGCGGGTGGCCCGCAAGGCCGTCTTCGAACGGGATCCGGCGCCCGAGATCAGTTTCGTCCTGGAGGAGTGGACGCTGAGGCGTCCCCTGGGAGACCGGGCGGTGCTGCGCCGACAGCTGACACCTGCTTGAGGCGGGACAGTTGCGGAACGTCGAGCTTCAGGTGATGCCGATGGACCGCGAGGAGCACGCCGGTGTGGACGGTGGCATCGAGGTGCTGAAGTTCGAGGATGGTTCGGCGGTGGGGCGTTCACCAGTGGTGGCCAACGGCAGGCCGGTCTCCGAGCCGAGGCAGCTCCGTATCCTGGAACTGCGGTACGGCATCATCCGGGCGCAGGCCCTCACTCCTCGTGAGTCGACGGCCTTCATCGAGCAACTGCTGGGGGAAACATGATCCGCAACATAGACCTGGTGTGGTTCAAGAGCAGCTACAGCAGTGGCAGCGAGGGTGACTCCTGCGTCGAGGTGGCGCTGAGCTGGTTCAAGAGCAGCTACAGCAGCAGCAGCGAAGGTGACTCCTGTGTCGAGGTCGCCACCACCCCCGCCACTGTCCACATCCGCGACTCCAAGCACACCGAAGGTCCCCGGCTCGCCGTCGCCTCCGCCGCATGGGCGGATTTCGTGACGTTCGCCTCCGGGAGCTGAACCGGGGCCGGACGGCGCGCGCACCCCCGCTCCCCAGGCGGTACCTTCGTCCTCTCGTCGATGAGGAGAAGGAACGTGAGCAGCAAGTTCGTGCGGCCCGCCGCCGAGGGCGCCGACCCGTTCGGTACGGCACGCCTGCGGCGCGGCGTCATCGACGCCTGGGCCACCAGCCCCGCCCGGTTCCGGGAGGACGCCAACGCCGAGGAGGACCTGGTTCTCGGCGGTTACCGGGACCGGCTCGTCGTCGAACTCGCGCAGAACGCCGCCGACGCCGCCGCCCGGGCCGGGGCGCCCGGCCGGCTGCGGCTCACCCTCCGTGATGGCGTGCTCGTCGCCGCCAACACCGGCGCGCCGCTGGACGCCGCCGGGGTCGAGTCGCTGTCCACCCTGCGCGCGTCGGCGAAGCGGGAGACCCACGAGCAGGCCGTCGGGCGGTTCGGCGTCGGGTTCGCCGCCGTCCTCGCCGTCACCGACGAGCCCGCCGTCGTCGGTCGGCACGGCGGTGTCCGCTGGTCCCTCGCCGAGGCCCGGGAACTGGCCGCCGACACCGCCCGGCACAGCCCCGGCCTCGGGGACGAGATCCGGCGGCGCGACGGCCATGTGCCGCTGCTGCGGCTGCCGTTCGCCGCCGAGGGCACCGCCCCCGACCCGTACGACACCGCCGTCATCCTGCCGCTGCGCGACACCCCCGCCGCCGACCTCGCCGAACGCCTGCTGCGGGCGGTCGACGACGCGCTCCTGCTCACCCTCGCCGGCCTCGAAGAGGTCGTCGTCGAGATCAACGGCGAGAGCCCCCGGACGATCTCCCGCCGCACCGACGGTCCCTTCACCGTCGTAGACGACTCCGGCGACGGCGTCACCTACTGGCGCACCGCCGCCGCCCACGGCCCCCTCACCCCCGAGCTGCTCGCCGACCGGCCCGTCGAGGAGCGGCTGCGCCCCCACTGGTCGGTCACCTGGGCCGTGCCCGTGGACTCCGACGGCAGCCCGGCCCGGCCCCGCACCAGCCCGGTCGTGCACGCCCCCACCCCCAGCGACGAGCCGCTCGGCGTCCCCGCCCTGCTCATCGCCTCGTTCCCGCTGGACTCCACCCGCCGGCACGCCGCCCCCGGCCCGCTGACCGACTTCCTCATCCAGCGCGCGGCCGACTCCTACGCCGAACTCCTCGGTGACTGGCGGCCGGTGACGGCCGGGCTGATCGACCTGGTGCCCGGGCCGCTCGGCAAGGGCGAGCTGGACGGCGCCCTGCGCCAGGCGATCCTGGAGCGGCTGCCGCGCACTGCGTTTCTCCCGCCCGCCCACCCGGCGTTCCTGCCGCCCGCCGTCGAGCGCCGCGAGCACGACGGCGACGAGCTGCCCGAGTCGCTGCGGCCCCGGGACGCCGAGGTCGTCGAGGGCGCGGGCGCGGACACGGTCCGGGTGCTCGCCGAGGTGCTGCCCACGCTGCTGCCCGCCGGTCTCGAACGCCGGGCGGAGCTGCGCACCCTGGGCGTGGCCCGGGTGCCGCTGACCGAGGCGATCGACCGGCTGGCCGGGCTGGAGAAGGAGCCCGGCTGGTGGTGGCGGCTCTACGACAGCCTGGCCGGGGTCGACCCGGACCGGCTGTCGGGCCTGCCGGTGCCGCTCGCGGACGGCCGTACGACGATCGGACCCCGGCAGGTCCTCCTGCCCAGCCCGGAAACCACCCGTATCGACCCGGAGATCCTGGCCCGGCTCGGTCTGAAGGTCGCCCACCCGGACGCCGCGCATCCGATCCTGGAGAAGCTGGGCGCCCTGCCCGCGACCCCGCGCGCCGTGCTCACCACCCCGCAGGTCAGGGCCGCCGTCGCCGCGTCGCTCGACGACGAGGGCGGCGTGCTGTGGGAGGAGGACGCGCTCGGCGCGGAGGAACTGGCCGACACCGTCCTCGCGTTGGTGCGGGACGCCGGTCTGGAGCCCGGTGACGAGCCCTGGCTCGGCGCGCTCGCCCTGCCCGACGAGGACGGCGAACCGGCCCCGGCCTGCGAACTCGTCTTCCCCGGCGGCCCGTTTGCCCAGGTCATGCGCGAGGGCGAACTGGCCGCGGTGGACGCCGAGCTGGCCTCCAAGTGGGGTGAGCAGCCGCTGGCCGCCTGCGGGGTGCTGGTGAACTTCGCGCTCGTCCGTGCCACCGACGTGGTCCTCGACCCCGACGAACTGGAGCCGCGCGAGGGCGACTTCGCCGAGCCCGACGACCCGGGCCTGCTGGACGCGGTCGACGTGTGGGCGGAGGACGTCCTCGACCGTTTCCCGGACAGCCCGGTGCCGCCGGTCGCGACCGAGATCATCGCCGTACGGGATCTCGACCTGGTCGACGAGGACAAGTGGTCCCAGGCCCTGTCCCTGCTGTCGCAGCCGCCCCTGCGGGACGCGATCGTGCAGACCGTGCGCGTCCTGCTGCCGGACGGCACGCACGAGGTCGTACGGCCGTACACGGCGTGGTGGCTGCGCGGGAACCCGGTGCTGGACGGCCGCCGCCCCGCTGGCCTGCGCGCCGCCGGCGGCGACCCGCTGCTGCGCGGTCTCTACGAGGAGGCCGACGCGACCGGTTTCGAGGACGAGCAGGTGCTGCGGGCGCTGGGCGTGCGGACGTCCGTCGCCGCGCTGCTGGACGAGCCCGGCGGTGCCGCCGAACTCCTCGACCGGCTCGCCGACCCCCGGCGGGAGGTGACGGACGCCCAACTGCACGCGCTGTACGGGGCCCTGGCCGAACTGGACCCGGAGCAGGTGACCCTCCCGGACGAGCTGCGTGCCGTCATCGACGGCCGGGTGGAGGTCGTGGACGCGGCCGACGCCGTGGTGTGCGACTCACCGGACCTGCTGCCCTTCACGGCCGGCGTCCCCCTGCTGCCGGTCCGCCCGTCCCGGGCCGCCGAACTGGCCGAACTCTTCCAGGTACGGCGCCTGAGCGAGTCGGTCACCGGGCGGGTCACCTCCGAGGGCACCGAGCACGACGTCCCGGACGCGGTGCGCGTCCTGCTCGGCCCCCGCACTCCCTCCTCCTACATCGAGCACGAGGAACTCGTCGTCGACGGCGTGGAGATCGACTGGCGCCTGACGGACGACGACGTCCTGCACGCCGCCACCCTGGAGGGCGTCGCCGCGGGGCTGGCCTGGGCGGCGGGGCAGTGGCCACGGCGGTTCGAGGTGGCGGCACTGCTTGAGGACCCGTCGCGGACGGAGGAGCTGGCGCGGGACCGGTGGTTCGACTGAAGCGTGCGGCGGCGCTTGGTCGTTCGGTGAAAACTCTCGCACGAATTTTTCACTTCTCGTACAACCAAGCGCCTTGCTCGCGAATCTGATCACGTGAGTCAACAGACTCCACGATCACTTGGGCCCCAGGAGCCGACGATGAGCGCCGGGGCCCCTCTCCACCTGGAGAACGCATGCGTATCCGAGCCACTGTGGCCGCCGTCACCGGTGCCCTGGCCCTTTCCGCCTTCGCCGTGCCGGCCGCGCAGGCCGCCGAGCCGAAGGTTCCCGCGGACATCGCCGCCGCCAGCGAGGTCGTCCACTCCGACTCCGGCCGGTCGGCCTTCGCCGCCGCCGCGGACGGCACCCCGTACGCCATGAACGCGACCTTCTCCTCCGTCAAGGTCAACAACGGCAAGAACATCGCGGTCGGCACCACCAACCTGGTGAAGGTGCCCGTCTCCTTCAAGCTGACGCACGGCGCGGACGTCGACATCCACGCGGCCGACTTCTTCGCGGGCGTCGAGCTGTACCGCGGCGCCTCGTTCCAGGAGTCGATCTTCTTCTTCGACAGCAACGACGCGAGCTGCACCGACTCCTCCGCGACCGTCGCCAACTGCAAGGCCACCGTCGAGATCGACCCGTTCGCGCTGCTGAACGAGGACGCCGGCTCCTGGAAGGCCGCGGGCTTCGCGGTCGCGTTCAACGGCGAGGACCCGGAGAACCCGAACCTGGACAACGTCGGTGTCGCGGTGACGGACCCGACCAACTCCTTCAAGCTCCAGCGCTACTCGAAGCTGACGGTCAACGCCTCCCCGGAGCCGGTGAAGAAGGGCAAGACCATCACCGTCACCGGCAAGCTGTCCCGGGCCAACTGGGACGACAACAAGTACCACGGCTACACCAACCAGCCGGTGAAGCTCCAGTTCCGCAAGAAGGGCTCCGACACCTACACCACGCTGAAGACCATCAAGTCGAACAGCACGGGTGAGCTGAAGACCACCGTCAAGGCCTCCACCGACGGCTACTTCCGCTACTCCTTCGCGGGCACGACGACCACCCCGGCCGTCAACGCCGCGGGTGACTTCGTCGACGTGCGATAACACCGCCTCACACAGACGGCACCGCCGGCCACGGGATCCGTTCCGGGGCCGGCGGTGCCGTCTGTCCCATGGGTGTGTCAAACGTTGCGGATGAGGCGGCAAAACCCGGACCGGGTCCTACAACCTGATCGCGGGCTCGTGGATCTGATCGCGTGAGTCAACAGACTCCTAGATCACTTCTCCACCTGGGGAACACATGCACATCCGAGCCACTGTGGCCGCCGTCGCCGGCGCCCTGGCCCTTTCCGCCCTCGTCGTCCCGGCCGCGCAGGCCGCCGACGCGCCGTCCGGCAAGGCGGCGTTCGGCTCCGCCTCGACCGAGGCCGAATCGGGCACCACCGCGTCGACCCTCGACGTCACCTTCTCCAACGTCAAGGTCAACAGCGGCAAGAACATAGCCGTCGGCACGACCAACGTGGTCAGCGTTCCGGTCACCTACACCGTGACCCACGCCGCGGACCTCGACACCAGTTCGGACAACTTCGCCACCGGTCCGCTGATCTACCACGGCTCCTCGCTGGACACCGCGGACAACGTCCTGATCAGCGACGACCCGGCCACCTGCACCGCCGCCTCGTCGACCGTCCTCAACTGCAAGGGCGTCATCTCCATCCGCCCGGCCGACGGCGACCTGCTCAACTCCGAGGCCGGCACCTGGGGCGCCGGCGCCCTCGCCGTCACGAGCGACGGCAAGGAGAAGATGCAGGGCGGCCTGGGCAGCACCAAGGTGCAGCGGTACTCCAAGCTGACCGTCAACGCCGGCCCCGAGCCCGTCTACAAGGGCAAGACGATCACGTCCACCGGCAAGCTGTCCCGCGCCAACTGGGAGGACAACGCCTACCACGGCTACACCAACCAGCCGGTCAAGCTCCAGTTCCGCAAGGCGGGCACCAGCACCTACACCACGGTCAAGACGGTGTACTCCGACAAGTACGGCAACCTGAAGGCCACCGCCACCGCCCAGTACGACGGCTACTGGCGCTTCAGCTTCGCCGGCACGACGACCACCCCGGCGGTCAACGCCACGGGCGACTACGTCGACGTGCGGTAACTCCGGCTACGCCGGGAAGCGGCGGTCCACCCACCTCCACAGGAGTTCCAGGGTGGCCGCCGCCACCACCGCGATGCCGACCGCCAGCCACGGCATCGTCACGCCGACCAGCTTCAGCGCGAAGAAGTGCTGGAGCCACGGCACGACCAGGACCAGCAGGAAGGCCCCGGCCATCGCCGCCACCAGGGCGATGCGCCACCAGGTGTAGGGGCGGGCGATGATCGCCAGTACCCACATCGAGATGAGGAACAGCGTGAGCGTCGCGGCGCTTGTCTCCGCGTCCAGCGCGCCCGCGCCCGTGTAGTGCTCCCGGGCGATCAGGTACGTCGCGAAGGTCGCCACCGCCGCCACCACCCCGCCCGGGATCGCGTACCGCATCACCCGCCGCACGAAGTTCGGCTTGGCGCGCTCCGTGTTGGGCGCGAGTGCGAGGAAGAAGGCCGGGACGCCGATCGTCAGGGTCGACAGCAGGGTCAGGTGACGTGGCAGGAACGGGTACTCGACCTGCGAGCAGACCACCAGGATCGCCAGCAGCACCGAGTACACCGTCTTGACGAGGAACAGGGTCGCCACGCGCGTGATGTTGCCGATGACCCGGCGGCCCTCCGCCACCACCGACGGCAGCGTCGCGAAGCTGTTGTTCAGCAGCACGATCTGCGCGACCGCCCGGGTCGCCTCCGAGCCGGAGCCCATCGCGACGCCGATGTCGGCGTCCTTCAGGGCGAGGACGTCGTTCACACCGTCGCCGGTCATCGCGACGGTGTGCCCGCGGGACTGCAACGCACCCACCATGTTCCGCTTCTGCTGCGGGGTGACCCGCCCGAACACCGTGCCGTCGTCGAGGGCCTCGGCCATCCCGTCCTGGTCGGCGGGCAGCCGGCGGGCGTCCACGGTCGCGCCGGACAGCCCCAGCTTGGACGCGACCGCGCCGACCGACACCGCGTTGTCGCCGGAGATGACCTTGGCGGCCACGTTCTGGTCGGCGAAGTAGCGCAGCGTGTCGGCCGCGTCCGGCCGCAGCCGCTGTTCCAGTACCACCAGGGCGGTGGGCTTCGCCCCCTCGGCCACCTCGGCGTCGTCGAGGTCACGGTCGACCCGGGCGAGCAGCAGCACCCGCAGGCCCTGCTCGTTCAGCCGCCCGGTCTCCGCGAGGGACGGGTCGTCGTCGGGCAGCAGGACGTCCGGCGCCCCGAGCAGCCAGGTGCTGGTCTCCCCGCCGGCCTCGGCGAACGCGGCGCCGCTGTACTTGCGGGCGGAGGAGAACGGCAGTGCCTGGGTGCAGCGCCAGTCCTCGGCGGCCGGGTAGGCGTCGATGATCGCCTTGAGCGAGGCGTTCGGCCGGGGGTCCGACTCGCCGAGAGCGCCGAGCACCTGGCGTACGTGCGTCTCGTCGGCGCCCTGCAGGGGCCGCAGCTCGGTGACGTTCATGCCGCCCTCGGTGAGGGTGCCGGTCTTGTCGAGGCAGACCGTGTCGACCCGGGCCAGCCCCTCGATCGCGGGCAGCTCCTGGACGAGGCACTGCTTGCGGCCCAGCCGGATGACGCCGATGGCGAAGGCGACCGAGGTGAGCAGCACCAGCCCCTCGGGGACCATCGGGACGATGCCGCCGACCGTGCGGGCGACGGAGTCGTCGAAGGCGTTCTCCTTCACGAACAGCTGGCTGATGATCAGGCCGATCGCGGTCGGGACCATCATCCACGTGACGTACTTCAGGATCGTGGAGATGCCGGAGCGCAGCTCGGACTGGACGAGGGTGAACCGGGACGCCTCCTCCGCGAGCTGCGCGGCATACGCCTCCCGCCCGACCTTCGTGGCCTGGAAGGCCCCGCCGCCCGCGACCACGAAGCTGCCCGACATCACCTGGTCGCCGGGGCGTTTGACGACCGGGTCCGCCTCGCCGGTGAGCAGCGACTCGTCGATCTCCAGCCCGTCGGCCTCGGCACAGACACCGTCGACGACGACCTTGTCGCCGGGCCCGATCTCGATCAGGTCGTCGAGGACGATCTCGGAGGTGCTGACCTGGCCGGACATCCCGTCCCGGCGGACGGTGGGACGCACCTCACCGATCAGCGCGAGCGAGTCCAGCGTCTTCTTCGCCCGCCACTCCTGGACGATCCCGATGCCGGTGTTGGCGAGGATCACGAAGCCGAACAGGCTGTCCTGGATCGGCGCGACGAAGAGCATGATCAGCCAGAGCACGCCGATGATCGCGTTGAAGCGGGTGAAGACGTTCGCGCGGACGATGTCGACGGTGGACCGGCTGCTGCGCACCGGCACGTCGTTGACCTGGCCGCGCTCCACCCGCTCGGCGACCTGAGCCCTGGTCAGGCCGGTCTCGCGGGAGGTGACCGTCGCCGGCCACGCGGAGTCGGGCCGGGCACCCGCGTCGAGATGCGTCATGCATTCGACGGTACGTGCGGATTTGCCGCTTCACCTGCCGAATGCGGGGAAGATCCGACCTGGGAACGACGGACGTCGTGCCCTGGTCGTACGGCAGTTGTACGCCCTCGGATCCCCGTCGGACCCTGGTGCCACTCGCGGTGTCAGCCCGCCCGGCGCGCGGTGAACAGCAGGTACTCCCACTCTCGGAGGCCCCCGACCCCTCCTGGCCCCGGGTCGCCGTCGCGGGCTAGGTCCACCAGGTCGCGGTCCAGGGCGGCGGTGCGCCCGGAGTCGCCGGCGATGCTCTTGTAGACGCTGATCGTGGGGCCGTAGCGCTCCTTGAAGTAGTCGCGGAACGCCTCGGGCGTCTCGAAGCGGTCGACGCGGACGGTCCGGCGCTCGGCGCGCACGTCCGTGACCCGGTCGCCGAGGAGCGCCCGGACATGGTCCTCGTCGCCCCACAGCGGGGGCGGCTGCGCGCCCGGCGGGGGCGGTGGCGCGTACGGCTTCATCGTGGCGAACATCCGGCCGATGAAGCCCTGCGGCGTCCAGCTCAGCAGGCCGATGGTGCCGCCCGGGCGGCAGACCCGGACGAGTTCGTCGGCGGCCCGCTGGTGGTGCGGGGCGAACATCACCCCGACGCAGGACAGCACGGTGTCGAACTCGGCGTCGCCGAAGGGCAGGGCCTCGGCGTCGGCCTCCTGCCAGCTGAGCTCCACGCCCTGCTGCCCGGCCACGCGCCGGCCGGCCTCGAACAGCTCCGGGGTCAGGTCCGAGGCGACCACCTCCGCGCCGGCCAGGGCCGCCGGGATCGCGGCGTTGCCGCTGCCGGCGCCCACGTCCAGCACCCGCTGGCCGGAGCGCACCCCGCACGCCTCGACCAGGACCGCCCCGAGCCCGGGGATGACCTCGGCGGCCAGCGACGGGTAGTCGCCCTGCGCCCACATCGCCCGGTGCTTGGCCTTCAGGGCCCGGTCGGCCTCGGTCGCGCTGTTCTGCGTCGTCATGGCTGCGCTCCTCACCGGTGGTGCGGCGGCAGCGCGCGACGGTTTCGGGCGTTGTGCCGCCTCCCTCCGAGCGTAGGGAGGGGGCGGGCAAGTGTCTCGCCGGAGCGCGAGCGGGACGAGGCCTACTGGGCCGAGGGGGTCGCGGTCGGGTCGGGGGCCGCCGCGGCGGCCCGCTTGATCGCGGCATCGCGCTTACGGACGTACCAGATACCGATCAGCCCCAGACCGCCGCCGGCCAGGCAGGTCCACAGCCACCAGGTGTGGCCGTGGTCGTCGAACCAGCCGTAGAAGGGGAGCTGGACCAGGAAGAGGACGAACCAGAGGATCGTGCCGCCGGTGACGGTGGCGACCACGGGGCCCTCCAGGGGCTCCGGCGCCTCGTGTCTGGGGGTCCATTTCGCCATGAGGAACAGCTTACGAGGCGATCAGGTCTACGCGCGCAGATGTGCGATCGCGGCCTTATATGTTCATACTGAAACGGTTTGTGTCTGACCACTTCTCTTCGTAGGAAACGCCAAACACATGTCCTCCTCGGCTCCCGCCAAGGCCCCCGCCCCTGAACAGCCGGGAGCCGGGCCCACGTACGGCGCACTCGACCGCTTCTTCCGGATCTCCGAGCGGGGCAGCACGCTGTCCCGTGAGGTCCGGGGCGGCCTCGCCACCTTCTTCGCGATGGCCTACATCATCGTGCTGAACCCGATCATCCTCGGCAGCGCCAAGGACATGTACGGTCACCAGCTCGACAACGGGCAGCTGGTGACCGCGACGGCCCTCACGGCCGCGTTCACCACCCTCCTCATGGGCGTCATCGGCAATGTGCCGATCGCGCTCGCCGCCGGCCTCGGTGTGAACTCCGTCGTCGCCCTCCAGCTCGCCCCGCGGATGTCCTGGCCGGACGCGATGGGCATGGTGGTCCTCGCCGGGTTCGTGGTCATGCTGCTGGTCGCCACGGGGCTGCGCGAGCGCGTGATGAACGCCGTCCCCTACGGGCTGCGCAAGGCCATCTCCATCGGCATCGGCCTGTTCATCATGCTGATCGGCCTCGTCGACGCCGGTTTCGTCTCCCGCATCCCGGACGCCGCGCAGACCACCGTCCCGCTCCAGCTCGGCGGGGACGGCCACCTCAACGGCTGGCCGGTCCTGGTCTTCGTCCTGGGCGTGCTGCTCACGCTCGCCCTGATCGTGCGCAAGGTCTCCGGCGCGATCCTGATCTCGATCGTCGCCATGACCGTCGTCGCCGTGGTCATCGAGGCCGTGGCCAAGGTGCCGAGCTGGGGTCTCACCACCCCGAAGTGGCCCGGCAACCCGGTCGCCAGCCCCGACTTCGGGCTGGTCGGGCAGGTCAGCCTGTTCGGCGGCTTCGAGAAGGTCGGCGTGCTGACCGGTGTGCTGTTCGTCTTCACCGTGCTGCTGTCGTGCTTCTTCGACGCGATGGGCACGATCATGGGCGTCTCGGACGAGGCGAAGCTGACCGACGCGCAGGGGCAGATGCCCGGCATCAACAAGGTGCTCTTCGTCGACGGCCTCGCGGTCGCCGCCGGCGGTGCCAGCTCGTCCTCGGCGACCACCGCGTTCGTCGAGTCCACGGCCGGTGTCGGCGAGGGGGCCCGGACCGGTCTGGCGAACGTCGTCACCGGCGGTCTCTTCGCCGTCGCCCTCTTCCTCACGCCGGTCGCCACGATGGTCCCGTCCCAGGCGGCCACGCCCGCCCTCGTCGCGGTCGGCTTCCTGATCCTGGCCGGATCCGTGAAGGAGATCGACTGGGCGGACTACACGATCGCCGTCCCGGCTTTCGTGACGATGCTGATGATGCCGTTCACCTACTCGATCACCAACGGCATCGGCATGGGCTTCATCACCTTCGCGGTGCTGCGGCTGGCGGCCGGGCGGGGCCGGGAGGTGCCGACGGCGATGTACGCCGTGGCGGCGGTGTTCGCGTTCTACTACCTGATGCCGGCGCTGGGCCTGACCTGATCCTCGTCCTCGGAGTCGGATGAGCCGTAGAACCTCTCCGTCTCCTCGACGGCGGACTGGAACCGTTCGTCGAAGTCATCTCGAACGAGCGTCCGGACGACGTAGTCCTGGACGCTCATTCCCCTTTTCGCGGCATGGTGCCGCAGCCGCTGAAGCAGCTCGTGGTCTATTCGCAGGCTGAGCACGCTGGTCCCCATGACCACGAGGGTCGCGGCACCCTCCGGTCCGGTGTGTGGCGTTCCGCCGTCGGGTCACCCATATGAGTGATGTCACGCTTCAGTGGCCAGGGTCACGGGCCTTCCCGTGCGTTCGGGTAGTCCTTAGCGAGAGTAATGAGTTACGCTAAAGAACATGCCGGACCTCAGCCATGGCGACGATGTAGCCGCCGTGAACTCCCTCCGATCCGCCGTGATGCGGCTGTCCCGTCGACTCAAGCACCAGCGGGTCGACGAGTCGCTCAGCCCCACCGAGATGTCGGTGCTCGGCACCCTGTCCCTGTGCGGCAGGGCCACCCCGGGCGAGCTCGCCCGCAAGGAGCACGTCCAGCCGCCCTCGATGACCCGCATCGTGGCGCTGCTGGAGTCCAAGGGACTGGTCCGTCTGGAGCCGCACCCCGAGGACCGGCGCCAGAAGGTCGTGACGCGCACCGAGCAGGCCGAAGCGATGCTCGAGGAGAGCCGCCGCAAGCGGAACGCGTTCCTGGCCTCGCTGGTGGAGAACCTCGACGAGGACGAGTGGGCGAAACTGCGCGCCGCCGCCCCCGTGCTGGAGAAGCTCGCGCATCTGTAAGCCGTATGTCGCAAGGAGGCGAACCCTTTGAGTTCGGGACCCGGAGCAGCTTCCGTCCCCGCACCTGACCCCCACGATTCCCCGCCCACCTCCGACACACGCCCGCGCAAGTCCTCGATGTTCTCCTCCCTGAAGGTGAGGAACTACCGCCTGTTCTTCATGGGACAGGTCGTCTCCAACATCGGCACCTGGATGCAGCGCATCGCCCAGGACTGGCTGGTCCTCAGCCTCACCGGCTCCTCCGCGGCCGTCGGCATCACGACGGCACTCCAGTTCCTGCCGATGCTGCTCTTCGGCCTCTACGGCGGTGTCCTCGTCGACCGGCTGCGCAAGCGGCCCGCCCTGCTCGTCACACAGTCGTCGATGGCCCTCACCGCCATCGCCCTCGCCGTCCTCACCCTCACCGGCCATGTCCAGGTCTGGCACGTGTACGTCGCCGCCTTCGCGGTCGGTCTCGCCACGGTGGTCGACAACCCGGCCCGGCAGTCCTTCGTCTCCGAATTGGTCGGCCCGCAGCAGCTGCAGAACGCGGTCAGCCTGAACTCGGCGAACTTCCAGTCCGCCCGCCTGGTCGGCCCCGCCGTCGCGGGCATACTGATCACCGGCGTCGGCACCGGCTGGGCGTTCCTCTTCAACGGCCTGTCCTTCATCGCGCCGCTCACCGGCCTGCTGCTGATGCGGGCCCGCGAGCTGCACGTGGTGGAGCGCGCCCCGCGCGGCAAGGGGCAGCTGCGGGAAGGCGTGCGGTACGTCACCGGCCGCCCGGAGCTGATCTGGCCGATCGTCCTGGTCGGGTTCGTCGGCACCTTCGCCTTCAACTTCCCCGTCTACCTCTCGGCCTTCGCGGACGACGTGTTCCACGCGGGGGCGGGCGCGTACAGCATGTTCAACACGCTGATGGCGGTCGGCTCGGTCGCGGGCGCGCTGCTCGCCGCCCGGCGCGGCACGGCCCGGCTGCGGCTGCTGATCGCGGCGGCCATCGTCTTCGGCGCGCTGGAGATGCTGGCGGCCACCACACCGACGCTGTGGATGTTCGCCCTGCTCATGGTCCCGCTGGGCCTGTTCGGCATGACGGTCAACGTCACGACGAACACCAGCATCCAGATGTCCACGGACCCGGCCATGCGCGGCCGTGTCATGGCCCTCTACATGATGGTCTTCCTCGGCGGCTCCCCGGTCGGCGCGCCGATCGTCGGCTGGATCACCGACACCTACGGCGCCCGGGTCGGCCTCGCGGCCGGCGGTGCCGTCGCGGCCGTCGCCGCGGCCGTGATCGGCCTGATCCTGGCCCGCGTCGGCAACCTCCGCCTGTCGGTCGGCTGGCACCGCGGGCATCCCCGGGTGCGGTTCGTCCCCCGGGAGCAGGAGCAGCTGGCTCCGGCGGCCTAGGGGGCGTACGGCGGCCTACACCCTCCGGGCCAGCAGCTGGCCGGGCCAGTTGCTCTCGCCGACCGTGAAGGCCTCGGTCCGGGTGAAGCCGTTGGACTCGTAGTAGCGGACGAGTTTGCCGTCGTCTCCGGCGTAACAGTCGACGCGGAGGAGGGACACGCCGGCCCGGCGGGTCTCCTCCGCGGCGTGGGCGAGGAGGGCGCTGCCCACGCCGTGCCCCTTGAAGCGCCGGTCGGAGGCCAGCCAGTGGATGTAGCGCTCGGGTTCTCCGGGCGGCGAGAGCTGGGACAGGTAGGCGCCGGGCGAGTCGGTGAGGGTGAGGGTGGCGGCGGGGACGCCGTCGGCATCGGCCATGTACACGCTGCCCTCCGCCATGTACCGGCCGACCGACTCCACCGTCTTCGGATTCTGCGACAGGGGCTTCGTGCCCCACTGCCCGGTGCGCCCCTGCGCGACCAGCCACTCCACGCAGCTGTCGAGCATGCCGAGTATCGCGGGAATGTCGTCGGGCCCGCCGTCCCGGATGGTGATCCGCATGGCCTCATGGTGCCAGGCTGGAGCCATGAGACTCTTCGCGGCCGTGCTGCCCCCTGACGAGGTGCGTCGTGAACTCGGCGCCGTGGTCGACGCGTTGCGCGCGCTGCCCGGGGCGGACGGGATGCGCTGGACCGGCCGGCCCGGCTGGCACTTCACGCTCGCCTTCTACGGGGAGGTCGACGACGGGCTCGTGCCGGAGCTGTCGGCCCGGCTGGAGCGGGCCGCCCACCGGACGCGTCCCTTTCCGCTGGCCGTGCGGGGCGGCGGTCAGTTCGGGCGCGGCAAGGCGCTGTGGGCCGGGGCCGAAGGCGACCTGGCGACGCTGCGGCTGCTGGCCGAGCGGGCGGAGGCGGCGGCGCGGAAGGCGGGGGTGCCGATGGGGGAGCACCGGCGGTACAAGGCCCACCTGACCGTGGCGCGCCGACGGGAGTCGGGGGATGTGCGCGCCTTCCTGGATGCGCTCGACGCGTTCACGGGCCGGACCTGGACGGTGGACGAGCTCGCGCTGGTGCGGAGCAATCTGCCGACGTCGGGGGTTCCGGGGGAGCAGCCCCGCTACGAGGCGGTCGGCCGGTGGGCGCTCGGCGGCGCCGGTTAGGCTCGGTGCGTGGACCCGAAAACCCGGAACCGGATCATGGCCGGTGTGCTTGTGCTGATGTTCCTCGTCGTCGCCCTCGCTTCCGTGCTCGGGAGGTAGGGCCGAGGGGGGAACCGCGGACGGTTGTGTGCCGGCTGCGGGCCGGTGGGAGCCGGTCGCGCAGTTCCCCGCGCCCCTGAGGACGTCGCCCTCACGGAGCTACCAGGCGAAGGCCTCCGGCGACGGGCCCGGGCCCGGGAAGATCTCGTCCAGGCCTGTCAGAAGCTCCTCGGACAGCTCCAGCTCGGCCGCGCGCACGGCGGAGGCGAGCTGTTCGCAGGTGCGGGGGCCGACGATCGGGCCGGTCACGCCGGGGCGGGTGAGCAGCCATGCCAGGGCGGCCTCGCCGGGCTCGATGCCGTGCTTGTCGAGCAGGTCCTCGTAGGACTGGATCCGCGCGCGGGTGCCGGGGTCGGCGAGCGCGTCGGCCGCGCGGCCGGAGGCACGGCGCTTGCCCTCGACCTCCTTCTTGAGGACACCGCCCAGCAGACCGCCGTGCAGCGGCGACCACGGGATGACGCCCAGGCCGTACTCCTGCGCGGCCGGGACGACCTCCATCTCGGCGCGCCGCTCGGCGAGGTTGTACAGGCACTGCTCGCTGACCAGCCCGATGGTCCCGCCGCGCCGGGCGGCGATCTCGTTGGCCTGGGCGATCTTGTAGCCGGGGAAGTTCGACGACCCGACGTAGAGGATCTTGCCCTGCTGGACCAGGACGTCGATCGCCTGCCAGATCTCCTCGAAGGGGGTGTCCCGGTCGACGTGGTGGAACTGGTACACGTCGATGTAGTCGGTCTGGAGCCGCTTCAGGCTGGCGTCCACGGCCCGCCGGATGTTGACGGCGGAGAGCTTGTCGTGGTTCGGCCAGGCCGGGCCGTCGGCGCCCATGTTGCCGTACACCTTCGTGGCGAGGACGACCTTGTCGCGCCGTCCCCCGCCCTTGGCGAACCAGTTGCCGATGATGCTTTCGGTACGGCCCTTGTTCTCGCCCCAGCCGTAGACGTTGGCGGTGTCGAAGAAGTTGATGCCGGCGTCCAGCGCCGCGTCCATGATGGCGTGGCTGTCGGCCTCGTCGGTCTGCGGGCCGAAGTTCATGGTGCCGAGGACGAGCCGGCTGACCTTGAGTCCCGTGCGTCCGAGCTGCGTGTACTTCATGCGCCCAAGCCAACGTCTTGAAGTGCGCTCCAAGCAAGCACGCGGTGACCTCGAAGGGCGATCAGTCGCGGGGGAACTCGTCGGTCTTGAGGGTGAGGCCGATCTCCGTGATGGTGAGGTCGACGCTCCCGCCGAAGGTGACCGTCGTCTCCGTCAGGTAGTCGCCGTCCTTGGGCTGGGTGTACAGGTGGCACTTGCCCTGGTACGGGTCGGCGATGAGGTAGACGGGGACTTCGGCGAGGGCGTAGGCGGTCTTCTTCGGGCCGTAGTCGTTGTGGGCCGTGCCCTTCGAGATGACTTCGGCCACGAACTCGATGTCCTGGCAGTGCCAGAGGCCCTTCTCGTTCTTCTCGGCTCCCTCGGCCACGAGGGTCACGTCGGAGGCGAATCCGTTGAGGTGCCCCGGATAGTCGACGCGGACATCCGATTTCACGCGCTTGCGCGGGTACTTGGTACGCAGTTGCTCGACAATGTCCAGGATGATCTCCCAGTGCGTGTCCCGCTGCGGCGACATGAAGATGGCCCCCTCGACGATCTCGACCTTGTAACCCTCGGGGGTGGTCCGCTCGAGCGACTCGAACAGCTCGTCCAAAGTCAGCTCGTCGTCTGCCTCGGCCATGTCGATCCTGTCTTCAAGGACGGTCATCGTGGCGCTCCTCCCCTGCCGCCCCATGGACGTGAGCAGCCGCGCGGTACAACGATACGCACGGTGACCACGACACGGGGAAGAGCGCATATGCCAGAGCAGCCCGCCACCGACCACCTCGTCCAGCTCCTCCGCACCACCCTCGGCGACTCCGTCCTCGGTATCTACCTGCACGGCTCCGCCACCCTCGGCGGCCTGCGCCCGCACAGTGACATCGACGTCCTGGCCGTCGTGAGGGACCGCATCGCGCACGCCCAACGCCGGGCCCTGGTCGAGGAGTTGCTCAAGGTGTCCGGTGTGGACGGGCGGCGGCACGTCGAGCTGATCGTCGTCGTACAGGACGACGTACGACCCTGGCGCTACCCGCCCACCTGCGACTTCCTCTACGGCGACTGGCTGCGCGAGGACTACGAGCGCGGAGTGACCCCGGTCCCCGAACCCAGCCCCGACCTCGCGCCTGTCCTCACGATGGTCCTGCGCGCCGACGTCCCGCTCCACGGGCCGCCGCCCGCCGAGCTCCTGGACCCCGTGCCGCACGACGACCTCAGGCGCGCCATCGTCGCCGGCGTGCCGGAGCTGATGGCCGAGCTGGACTCCGACACCCGCAACGTGCTGCTCACCCTGGCCAGGATCTGGACCACCCTCACCACCGGGACCATCCGCTCGAAGGACGCGGCAGCCGCGTGGGCGCTCGACCGGCTCCCAGCCGAGCACCGGCCCGTCCTCGCCCGCGCCCGGGCCGTCTACCTGGGGGAGGAGGCGGAGCGCTGGGACGACCTGGCGCCCCGGCCCTGCGCCGAGTTCCTGGCCCGGATGATCACGGAGAGTCACCCGTCGTAGGGCTCGTCGAGGTCCCAGGCCTGGTGCATCGCCGCCGCGAAGGCCGCCGCGATCTTGTGCTCGCCGCTCGCGTTGGGGTGGGTGCCGTCGTAGGTGTCGGCGTGGATGTCGTACGACGGTGGGGACGAGGCCAGGAGGACGGGCGAGCCGGGCTCGTCGAGGTCCGCGGCCGTCTTCGCCAGCAGCTCGTTGAAGCGGGCGACCTCGGCGGCGAAGGCCCGGTCGGACTCGGCCCGCACGTTCGGGGTCACCGGCAGCCACACCATCCGCACCCGCCGGTTCGCCGCCCGCGCCTCGGCGGTGAAGGCCCTCACGTTCTCGGCGGTCTGCTCGGCGTTCGTGTAGAAGCCCAGGTCGATCAGGCCGAGGGAGACCAGGAGGACGTCCGCGCGGCACGACCGCACCGCCTCGCCGATCAGCGGCGCCATGTGCAGCCAGCCCTCGCCCCAGCCGGCCAGGTGGGCCCGCGGGAAGTCCGGATCGGCGTACGCGTGGGAGGTCGGGGCGTCGGCGAGCTTGTCGTGGAGCGTCTCGCGCGGGCCGACCAGCGTGAAGGGGCCGCCGTAGGAACGGCACAGGTGCTGCCACATCCGGTAGCGCCACGTGTGTTCGCCCGCGCTCCCGATCGTCATGGAGTCACCGACGGGCATGAACCTGAGCATCCGCTCATCATGAACGATCGAGCCGCCGCACGGGGTGTGAGTCGGACCACGCGCCATGGCCCGGCCCCACCAACCCGCCGACCCCTGTGATCCGTTAGCGGCGATGAACCGGGGAGCGGGATGGCAGGCTTGGGGGCATGCGCCGACCGTTCGCCATCCTCGCCGCGGCCCTCCTCGCGGGCGCCTTCGCCGTGCCCGCCTCCGCCGCGGACGCCGACGAGGACTTCACGATCAAGGATCCGCGCATCACCGAGTCCAGCGGTCTGGCCGCCTCCCGTCTCCACCCCGGCATCTACTGGACGCACAACGACAGCGACGACGGCCCCTACATCTACGCCGTCGACAGCAGCACGGGCGAGACCGTCGCCCGCCTCACCCTCACCGGCGTCGGAACGCCCCGGGACGTCGAGGCCATCTCCATCGGCCCGGGCAACCGGATCTACGTCGGCGACACAGGCGACAACCTCGGCGGCAGCTGGCCCCACGTGTGGATCTACGAGCTGCCCGAGCCGAAGACGCTGAAGGACCAGACGATCCGGGCCACGCAGTACGTCGTGAAGTACTCCGACGGGCCCCGCGACGCCGAGTCCCTCGTCGTGCACCCGAAGACCGGCCGGGTCTACATCGTCGACAAGAACGAGAAGGGCGGGCACCTGTACGAGGGGCCCGCCGAGCTCTCCGCCTCGGGCACGAACGTCTTCCGGCCCGTCGCCGCCGTGCCCGACCTGGAGGCCACCGACGCCACGCTCTCCCCGGACGGCCGACACCTCGTCGTCCGCAGCTACTTCGGCGCGATCGCGTACGACTGGAACGGCGGGAAGATCAAGCGGAAGGAGCGGCTCGGCGTGCCGTTCCTCGGGCAGGGGGAGTCCGTCACCTACACCGCCGACGGGACGAGGCTCATGTACGGGGCCGAGGGGGCGGACAGTTCGGTGGAGGGACAGGACGCGCCCGGTGACCCCGGATCCTCGTCCGGCGGAGGGAGTTCGGCCGCCCGGGACGGCGGCGGCAGCGGGGACGGACTCAGCGGCAATCTCAAGACCGGCGCCATCGCCGTGGCCGTGGCCTGCGCCGCCCTGCTCGGTCTGCGCGGGCTGAGGCGGCGCCGGTAGGGCCTGCCGGTGGCGGCCTACGAGGCCGACTCGCCCCGGCGTTGCGCCACGAGTACTTCCAGCCCGTCCAGGATCCGCTGCAGACCGAACCCGAAGTGGTCGAAGTCGGGCCCGAACGTGTCCTCGGAGAGTGACGCCATCACCGGGTAGCGGCCCGAGGCCAGGACCTTCTCCAGTACCGGCACCTGTGCCTGCCAGAACTCCGTGTCCGTCAGGCCCGTCCGGCGCTCCGCCTCCTGCTGGTAGAGCTGCGTGCGCGCGGCCCCGACGACATACCCGTCGATCATGATGATCGCGGAGACCAGTTCGGGGTCGGTGAGCCCCATCGGGCGGATCCGGGTGAGGACCCTCTCCATGCCGTCCAGGGCGCTCGGGCCGAGGATCGGGCGGGACTGGTTGACCTGGAGCAGCCAGGGATGGCGCCGGTAGAGGGCGAGCGTCTCGTGGGCCAGGGCCTCCAGGGCGGCGCGCCAGCCGCCGTCGCCCAGGTCGGCCGGATTCTCCGAGGGGCGCTGGACCCGGTCCAGCATCAGGTCGAGCAGCTCGCCCTTGCCGGGGACGTACCGGTAGAGGGACATGGTGCCGGTGCCGAGTTCGGCGGCGACGCGGCGCATGGAGAACCCCTCCAGGCCTTCCGTGTCCGCGACCTGGACGGCCGCTTCCACGATCCGGTCCAGGGTCAGGGTCGGCTTGGGGCCGCGACTGGGACGCCGGCCGGTGTCCCACAGCAGTTCGAGGGTGCGGGCGATATCGCCGCTGCCACTGGTCTCCGTACCGCCTGTGCTGCTCGTGCCGCGTTCCATGGAGAACAGCTTAGGTCCCCCGCAAAAAACTGGGTACGGTGTACGCGCAATCGGGTACGCTGTACCCAGTTCGGTGTCGACGCAGGGCACGAGCACACGGGAGGGGCGGCATGGACGGATACGCGGTGCGGGCCGAGGCGCTGGAGAAGCGGTACGGCGAGAAACGCGCCCTCGACGGTTTCGATCTGGCGGTACGCGAGGGAACGGTGCACGGCCTGCTCGGGCCGAACGGGGCGGGCAAGACCACCGCCGTCCGCATCCTGTCCACGCTGATCCGGCTGGACGGGGGCAGGGCGACCGTCGCCGGGCTGGACGTGTCCCGGCAGCCCCGCGAGGTGCGGGGCCGGATCGGGCTCACCGGGCAGTACGCGGCGGTGGACGAGGTGCTCACCGGCCGGCAGAACCTGGAGATGTTCGGCCGGCTCTTCCACCTGGGCGGCAGGCGGGCCAGGCTCCGGGCGACCGAACTGCTGGAGCAGTTCGACCTGGCCGACGCCGCCGACCGGGGCGTCGGCAAGTACAGCGGCGGCATGCGGCGCCGCCTCGACCTCGCCGCGTCGATGATCCTCGCCCCGGCCGTCCTCTTCCTCGACGAGCCGACGACCGGTCTCGACCCCCGTAGCCGCGGGGAAGTCTGGGATTCCGTCCGGGCCTTGGTGGCGGGCGGCACGACCGTGCTGCTCACCACGCAGTACCTGGAGGAGGCCGACCGGCTCGCCTCCCGCATCACCGTCATCGACCAGGGGCGGGCCATCGCCGACGACACCCCGGACGGACTGAAGAACCTGGTCGGCGGCGACCGCATCGAGGTGGTGGTCGCCGAGCGCGCCGAGATCCCGCGGGTGGTGAAGGTGGTCGCCCGGGTCGCGGACGGCGAACCCGAGGCGGACGACACCGAGTTGCGGGTGCACGCCCCGGTCACCGACCGGGTCACGGCGCTCACCGAAGTGGCGCGGACCCTCCAGGACGAGGGTGTCCGCGTCGAGGACATCGGGCTGCGCAGGCCCAGCCTCGACGATGTCTTCCTGCGCCTGACCGGACACCGGACCGAGGAGGGCGCCGCAGCATGAGTGCCGTCGACCTGAGCCCGCCCGCCGCGCGCGGCCGCATCTACTGGCTGCTCGCCGACTGCTGGAACATCGTCCGCCGCGGTCTGACCCACTACCGGCGCCAGCCCGTCAACATCGCCTGGCAGCTGGGCTTCCCGATCCTCTCCGTGCTGCTCTACGGCTATGTCTTCGGCAGCGCCATGCAGGTGCCGGGCGGCGGAGACTACAAGGACTACCTGATGCCGGGCATGTTCGCGATGACCATGGCGTTCGGCTTCATCAACACGGCGACCCTCGTGGTCTACGACTCCACCAAAGGCGTCATCGACCGCTTCCGCTCCATGCCGATGGCGTCCTCCGCCGTGGTGGCCGGGCGCGGCGTGACCGATCTGCTCGTCGCCTGCGCCGAGTTGGCGATCATGATGCTCACCGCGCTCGCCATGGGCTGGCGGCCGGACGGGGGCCTCGGCTTCCTGGCCGCGTTCGGGCTGCTGCTGTGGCTGCGGTTCGCGCTGATCTGGATCGGGGTGTGGCTCGGCCTGCTCGTGCCCAACCCGGAGGCGGCGGGCGGCCTGTTCGCGGTCGCCTTCCCGCTGACGATGATCTCCAGCATCTTCGTCGCGCCGCAGCTCATGCCCGACTGGCTGGGCTGGGTGGCGGTCTGGAACCCGATCTCCTCCACGGCGGCGGCGACCCGCGAGCTGTTCGGCACGCCGGTCGGCGGTGACACCTGGGTCGAGCAGCACGCGCTGCTGATGGCCGGGGTGTGGCCGGTGATCCTGACGCTCGTCTTCCTGCCGCTCGCCGTGCGGCGGTTCCGGAAACTGAGCCGCTAGCGAGCGGAACCCGCACCTCCCGGAGGGTTGACGTGCTCATGGTGCGTCAGTTTCCTGGGAGGTGCGCGGCGCACATGGGAGCGCTCCCATCAGTTCCGGGGCCGCGCCTCCTCCGAGAGGAAGCAGCCATGTTCCGCACTCTGCGAAGAGCGCTGTGCGTCGCCGCGGCGCTCCTGTTACCCCTGGCCGGTACCCAGTCGGCACACGCCGACGTCGACGCGCAGGCCGGCGCCGGCTACTGGCACACCAGCGGCCGGCAGATCCTGGACGCGGCCGGGCAGCCGGTCCGTATCGCCGGCATCAACTGGTTCGGCTTCGAGACCGACATCCACGTCGTCCACGGGCTGTGGACCCGCGACTACAAGAGCATGATCGACCAGATGAAGTCGCTGGGCTACAACACCATCCGGATGCCCTACAGCGACGACATCCTCAAGCCCGGCACCATGCCCGACAGCATCAACCACGACGGCAAGAACACCGACCTGCGGGGCCTGACCTCGCTCCAGGTACTGGACCGGATCGTGGCGTACGCCGGGCAGGCCGGCCTCAAGATCGTCCTCGACCGGCACCGCCCGGACGCGGCGGGCCAGTCGGCGCTCTGGTACACGGCGTCGGTCCCCGAGTCGACCTGGATCACCAACCTCAAGTCCCTGGCGGCGCGGTACAAGGGCAACCCCACCGTGGTCGGCATCGACCTGCACAACGAGCCCCACGACCCGGCCTGCTGGGGCTGCGGCGACACCACCCGGGACTGGCGGCTGGCCGCCCAGCGCGCGGGCAACGCCGTGCTGTCGGTCAATCCCGAGCTGCTGATCATGGTCGAGGGCGTGCAGTCGTTCAACGGCGCCAACGGCTGGTGGGGCGGCAACCTCATGGGCGTCGCCCAGTACCCGGTCCAGCTGGACGTCCCGAACCGGCTCGTGTACTCGGCCCATGACTACGCCACGTCGGTGGCCCAGCAGTCGTGGTTCAGCGACCCGTCCTTCCCCGCCAACATGCCGGGGATCTGGGACAAGTACTGGGGCTACATCTTCAAGCAGGACATCGCGCCGGTGTGGCTCGGCGAGTTCGGTACGACGCTCCAGCCGGCGGTGGACCAGAAGTGGCTGTCCGCGCTGGTGACGTACCTGCGCTCGACGTCGGCGTACGGCGCCGACAGCTTCCACTGGACGTTCTGGACCTGGAACCCCAACTCGGGCGACACGGGGGGCATCCTCAAGGACGACTGGCAGACGGTGGACACCGCGAAGGACGGGTACCTCAAGGCGATCAAGGCGCCGGGGTTCGAGGGCGGCGGTTCCGGGCCGGGTCCCGGCGGGCCGGGTGACCCCGGCGGCACGGCTGCCTGCACCGCCGCCTACACGGTGAGCAGCGACTGGGGCGGCGGCTTCAACGCCGAGGTGAAGGTGACCAACACGGGCAGTGCGCCGCTGAAGTCCTGGCAGGTCACCTGGGCGTGGAGCGGTGCGGAGAAGGTCACCAGCATGTGGAACGCGTCGTACACGCAGAGCGGGACGAGCGTGACGGCCGTGAACGCCGCGCACAACGGGACCGTGCCGGTGGGCGGTTCGGCGAGCTTCGGCTTCGGAGGTACTCCCGGGGGCGGGGCCGTACCGAGTGTGAGGTGCACGGCGACATGACGCCGGTGTGACGGGGCGCCCGGTGCTCGCCGGGCGCCCCTTCCGCTGATGCGGCGGATTCCGTGCCGGCCCGCCCCGCAGCGGCGTACGTTGAACCGTATGGCTCTTCATCAGGCCAATGCGTGGCACACAGGACAGGAGTCGTCGAGCGACACGAGCCTCCCACGCAGTGGAGGCGTGATGCTGCCTCCCCAGCCCTCCACCCGCCGGACGTGAGCTTCCCCGCCGTAGCCCGCTCCGCCGAACGGCCCATCCGGTTCACCGCGGCCCCTGACCTTTGACGTGGGCCTTTCCCCTGCCCGCCCGCTCGAGCCTCCTCGGTGACTCACACCATCGGGTTGACTTGCCCGGCCGAAGGGCCGTCAGCCTTCCTCCAGGGCGCTTTTCCGCTCACTGTGTGATCATGAAAACTCCACGATTGCACTGGATGCCCCGATCCCTCGCGCACTCGGCTGGCGCGGCTGTCATCGTCCTCGCGGCAGCCCTGACCTCCGCCGCGCCCGTAGCGGCCGACACGACTGCGCCGCCGGACCGTAAAGATGGCCAGAGTTCTTCGTGCTACACGTCCCGCACTGAGCGGCAGGGGATCGAAGGGGTCGTCTGGACTGTCCTGTTCGGGCCCCAGAACACCACGACGGAGACCAAGTGCGACGGCCAGGTGGCGGAGGGAGGGCAGGACCAGAGCATCGGCCTCCTCCCGCCTCTCGCGGGCTGACCTGCCAGGGGCGCTTGGGTATTCCGGGCGCCCCTCTCATCGCGGCCTGCGCTTTTCCTGCGGGTAGTTCGCGATGGTCCAACAGCCCCTGTTTTCAGGGGGTTTGCGCGTAGAGAACGACTCGATTCGGTCAAGTCTTGGTCGAATGCGTACTGGCATGGCGTGCTCTTCCGAAACGATGCGGCACGGACCGTGTGACACGCGGTCCTGAACCCCTCACCGTTCTGAGAGAACTCCATGAGAAGAAGCGCAGCCGTCCTGTGCGGCGCGACCGTCGTCCTGGCCGGGACGCTCACCGCCGTCCCCGCCAACGCCAGCGCGTCGCACTCCGCGAACACCGCCCGGGCCGCGAAAGTCACGTGGAAGAAGTGCGGCACGGAGGACTACCCGACGCTCCAGTGCGCGTCGGTGAAAGTGCCGCTCGACTACGCGAAGCCGCAGGGGAAGCAGATCACGCTGGCGCTGTCGCGCGTGCCGCACACCGCCAAGACGTACCAGGGCCCGCTGCTGGTCAACCCCGGGGGCCCCGGCGGCAGCGGCCTGACCCTGGCCGGTTTCGTCGCGTCCTCCCTGCCGAAGGAGGTCGCGGCCCAGTACGACGTCATCGGCTTCGACCCGCGCGGCGTGGGCAAGAGCCAGCCCGCCCTGGACTGCAAGCCGGGCTACTTCAACCCCGTGCGCCCCGACTCCGTACCCAGCACGCCGGCGATCGAGAAGGCCAACCTGGAGCGCGCCAAGTCCTTCGCCCAGGCCTGCGGCAAGAAGTACGCGGACGTCCTGCCGTACATGAACACGGTCAGCGCCGTGAAGGACATGGACTCGATCCGCAAGGCCCTCGGCGCCAAGAAGATCAACTACTTCGGCTACTCGTACGGCACCTACCTCGGCGCGGTCTACGGCAAGCTGTACCCCGAGCGGGTACGGCGCCTGGTGCTGGACTCGATCGTCGACCCGACCGGGGTCTGGTACGAGGACAACATCCAGCAGGACTACGCCTTCGACAAGCGCCACAAGGCGCTCATGGCGTGGATCGCCAAGTACGACTCCACGTACAAGCTCGGCACCGACCCGAAGAAGGTCGAGGCCAAGTGGTACGCCATGCGGGCGGCCCTGGCCAAGAAGCCGGCGGGCGGCAAGGTCGGCGCCTCCGAGCTGGAGGACATCTTCATACCCGGCGGCTACAACAACGGCTACTGGCCCACCCTCGCCCAGACGTTCGCGGCGTACGTCAACAACCACGACACCGCTGCGCTGGTCAAGGCGTACGACAACATCGCCGCCATCGACGCCTCCGGCGACAACGGCTACAGCGTGTACACCTCGGTGCAGTGCCGTGACGCGTCCTGGCCGCGCGACTGGAACCAGTGGCGCAAGGACAACTGGGCGGTGTACGAGAAGGCGCCGTTCATGGCCTGGAACAACGCCTGGTACAACGCGCCGTGCGCGTTCTGGCCGACGAAGTCGCTGAAGCCGGTGAACGTCGCCAATGCCAAGCTCCCGCCGGTGCTGCTGTTCCAGGCGACGGACGACGCGGCCACCCCGTACCAGGGCGGTGTCACCATGCACCGGCTGCTGAAGGGCTCCAGCCTGGTGGTGGAGCAGGGCGGCGGCAACCACGGCATCACGCTGGGCGGCAACGCCTGCCTCGACAAGTACCTGGCGACGTACCTCACCAGCGGCAAGGTGCCGCACGGCAGCGGCGTGGCCGACGCGGTCTGCCAGAAGACGCCCGACCCGAAGCCGCAGGCCACGGCGGGGAAGACGCCGAGCACGGCCCAGTCGGCCGTTGCCACGGTCGGCAACACCCTGCGCGGGATCCTGGGGTCCGGGGTCTGACGTGCCGGGGTGAGCATCGCCCGACATGACGCAAAGGGGCGCCCCGCACTCGCGGGGCGCCCTCTGTCACGTGCGGGAGAAGGTCACAGCTTCTCGATCACGTAGTCGACGCACTTCGTCAGGGCCTCGATGTCCGCCGGGTCGATCGCCGGGAACATCGCGACGCGCAGCTGGTTGCGGCCGAGCTTGCGGTAGGGCTCGGTGTCGACGATGCCGTTGGCCCGCAGGACCTTGGCGACGGCGGCGGCGTCCACCTCGTCCGTGAAGTCGATCGTGCCGATGACCTGGGAGCGCTTGGCCGGGTCGGTGACGAACGGGTTCGCGAACTTGACGTCCTCGGCCCAGCCGTACAGCGTCCGCGCGGACGTGGCGGTGCGGCGGACCGACCAGTCCAGGCCGCCCTGGCCGTTGATCCACTCCAGCTGCTCGTTGAGGAGGAACAGGGTGGCGAGGGCCGGGGTGTTGTACGTCTGGTTCTTGCGGGAGTTGTCGATGGCCGTCGGCAGCGAGAAGAACTCGGGGACGTGCCGGCCGGACGCGTGGACGCGCTCGGCGCGCTCGATCGCGGCCGGGGAGAAGACGCCGATCCACAGGCCGCCGTCGGAGGCGAAGGACTTCTGCGGGGCGAAGTAGTAGACGTCCGTCTCGGCGATGTCGACGGGGAGGCCGCCGGCACCGGAGGTGGCGTCCACCAGCACCAAGGCGCCCTCGTCGGCGCCGGCCACGCGCTTGATCGGCATGGCGACACCGGTCGAGGTCTCGTTGTGGGTGAAGGCGTAGACGTCGACGCCCGCCTCGGCGACCGGCTCGGGGTGCGTGCCCGGGTCGCTGGAGATGACGTCCGGCTCGGCCAGCCAGGGTGCGAGCTTGGCGGCCTTGGCGAACTTGGAGGAGAACTCGCCGAAGCTGAGGTGCTGCGACTTGTTCTCGATCAGGCCGTGCGTCGCGATGTCCCAGAACGCGGTGGAGCCGCCGTTGCCGAGGACCACCTCGTACCCGTCGGGGAGCTGGAACAGCTCACGGATGCCCTCACGCACCTTGCCGACCAGGTTCTTGACGGGGGCCTGGCGGTGGGAGGTGCCGAGCAGGGACGTGCCGGTCGCGGCCAGGGCGTCCAGCGCCTCCACCCGCACCTTGGAGGGGCCCGCGCCGAATCGACCGTCGGCGGGCTTGATGTCAGCAGGAATCTGGATCTCAGCCACGCTCTGGAGGTTAGCCGGTGAGGAAACCCGGGCGAAACGTGGTCCGTCGGGTGAGACGGGGTTCGTGGCGGCGTGAGACTGGTTTGCTGGACGTATGACGGATCTCGAGGTCGGGCTGCGCAGGGCCGTCCGAGGTGACGTCCGCTTCGACGTCGCCTCCCGGGCGCTGGTCACCATGGACGCCTCCAACTACCGCCGGGTCCCACTCGGCGTCGTCGCCCCGCGCGACGCCGACGACGTGGCCGCCGTGCTGGAGGTGTGCCGGGCCCACGGCGTGCCGGTGGTGGCGCGGGGCGGGGGGACGTCGATCGCCGGGCAGGCGACCGGGACGGGGGTGGTGCTGGACTTCACCCGGCACATGAACCGGCTGGTCGCCCTGGATCCCGAGACGCGTACGGCCGTCGTGCAGCCGGGGCTGGTGCTCGACCGGCTCCAGGAGGCGGCGGCCGGGCACGGGCTGCGGTTCGGGCCCGACCCCTCCACCCACAGCCGGTGCACGCTCGGCGGCATGATCGGCAACAACTCGTGCGGCTCGCACTCGGTGGCCTGGGGGACGACCGCGGACAGTGTGCGCGAGCTGGACGTGATCACCGCGCGCGGGCGGCGGCTGCGGCTCGGGCGGGACTGGGCCGGCGCGCCGGACGGTCTGCGGGAGCTGGTGGACGGCGAACTGGCCCGGTTGCGCACGGGCTTCCCGGAGCTGCCCCGCCGTATCTCCGGATACGCGCTGGACGCCCTGCTGCCCGAGCGGGGCGCCGACGTGGCCCGCTCCTTCTGCGGTTCGGAGGGCACGCTGGGCGTGCTGACGGAGGCGGTCGTACGACTGGTCGAGGCACCCCGCGCGCGTGCGCTGGCCGTGCTGGGCTACGCCGACGAGAGCGCGGCGGCGCAGGCCGCTGCCGGGCTGCTGCCGCTGCGCCCGCTGACGGTGGAGGGCATGGCGGCGGACCTGGTGCCGTCCACGGCCGCGCTGCCACGGGGCGGGGCCTGGCTGTTCGTGGAGACCGGCGGGGAGTCGGCCGGCGAGGCACGCACGCGTGCCGAGACGATCGTGCGGGCGGCCGATGGCGTGGACGCCCTGGTGGTCACCGACCCGGCCGGGCAGCGCGCGCTGTGGCGGATCCGGGAGGACGCGAGCGGTACGGCGACGCGGATGCCGGACGGGCGGGAGGCCTGGCCGGGCTGGGAGGACTGCGCGGTGCCGCCCGCCCGGCTCGGGGCGTATCTGCGGGACTTCCGGGCGCTGCTCGGCGCGCACGGGCTGCGCGGCACGCCGTACGGGCACTTCGGGGACGGCTGCATCCACGTCCGTATCGACTTCGACCTGCTGACCGAGCCTGGTGTCGCCCGGTTCCGCCGCTTCTCGGAGGAGCTCGCCGAGCTGGTGGTGGCACACGGCGGTTCGCTGTCCGGGGAGCACGGCGACGGGCAGGCGCGGGCGGAGCTGCTGCCGAAGATGTACGGGCAGGAGATGGTCGGCCTGTTCGAGCGGGTGAAGGGAGTGTGGGACCCGGACGACCTGCTCAACCCCGGGATGCTGGTCCGCCCCGCGCCCCTGGACACGGACCTGCGCTTCTCCGTCCTCCCCCGCGAGCCCGTCGACGTCGCCTTCGGCTACCCCTCCGACGGCGGTGACTTCCCGGCTGCGGTGCGGCGCTGCGTGGGCGTCGCCAAATGCCGTACGGCATCGGTGTCCGGCTCCTCCGTCATGTGCCCGTCCTTCCGGGCGACCGGCGCGGAGCAGCACTCCACGCGCGGGCGGGCCCGGCTGCTGCACGAGATGCTCGCCGGTGAGGTCGTGACCGACGGCTGGCGCTCCACACAGGTGCGGGACGCGCTGGACCTGTGCCTGTCCTGCAAGGGCTGCCGGTCGGACTGCCCGGTGGAGGTGGACATGGCCACCTACAAGGCGGAGTTCCTCCACCACCACTACGCCGGCCGGCGCCGGCCCGCCGCGCACTACTCGATGGGCCGGCTGCCGGTGTGGCTCCGAGCCGTGGCCCGTACGCACACGGCGCGGCTGGTCAACGCCCTCGCCCGGCTGCGGCCCTTCGCCCGGGCGGCGAAACGACTGGGCGGGATCGCCCCCGAGCGGGAGATCCCCCGGGTGGCGACACGGACGTTCAGCCGGTGGTGGGAGCGGCGACGGGCGCGACACACCTCCGCGCAGGGCGAGCTGGTCATCCTCTGGCCGGACACGTTCACCGAGTACCTCGCGCCCTCCGTGGGGCAGGCCGCGGTGCGGGTGCTGGAGGCGGCCGGGTTGCGGGTGGCGCTTCCGCCGACCGTGCGGCTGGCGAAACCGCCGGTGGGCGACGGCAGGACGGTAGCGCTCGACCCGCTGTCCCTGCTGCGGGGCCGGGGGCGCGTCTGCTGCGGGCTGACCTACGTGTCGACGGGGCAGCTGGACCGTGCCCGCGCGGTCATGCGCCGCACGCTCGACCTGATGGAACCGGTGCTGGAGACCGACGCCCCGGTCGTGGTCCTGGAGCCGAGCTGCGCCGCGGCGCTCCGCACGGACGTCCCCGAGCTGCTGCACGAGGACCCGCGCGCGGCCCGCCTCGCCGCCAAGGTCCTCACGTTCGCGGAGACGCTGGAACGCCACGCCCCCGGCTGGGCGCCGCGCGTGGACCGCCCGGTGGCCGGCCAGACCCACTGCCACCAGCACGCGGTGCTGGGCGACGCCGCCGACCGCCGGCTGCGTCGGGCCGCGCTGCTCACCGGCGAACTGAGCGGCGGCTGCTGCGGCCTCGCGGGGAACTTCGGCTTCGAGAAGGGCCACTACGAGGTGTCCACCGCGTGCGCGGAGGAACAGCTCCTGCCATCCGTGCGGGACGCCCCCGACGGCACGGTGGTCCTGGCGGACGGCTTCTCCTGCCGCACGCAGCTGGAGCAGCTGGCGGGCGTGCGGGGGAGGCATCTGGCGGAGGTGCTGGCGGCGGCGCTGGAGGGGGGCGGCTGATACCGACGTGGACGTGCTTGAGGCGTTCGGGCCACGGGACGGGCGGACCCGAGTGTCTGAGCCGGGGGAGGGGCGCGGCCGCTCCTAGGCTCTCGCCACCAGCCACTCGAAGGAGCCCGCGCATGAGCGTCCGCGTCCAGCCGATCACCCGTGACGAGCATCTCGCGTTCGTCGCGGCCCGCCCCTCCGCCAGCCACACCCAGATCCCGTCCTGGGGCGAGGTGAAGCCCGACTGGAGGGCGGAGAGCCTCGGCTGGTTCGACGACGCCGGGCAGCTCGTCGGCGCCGGACTGGTGCTGCTGCGCCCGCTGCCCGGGCCGAAGCTGCCCGGACTGCCGCGGTACCTGGCGTACCTGCCCGAGGGCCCGCTCATCGACTGGCACGAACCCGGCCTCGAACACCTGCTGGAGCCGATGATCGCCCACCTCCGGAGCCGGGGCGCGTTCGCGGTGCGGATGGGCCCGCCGGTCGCCGTGCGCCGCTGGAGCGCCGAGGCGGTCAAGGCGGCGATCGCGGACCCGGCGGCCCGGCGGCTGCGCGACGTGCGGGCGACGTCGTTCGAACCGCGTGCCGGCCAGGTCGCGGACACCCTGCGCCGCATGGGCTGGCGGCAGACCGAACCCGGCGGCGAGGACGGCTTCGCCGCGGGACAGCCCCGGTACGTCTTCCAGGTGCCGTTCGCCGGGCGCACGCTGGACGACATCCGCGCCGGTCTGAACCAGCAGTGGCGGCGCAACATCAGCAAGGCGGAGAAGGCCGGCGTGAAGGTCGTACGCGGCGGCTACGAGGATCTGCCGGCCTTCCACGAGCTGTACTCCGAGACCGCCGAGCGCGACCGCTTCATCCCGCGCCCGCTGCCCTACTTCCAGCGCATGTGGAGCGCGCTCACCGCCGAGCACCCGGACCGTATGCGGCTCTACCTCGCGTACCACGACGGCGAGGCGCTCGCCGCCGCGACGATGCTCACCGTCGGTGAGCACGTCTGGTACTCCTACGGCGCCTCCACCAGCCGCCGCCGCGAGGTCCAGCCGAGCAGCGCCGTGCAGTGGCGCATGATGACGGACGCCCATGGACTCGGCGCCGCCGTCTACGACCTGCGCGGCATCACCGACACGCTGGAGGAGTCCAACCACCTGCTGGGGCTGCTCCGGTTCAAGGTGGGCACCGGCGGCGAGGCCGTCGAGTACCTCGGCGAGTGGGACTTCCCGATCAACCGGCTGCTGCACAAGGCGATGAGCCTGTACCTCGCCCGACGCTGAGGGCCGGAGAACCCGGGGAGCCTCGAGAGCCCGCATTCCGAGACAGTGGCATCAGCGGTTTACGCGCCTGACCGAGTCCATTACTCTGGACTTGACAGTACATCGTGATGCACAAGACCGTGCAGGGCGGTGTACGCAACGCAGCCGAGTACACAGCCGAGCCGAGCACAGGACCGCCCGTGACCACCCCCGAAAGCGTCACCACGCCCCAGTCCGCGACAACCGCCGCTGCCACCGCACCGGCCGCCGGGCCGGGCCGACCGGGCCGACTGGGCTCCCTCGGGCCGGTGGGCCTGGTGTTCGCGGGTGGGATCTCGGTGCAGTTCGGCGGTGCGCTGGCGGTGATGCTGATGCCGAGGGCGGGCGCCCTCGGGGTGGTGGCGCTGCGGTTGCTCGTGGCGGCTGCCGTCCTGCTGCTGGTATGCCGTCCGCGGCTGCGCGGCCACTCGCGCACCGACTGGGGCACGGTCGTCGTCTTCGGCATCACCATGGCCGCGATGAACGGCCTCTTCTACCAGGCCGTCGCCCGCATCCCGCTGGGCCCGGCGGTCACCCTGGAGGTCCTCGGCCCGCTCGCCCTCTCGGTCCTGGCGTCCCGCCGCGCGATCAACGTCGTCTGGGCGGCCCTCGCCCTCGCCGGCGTCTTCCTCCTCGGCGGGGGAGGCTTCAGCGGCCTCGACCCCGTAGGAGCGGCCTTCGCCCTGGGCGCCGGCGCCATGTGGGCGACCTACATCATCTTCAGTGCCCGTACGGGCCGCCGCTTCCCGCAGGCCGACGGCCTGGCACTGGCGATGGCGGTGGGGGCGGTGCTGTTCCTGCCGCTGGGGATCGCCGAGTCGGGGACGAAGCTGCTCGACCCGGTGACGCTCGGCCTGGGCGCGGCGGTGGCCCTGCTCTCCTCGGTCCTGCCCTACACCCTCGAACTCCTCGCCCTGCGCCGCCTGCCCGCCTCCACCTTCGCGATCCTCATGAGCCTGGAACCGGCCATCGCCGCGACGGCCGGCTTCCTCCTCCTCGACCAGACCCTCACCGCCATGGAGGCCGCAGCGATCGCCCTCGTCATCGCGGCGAGCATGGGAGCGGTACGGACCCAGGTCGGCCGCGGCCGCGACCGCCGGAAGAAGGCGGCGCTGGAGAGCACGGCTCTGGAGGGCTAGCCCGGCACGCCGCCGCGCTGTCGAGCGAGGCACCGGGCAGGGAACACGCAGACCGATGCGCCGTCACTCCGGCCGGTGCGCGCGCGCCACGCGAAACCCCACGTCGTCGATCCGGAACGTCGGATGACTGCGGCGCCGAACGGAAGCACGGCAACTCCAGTGCTCGTCGGCCCAGCCGCCGCCCCGCAGCACCCGGTAGGTGCCGTAGACCTCGGCGTCGTAGACGTCCCAGCACCACTCCCAGACATTGCCCAGCATGTCGTAGCAGCCCCACGCGTTGGGCTGCTTGCCGCCCACGGGACGGATGCGCTCCTGTGAGGTGCCGCGGTACCAGGCGATCTCGTCGAGCCGCCCGTACCGTGGCCCGCTGCTGCCGGCCCGGCAGGCGTGCTCCCACTCGGCCTCGGTCGGCAGCCGGTACCCGTCACCGGAGGTGTCCCAGCCGACCGGCTCGGACTCACCGCACAGGCGGTACGCGGGCGTCAGCCCTTCCGCCCGGGACAGCGCGTTGCAGAACCGGACCGCGTCCCACCACGACACGCCCTCGACGGGCAGCCGGTCACCGCGAGCGGCACTCGGCCGCTCCCCGGTGACCTGGGCGTACCACGCCTGAGTGACCGGGAACGCCGACATCCGGAACGCCGCGACCTCCACCGCCCAACTCCGCCGCGTCCGCCGGTCGGACAGCGTCACCCGCCCCGGCGGAACGGCCACCATCCCGGTCCCCGCACCCACACCAGCCCCCATGCCGAGCCACACTAACGGCGGTCGGACGCCGGACGTGAAATATCCGAGCGGGCGGCGAAGTTGGCTTGGTCATGACTCAAGGCCCGGCACCCCGCCCGCTGTCCGACGAAGCCCTCTCCGACCTGCTCGGCAAGCAGCAGTTCGGCACTCTCGCCACCGTCAAGCGCAACGGTCGGCCCCATCTGACCACCATGGTCTACAGCTGGGACCCCGGGGCCCGGATCGTGCGGTTCTCGACGACGGCCGACCGTGTCAAGGTCAGGCAGCTGCGCCACGATCCGCGCGCGGCGCTGCATGTGCAGGGCGGTGACGTGTGGTCGTTCGCCGTCGCGGAGGGCGAGGCGGAGGTTTCCGAGGTCACGACGGTTCCCGGTGACGAGGTCGGGCGGGAGCTGCTCGGGATCATCCCGGAGGAGGCCAGGCCGGAGGACGAAGGCGCGTTCCTGGAGCAGTTGGTGGCCGAACGGCGAGTGGTCGTCCGGTTGCACGTGGACCGGCTGTACGGGACGGCGCTCGACATCGACGGGTAGGCCCGATGGGGCCCAGGGCACCCCTGGGGCGCCCTAGCGCACCAACACCCCCCGCACCGTGATCCCGTAATGCACCCGCAGCCGCCGCAGCTCCCACAACCCGACCGCGGTCACGGACAGCGGGGCCCCGAGCATGAACACCGCTCGCACCGGCCCCGGCACGCCCGCGTACGCCCCGGTGAGGACGTCGATCAGCGCCATCTCCCAGACCAGCGTCATGGCGAGCAGCGGCGGCATGGTCTGGTGGATGTCGGCCGTGCGGAACACGTGGAGCAGGGCCAGGCCGATGCCCCAGAAGATGAACGGCGTCACCCACACCAGGATGAACACGATGACCACCCAAGTGACCACGGACATCACCGGGTTGGTGGCGAACTTCCCGTCGAGGAAGCCGGTGAGCATGGTGGCCGGGAAGACGAAGACCGCGGCGACGAGGGCCAGGATCGCACCGAACGACTTCGCGGCCCGGCGCAGCAGGTCCCGGCGGGCCGACGGAGCGGTGAGAGCCGTCAGGACGCCCACGACCACCGGAAGCGTCACGGACAGCACCAGCACGCTGATCCACGACTGCTGGAACCGGTCGTCCGCGACGTCCTCGACGGAGCGGGCGATCTTGTAGGACACCGACACCCACACCACCGCGCCGAGCCCCACGAGCGTACGGATCTTCTGCATCCGCGCGATGAACGGATCCTCCACGAGGTCCGGCCGGGACGGCTTGAAGACCCGGCGCGCGGTGTGGATGGGGCCGATCCGCCGCCGCAGCCGTGTGAAGGGGCCGGGCGGCGGCGCCTGAGGTGGCATCGGGTGGGGTGCGTAGGGGTGCGGCACATGGGGCGGATGGCCACCGCCCGGTGGCGGCTGCGGCGGTCCGTAGGGGCCGGGTGCGGGCGGGTGGGGCCCGGGCGGAGGCGGTGGGTACGGCTGTCCGCCGTGCGGGCCGTACGGCGGCGGCTGCCCGCCCGGGTTCCAGTTGCTCATCCTTGTGTCTCCCCCGATGCGTGACCACTGCGCGACCAAGTGAACAAGCGCGTCCCAGAGTGTATTGATCGCGCCGCCCGTGCACACGCTTTCAGCCACCCGACAATTTCATGCAAGCACGCTTGATTGTTTCTGGCCTCGCTGCCATGCTCCTCAACACGCCGCACCACCCCGCACCACCCCCGCACACCGCCGTGCCCCGAGGGGAGCGCCCGTGTCCGATCCGACGTCCGTGATCGACGACCTGCGCGAGGAGAGCGAGCAACTCGACCGCCTCGTGGCCGGGTTGAGCACGCCGCGCTGGGCGCTCGCCACCCCCGCGCCCGGCTGGACCGTCGCCCACCAGATCGCCCACCTCGCCTGGACGGACCGCTCGGCCCTGCTCGCCGTCACGGACGCCGAGGGCTTCCGCGCCCTGGTCGAGAAGGCCCTCGCCGCACCGGGCTCCTTCGTCGACGAGGGCGCCGAGGAGGACGCCGGACTCCCGCCCGCCGACCTGCTCGCGCGGTGGCGCGACGGCCGTACGGCGCTGCAGGAGGCACTGCGGGCCGCGCCGCCCAAGGCGCGCTTCCCCTGGTACGGCCCACCCATGTCGGCCGCCTCCATGGCGACGGCCCGCCTTATGGAGACCTGGGCCCACGGCCAGGACGTGGCCGATGCCCTCGGTGTGGTGCGCCCACCCACCGACCGACTGCGGCATGTGGCCTGGCTCGGGGTACGGACCCGGGACTTCGCCTACGGTGTGCACGGGCTGACTCCGCCCGCCGAGCCCTTCCGCGTCGAACTCGACTCGCCCTCCGGTGACGTGTGGACGTACGGGCCCGAGGACGCCCCGCAGCGCGTCACCGGGCCCGCCCTCGACTTCTGCCTCCTGGTCACGCAGCGCGCCCACCGCGCCGACCTCGCGCTGCGCGCCGACGGCCCCGACGCCGACCGCTGGCTGGACATCGCCCAGGCCTTCGCGGGCCCGCCGGGCAGCGGCCGTGCGCCGAAGCCGAAGGGAGCAGCCGAGTGACCCGGGCGGCCCTCCGCATCGGCAACGCCTCCGGCTTCTACGGCGACCGCTTCGACGCCATGCGCGAGATGCTCACCGGCGGCGATCTGGACGTCCTCACCGGCGACTACCTCGCCGAGCTGACGATGCTCATCCTCGGCCGGGACCGGCTGAAGGACCCCGGCGCCGGATACGCACGGACCTTTCTGCGGCAGTTGGAGGACTGCCTGGGGCTCGCGCACGAGCGGGGCGTGAAGATCGTCACCAACGCCGGCGGGCTCAACCCGGCCGGACTCGCCGACGCCGTGAGGCACTTGGCCGACCGGCTCGGCGTCCCCGTACGCGTCGCACATGTGGCGGGCGACGACCTCACCGCCGCGTACCCCGGTGCCCTCGCCGCCCACGCCTACCTCGGCGGCTTCGGTATCGCGGCCTGTCTGCGGGCCGGCGCCGACGTCGTCGTCACCGGGCGGGTGACCGACGCGGCACTCGTCACCGGGCCGGCCGCCGCCCACTTCGGCTGGACCCCGGACGACCACGACCGGCTCGCGGGGGCCGTCGTCGCCGGGCATGTGCTGGAGTGCGGGGCGCAGGCCACTGGCGGCAACTACGCCTTCTTCCGGGACGGCGACGTCCGCCGCCCCGGCTTCCCGCTCGCCGAGCTCCACGAGGACGGCAGCTGCGTGATCACCAAGCACCCCGGCACCGGTGGCTTCGTCGACGTCGGCACCGTCACCGCGCAGTTGCTGTACGAGACGGCCGGGGCGCGGTATGCCGGGCCCGACGTCACCGCCCGGCTCGACACCGTGCGGCTCGGCCAGGACGGGCCCGACCGGGTGCGGATCGAGGGCGTGCGCGGTCAGGCGCCGCCGCCCACCCTCAAGGTCGGTCTCAACAGGCTCGGCGGCTTCCGCAACGAGGTCGTCTTCGTGCTCACCGGCCTCGACGTCGAGGCGAAGGCCGCCCTGGTGCGGGAGCAGATGGAACCCGTCCTCGGCAAGGCCGCCGACGTGCGCTGGGAGCTGGTGCGCACCGACCGGCCCGACGCCCCGAGCGAGGAGACGGCGAGCGCGTTGCTGCGGCTCGTCGTACGGGACCCCGACCAGGAGGCCGTCGGGCGGGCCCTGAGCGGGGCGGCCGTGGAGCTGGCGCTCGCCAGTTATCCCGGCTTCCATGTGCTGGCACCACCTGGAAAGGCCTCGCCCTATGGGGTCTTCGACGATGTGTACGTCCCCCACGGTGCCGTCGACCATGTCGCCGTCCTCCATGACGGACGCCGGGTCCCCGTGCCCCCGGCCCACGACACCGCCGTACTCGACGAGGCGCCCGAGCCGCCCCTGCCGGAGCCGTTGCCGTCCGGGCCGACCCGGCACGCCCCCCTCGGGCTCGTCGCGGGCGCCCGCAGCGGCGACAAGGGCGGCAATGCCAACGTCGGGGTGTGGGCCCGCACGGACGACGCCTGGCGCTGGCTCGCGCACGAGCTGACGGCCGACCGGTTCCAGGAGTTGATTCCCGAGAGCCGGCCACTGCAGGTCACCCGGCACGTCCTGCCCAACATCCGCGCCCTCAACTTCGTCGTCGAGGGCATCCTCGGCGTGGGCGTCGCCGCCCGGCACCGCTTCGATCCGCAGGCCAAGGCCCTCGGCGAATGGCTGCGCTCCCGCCACCTGGACATACCGGAGGCCCTGCTGTGACCGTCCTGACCTCCGCGCTCGACCCCGGCAGCCCCGACCACCGGGCCAACCGCGAGGCGATGCTCGCCAAGCTCGCCGACCTCGAAGCCGAGCACGCCAAGGCCCTCGCGGGCGGCGGCGAGAAGTACGTCGAGCGGCACCGCAAGCGCGGCAAACTCCTCGCCCGCGAACGCATCGAACTGCTCCTCGACCCCGACACGCCCTTCCTGGAGCTGTCCCCGCTGGCCGCCTGGGGCAGCGACTACGCCGTCGGTGCCTCCCTCGTCACCGGCATCGGTGTCGTCGAGGGAGTGGAATGCCTGATCACGGCCAACGACCCGACCGTGCGCGGGGGAGCGAGCAACCCCTGGTCGCTGAAGAAGGCCCTGCGCGCGAACGACATCGCCCTCGCCAACCGGCTGCCCTGCATCAGCCTGGTCGAGTCCGGCGGCGCCGACCTGCCGTCGCAGAAGGAGATCTTCATTCCCGGGGGTGCCGTGTTCCGGGACCTGACCCGGCTGTCCGCCGCCGGGATCCCCACCCTCGCGGTCGTCTTCGGCAACTCCACCGCCGGAGGCGCCTACATCCCCGGCATGTCCGACCACGTGATCATGGTCAAGGAACGGGCGAAGGTGTTCCTCGGCGGTCCGCCCCTGGTGAAGATGGCCACGGGGGAGGAGAGCGACGACGAGTCCCTCGGCGGGGCCGAGATGCACGCGCGCGTGTCGGGCCTCGCCGACCACTTCGCCGTCGACGAGCACGACGCGCTCCGGCAGGCCCGCCGGGTGGTCGCCCGCCTCAACCACCGCAAGGCGTACGGCGATCCCGGCCCGGCCGAGCCCCCCAAGTACGACGCCGACGAACTCCTCGGCATCGTCCCCGGCGACCTCAGGAGCCCCTTCGACCCGCGTGAGGTCATCGCCCGCATCGTCGACGCCTCCGACTTCGACGAGTTCAAGCCGCTGTACGGGCCCAGCCTGACCACCGGGTGGGCGGCCCTGCACGGCTATCCGATCGGCATCCTCGCCAACGCCCGAGGGGTCCTCTTCAGCGAGGAGTCCCAGAAGGCCGCCCAGTTCATCCAGCTCGCCAACCAGCGCGACATCCCGCTGCTCTTCCTGCACAACACCACCGGCTACATGGTCGGCCGGGAGTACGAGCAGGGCGGCATCATCAAGCACGGCGCGCTGATGATCAACTCGGTCAGCAACAGCCGCGTCCCGCACCTCTCGGTCCTCATGGGCGCCTCCTACGGCGCCGGCCACTACGGCATGTGCGGCCGGGCCTACGACCCCCGCTTCCTCTTCGCCTGGCCCAGCGCCAAGTCGGCCGTCATGGGCCCGCAGCAGCTCGCGGGGGTGCTGTCGATCGTCGCCCGCCAGTCGGCGGCGGCGAAGGGCCGGCCGTACGACGACGAGGCGGACGCCGCGCTGCGCGCCATGGTGGAGCAGCAGATCGAGTCCGAGTCGCTGCCGATGTTCCTGTCCGGGCGGCTCTACGACGACGGCGTCATCGACCCGCGCGACACCCGCACCGTCCTCGGCCTCTGCCTCTCCGCCATCCACACCGCCCCCTACGAGGGCGCGCGCGGCGGCTTCGGCGTCTTCCGGATGTGAGGGAACAGATGATTTCCACCCTGCTGGTCGCCAACCGGGGCGAGATAGCCTGCCGCGTCTTCCGCACCTGCCGCGAGCTGGGCATCCGCACGGTCGCCGTGCACTCGGACGCCGACGAGAACGCCCTCCACGCGCGCGTGGCCGACACGGGTGTACGACTGCCGGGAGCCGCGCCCGCCGACACCTACCTGCGCGGCGACCTGATCGTGAAGGCCGCCGTCGCGGCCGGAGCGGACGCCGTGCACCCCGGCTACGGCTTCCTCTCCGAGAACGCCGGCTTCGCCCGGGCCGTCCTGGACGCGGGCCTGGTCTGGATCGGACCGCCCCCGGACGCCATCGAGGCGATGGCGTCCAAGACCCGCGCCAAGCGGCTCATGGGACTGAAGCCCCTCACCGACGTCACCGAGGCCGACCTCCCGGTCCTGGTGAAGGCGGCGGCGGGCGGCGGCGGCCGCGGCATGCGGGTCGTACGGCACCTGGCGGACCTGGACGCCGAGTCGGCCGCCGCACGCGCCGAGGCGGCGAGTGCCTTCGGTGACGGCGAGGTCTTCGTCGAGCCGTACGTGGAGAACGGCCGCCACGTCGAGGTGCAGATCCTCGCCGACACCCACGGCACCGTCTGGCCGCTCGGCACCCGCGACTGCTCCCTCCAGCGCCGCCACCAGAAGGTCGTCGAGGAGGCCCCCGCACCCGGACTCTCCGCGGAACTCCGGGAGGAGCTGAGCGCCCTCGCCGTACGGGCCGCCCGAGCCGTCGACTACGTGGGCGCCGGCACGGTCGAGTTCCTCGTCGCCGACGGCAGGGCCCACTTCCTGGAGATGAACACCCGCCTCCAGGTCGAACACCCCGTGACGGAAGCGGTCTTCGGCCTCGACCTCGTCGCCGAGCAGATCCGCGTCGCCGAGGGTCACGCCCTCGAAAGCACCCCGCCACGCGCGCGTGGCTACGCCGTGGAGGCCCGCCTCTACGCCGAGGACCCGTCCCGCGACTGGTCCCCCCAGACCGGCCGCCTGCACCGCCTCGCCCTGAACGAGGGCATCCGCCTCGACACCGGCTACACCGACGGCGACGACATCGGCGTCCACTACGACCCCCTGCTCGCCAAGGCCGTGGCCCACGCCCCCACGCGCACGGAGGCCGTCCGCAAGCTCGCCTCCGCCCTGGAACGGGCCGTGATCCACGGCCCCGTCACCAACCGCGACCTCCTCGTCCGCTCCCTGCGCCACCCGGAGTTCACCGCGGCCCGCATGGACACCGGCTTCTACGACCGCCACCTGCCGGACCTGACCGAGCCGTCCCCCGACCCGCACGCCCCCCTGGCCGCCGCCCTCGCCGACGCCCAGGGCCGCTCCCGCTTCGGCGGCTGGCGCAACGTCCCCTCCCAGCCGCAGACCAAGCGCTACGCGATGGCCGGGGAGGAACACGAGGTCCACTACCGGCACACGCGCACGGGCCTGGAGGCGGACGGCGTACGGGTGGTACACGCGGACGCGCACCTCGTGGTCCTCGATGTGGACGGAGTACGGCGCCAGTTCGAGGTGGCCCGCTACGGCGATCAGGTCTACGTCAACTCCACCGCGCTGACGATCCTGCCCCGATTCCCCGACCCGACGCCCCAGCACGCCCCCGGCTCCCTCCTGGCCCCCATGCCGGGCACGGTCGTCCGAGTGGCCGACGGCGTCACCGCGGGCACACCCGTGAAGGCCGGGGACCCCCTCCTCTGGCTGGAGGCGATGAAGATGCAGCACAAGATCGCGGCACCGGCCACGGGAACGCTGACCGCGTTGTCGGTGGTACCCGGACAGCAGGTGGAGCCGGGCATGGTCCTGGCGGTTGTGTCGGAGACCTGAGGGGCGCGGGGAAGTGCTCGACCAGCCACGTACGGCCCGCACCCGAAAGGACACCCGTGGACACCGAAGACCACAAAGCCCTACGCCAAGCCGTGTCCGCACTCGGCAAACGCCACGGCCGACCACACGACCCCGCCCGACTCTGGTCCGAAGCAGGCAGACTGGGCTACCTCGGCGTCAACCTCCCCGAGGAGTACGGAGGAGGCGGCGGAGGCATCTCCGAACTCTCCATCGTCCTCGAAGAGCTCGGCGCAGCCGGCTGCCCCCTCCTCATGCTGGTCGTCTCACCGGCCATCTGCGGCACGGTGATCGCCCGCTTCGGCACGGACGCCCAGAAACAACAGTGGCTCCCCGCCCTGGCAGACGGCTCCCGCCTCATGGCCTTCGGCATCACCGAACCCGACGCCGGCTCCAACAGCCACCGCATCACCACCACGGCTCGAAAAGACGGTACGGACTGGATCCTCACCGGCCGCAAGGTCTTCATCTCCGGCGTCGACATCGCGGACGCCACCCTCATCGTCGGCCGCGCCGAAGACGCCCGCACCGGCCGCCTCAAGCCCTGCCTCTTCATCGTCCCGCGCGACGCACCCGGCTTCACCCGCCGCCCCATCGACATGGAACTCCACGCCGCCGAGAAGCAGTTCGAACTGACGCTGGACGGCGTACGGCTGCCCGCCGACGCACTCGTCGGCGACGAGGACGCGGGGCTGCTCCAGCTCTTCGCCGGCCTCAACCCAGAGCGCATCATGACGGCCGCCTTCGCGATCGGCATGGGCCGCCACGCCCTCGCGAAAGCCGTGGCGTACGCCCGCGACCGACAGGTCTGGAACACCCCCATCGGCGCCCACCAGGCCATCGCCCACCCGCTGGCCCAGGCGCACATCGACCTCGAACTCGCCCGCCTGATGATGCAGAAGGCGGCCCGTCTCTACGACGCCGGCGACGACATGGGCGCCGGTGAGGCCGCCAACATGGCGAAGTACGCGGCGGGGGAGGCCTGTGTGAAGGCCGTGGACCAGGCCGTGCACACCCTCGGCGGCAACGGCCTCACCCGCGAGTTCGGTCTCGCCTCGCTGATAACGGCCGCGCGCGTGGCTCGTATTGCCCCGGTCAGCCGGGAGATGATTCTCAACTACGTCTCCCACCAGACCCTGGGCCTGCCCAAGTCGTACTGAGACGGCCCGCGCGCGAGGAGGAACCATGTTCCGCAGCGAGTACGCAGACGTCCCGCCCGTCGAACTGCCCATCCACGACGCCGTCCTTGCCCGGGCCGCGGAGTTCGGCGACATCCCGGCGCTGATCGACGGCACCGACGGCACCACCCTCTCGTACGAGCAGGTGGACCGGTTCCACCGGCGCGTCGCCGCCGCCCTCGCCGAGGCCGGGGTGCGCAAGGGCGACGTCCTCGCCCTGCACAGCCCCAACACCATCGCCTTCCCGACCGCCTTCTACGCCGCCACGCGCGCGGGAGCCACCGTCACCACCGTGCACCCGCTCGCCACCGCCCAGGAGTTCGCCAAGCAGCTGACGGACTCGGCGGCCCGCTGGATCATCACCGTCTCACCGCTGCTCGACATCGCCCGCCGGGCCGCCGAACTCGCGGGCGGCGTACGCGAGATCTTCGTGTGCGACAGTGCGACCGGACACCGCTCCCTGATCGACATGCTGGCCTCCGCCGCCCCGGAGCCGCAGGTGGCCATCGACCCCGCGGAGGACGTGGCGGCCCTGCCGTACTCCTCCGGGACCACCGGCACGCCCAAGGGCGTGATGCTCACGCACCGGCAGATCGCCACCAACCTCGCCCAGCTCCACCCGGCGATACCCGCCGGACCGGGAGACCGGGTTCTGGCGGTTCTGCCCTTCTTCCACATCTACGGCCTCACGGCCCTGATGAACGCGCCCCTGCGGCAGGGCGCCACCGTCGTCGTCCTGCCCCGCTTCGACCTGGAGCAGTTCCTCGCGGCTGTCCAGAACCACCGCATCACCGCCCTGTACGTGGCCCCGCCGATCGTGCTCGCCCTCGCCAAACACCCGGCCGTCGCGCAGTACGACCTGTCGTCCCTGAAGTACGTCATCAGCGCCGCCGCACCCCTGGACGCCCGGCTCGCCGCCGCCTGCTCCGAGCGGCTCGGCCTGCCGCCCGTCGGTCAGGCCTACGGCATGACGGAACTGTCGCCCGGCACGCACGTCGTCCCGCTCGACGCGATGCGCGACGCCCCTCCCGGCACCGTCGGCAGACTCATCGCCGGCACCGAGATGCGCATCGTCTCCCTCGACGACCCCGGCAAGGACCTCCCCGCCGGTGAGTCCGGCGAGATCCTCATCCGCGGTCCCCAGGTCATGAAGGGCTACCTCGGCCGCCCCGACGCCACCACCGCCATGATCGACACCGACGGCTGGCTGCACACCGGCGACGTCGGCCAGGTGGACGAGGACGGCTGGCTGTTCGTCGTCGACCGCGTCAAGGAACTCATCAAGTACAAGGGCTTCCAGGTGGCCCCCGCCGAGCTGGAGGCCCTGCTGCTCACCCACCCGGGCATCGCCGACGCCGCCGTGATCGGCACGTACAACGACGACGGCAACGAGATCCCGCACGCGTACGTGGTCCGGCAGCCGGCCGCCACCGACCTCTCCGAGGCGGAGATCATGATGTACGTCGCCGAACGCGTGGCCCCCTACAAGCGGATCCGGCACGTCACCTTCATCGACGGCGTCCCCCGCGCGGCCTCCGGCAAGATCCTGCGCCGACAGCTCAGGGAGCGCGCATGACTCTGATCGGCAGGGCACGCGCGCGTGCCGTGCAGACCCTCACCCTCGACTCGCCCCACAACCGCAACGCCCTGTCGGCGGCCCTCGTCGGCGAACTGGCCGACGCGCTCGCGGACGCCGGCCAGGACACCGGCGTCCGCGCGGTGGTCCTGACCCACACCGGGAACACCTTCAGCGCGGGCGCGGACCTCAAGGATCCGCCGCCCCCCGAGGCGCTGGTCGCACTGCTCCGCCGGATCATCGAACTGCCCAAGCCGGTCGTCGCCCGGGTCACCGGCCACGTCCGCGCGGGCGGTCTCGGCCTGCTGGCCGCCTGCGACATGGCGGCCGCCTCCACCGAGGCCACGTTCGCCTTCACGGAGGTCCGCATCGGCGTCGCCCCCGCGGTCATCTCCCTGCCGCTGCTGCCGCGCACGGACCCGCGCGCCCTGTCCCGCTACTACCTCACCGGCGAACGCTTCGATGCCGCGGAGGCCACCGCGACCGGCCTGCTCACCACCCACGCCGACGACGTCGACACCGCACTGGCCCCCATCCTCGACGGCCTGCGCAGATCCGCCCCCGACGCCCTCACCGAGACGAAACGGCTGCTCACGGCTAGGGTGCTGGAAGCCTTCGACCGGGACGCGGCCGGCCTGACCGCGCTCTCGGCCCGGCTGTTCTCCTCCGCGCAGGCCCGCGAGGGGATGACGGCCTTCCTCGAACGACGGGATCCGGCATGGGTGGTGTGAGGACATGGGCGGTGTGAGCACGGTCGACCGCGCGGAGCGGGTCCCCAAGCAGGACCGCAGCCGTGCCACCCGGCAGCGGCTCCTGGAAGCCGCCGTGTCCTGCCTCGCCGAACACGGCTGGGCGGGATCCACCGTCTCCGTCGTCGCCGAACGCGCCGGCGTCTCCCGCGGCGCAGCCCAGCACCACTTCCCGACCCGGGAGGACCTCTTCACGGCGGCCGTCGAGTACGTCGCCGAGGAACGCTCCACGGCCCTGCGCGCCCTGTTCCCCGAGGGCGCGGCCGGAGACCGGCACGCGGTCGTCGCGGCCCTGGTCGACCTCTACACGGGACCGCTGTTCCGCGCGGCCCTCCACCTCTGGGTGGCCGCCTCCAACGAGGACCAGCTGCGTGCCCGCGTCACCGAGCTCGAATCCCGCGTGGGCCGCGAGACCCACCGCATAGCCGTCGACCTCCTGTCCGCCGACGAATCCGTCCCCGGCGTCCGCGAAACCGTCCAGGGCCTCCTCGACATGGCCCGCGGCCTGGGCCTCGCCAACCTCCTCACGGACGACGCGGCACGCCGCGACCGGGTGGTCGAGCAGTGGGCGGGGCTGCTGGAAGGGGCGCTGGGCAGCCGCTAGGGACTGAGCCGCTCCACGCGCCAGCTCCCGTCGGCCCGCTCCACGTACCGCAACCGGTCGTGCAGCCGGTTCTCGCGGCCCTGCCAGAACTCCACCGTCTGGGGGGCCACCCGGAAACCGCCCCAGTGCGGGGGCACGGGGACCTGCTCGCCCTCGGGATAGCGGGCGGCCAGTTCGGCGTAGGCGCCGTCGATGTCGGCCCGGGTGGCGATCACCGAGGACTGGGCGCTGGCCCAGGCGCCCAGCTGCGATCCGTGCGGGCGGGTCCGGAAGTACGCCGCCGTCTCGTCCCGCCCGGTACGCCGCGCGACCCCGGTCACGATGACCTGCCGGGCCATCGGATGCCAGGGGAACAGCAGCGAGACGTACGGGTTCTCCGCCAGGTCACGGGCCTTGCGGGAGTCGTAGTTCGTGTAGAAGACGAAGCCCTGCTCGTCGAAGTGCTTCAGCAGCACCGTGCGGGAGCTGGGGCGGCCCTCGGCGTCGGCCGTCGAGACGATCATGGCGTTCGGCTCGAACAGCCCGCCGTCCGTCGCGGCCTGTTTGAACCAGCGCGCGAACTGCTCGACGGGGGTGGCGGCCAGCTCGTTCTCGGAGAGGCCCTCGGCCCGGTACTGCTTGCGCATCGAGGCCAGGTCGAAGGGGACGGCGTCGCGGTCGGTCACCCGGTCATCTTGCCGTATGGACGGTGTCCTTCGTCACTGCCTGGCACTGAGTGCCGTGAACCCTCCCCAACGGTGGCACTCGGGGATATCGTTTCCGTGCCGTTCCGGTTGGGTGACCGCCAGCCGTACGGGGCATCACAGGGGGAGACCGGCCAGGACCGCGAGTCGCCGTAGGTGACCGTGGATCCTCCGGACGGCCGCCCGCTTCGCAAGCTGACTGACACATGGTTCGTCGTCCCACCCCACATCACACCATCTGTCACTTACATCACGAGGAGCCGCCTGATGTCCGACTTCGTACCCGGGCTCGAGGGAATCGTCGCGTTCGAGACGGAGATCGCCGAGCCGGACAAGGAGGGCGGCGCACTCCGGTACCGGGGCGTCGACATCGAGGACCTCGTCGGCCACGTCTCCTTCGGCAACGTCTGGGGCCTGCTCGTCGACGGCGCGTTCAACCCCGGCCTGCCGCCCGCCGAGCCGTTCCCCATCCCCGTCCACTCCGGCGACATCCGCGTCGACGTGCAGTCGGCCCTGGCCATGCTGGCGCCCGTGTGGGGCCTGAAACCCCTCCTGGACATCGATGCCGAGCAGGCCCGCGAGGACCTGGCCCGGGCGGCCGTCATGGCACTGTCCTACGTCGCCCAGTCGGCACGCGGCCAGGGCCTGCCGATGGTCCCGCAGCGCGAGATCGACAAGGCCCACTCCGTCGTCGAGCGCTTCATGATCCGCTGGCGCGGCGAGCCGGACCCCAAGCACGTGGCGGCGGTGGACGCGTACTGGACGAGCGCCGCGGAACACGGCATGAACGCGTCCACGTTCACGGCGCGGGTCATCGCCTCGACGGGCGCGGACGTGGCGGCGGCCCTGTCCGGAGCGGTCGGCGCGATGTCGGGCCCCCTCCACGGAGGCGCCCCCTCCCGCGTCCTGCACATGATCGAGGAGATCGAGCGCACGGGCGACGCGGAGGCCTACGTCAAGCAGACCCTCGACAAGGGCGAACGCCTCATGGGCTTCGGCCACCGCGTCTACCGCGCCGAGGACCCGAGGGCGAGGGTCCTGCGCCGCACGGCCCGCGAACTGGGCGCACCGCGCTTCGAGGTCGCCGAGGCCCTGGAGAAGGCGGCCCTGGCGGAACTCCACGCCCGCCGCCCCGACCGGGTCCTCGCCACCAACGTCGAGTTCTGGGCAGCGATCGTCCTGGACTTCGCCGAGGTCCCGGCCCACATGTTCACGTCCATGTTCACCTGCGCCCGCACGGCCGGCTGGTCCGCCCACATCCTCGAACAGAAGCGCACGGGCCGCCTGGTCCGCCCCTCGGCCCGCTACACGGGTCCGGGCTCCCGCGACCCCCGGGAGATCGAGGGCTACGAGGACATCGCCCACTGATCCGTCTCCCACACGGCCCCACCCGGCTCCGGGTGGGGCCGCCCGCCCCTCTCACCCCGTGAGCCGGTCCAGCTCCTGCCCGATCGCCTCCCGCACCGGGTCGTGCCGCGCCCCGAGCGCATGGCGCTCCGCGCTCCACATCTCCCGCGGATAGAGCCACACCGGCATCCGCACGAGATCCCCGGGCTCCCAGTCGTACCGCGGCCACACATGCGCGTGCAGGAACCCGTCGGCGTTCCCGAGAATCTCCAGATTGACCCGCCGAAAGCCCGACTCGATCCGCCGGCAGGCCCGCTCGACGGCCTCCCCCAGACGCGCCATGTCCTCCAGAAACGCCGTCCGCCTGCTCCGCGGCAGCTCCGACAGTCGCTCCACCAAGGGGTCATCGGTCAGCAACACCGAGTAACCAGGCAGAAACTGCACATCGCCGATCACCGCGAACCCGGCGTCCAGCCTCCGCATCACGGTCGGATTCTCGCCCCGCAGAGCGCTGCCGATCCGATCGTCGCGCCACTCGCTCGCCACCATCGCCCCCCGGAAAACGCAGACGACCCGCGAGCCTGGTCCTCCTGAGGAGGAGCCGGCCGGACGTACCGGCGACTCGCGGGTCGGGTGACTGCTGGAGATTGGGCCGGCTGCACGTTTCGCTCACGTGCTGGTCCGGCACCGCACTGTGTGTGGTGCCGGGCCGCTAGCCCGCAGCCACCTCACGCGTCCGGTTCTCATACATCTGCCGAACCACCTCCCTTCTCGTGTACCTGGAACCCTAGGAAACCGTCCGGCCCCGGATCAACTGTTTTTCTGAGACCTTGACCCCATGACGCAGCGACAGGCGATTCTCAGCGGTTCGGTGTTCGAGGAGCGGATCGGGTACGCCCGGGCCGTGGTGGACGGGGACTGGGTGCACGTGTCGGGGACGACCGGCTTCGACTACGCGGACATGACGATCTCCGACGACGTCGTGGAGCAGGCCGAGCAGTGTCTGCGGAACATAGGTGCCGCGCTGGAGGAGGCGGGGTGCTCGTTCGCGGACGTCGTGCGGGTGCGGTACCTGCTGCCGGATCGCGAGGACTTCGAACCGTGCTGGCCGGTGCTGCGGAAGTGCTTCGGTGAGGTGCGGCCGGCCGCGACGATGTTGGTGTGCGGGCTGGCGGACCCCCGGATGAAGATCGAGATCGAGGTGTACGCCCGCCGCGGGAGTGGTACTGGGGGTGTGTCGTCGATCGGCTGAGTCCGCGGCGGGCCGCTCTCCGGGGCGTTGACGTGGGGATCGCCGCCGTACAACGATTCCTTCAATGTTGTGGGAACTTGGTGTGCGCTGGGTCACGTTCCAGTTGAATGATTGCAAGTAGCGAACCGACGTGCCGTACGTGCGGACGCAGCCTGCAGGGGGTCCAGGTGAGTGCTTCCCGGCGTAGTGGGACCACCGACGAGCTGGGGCCGGACGAGCCCGAGCGGGACGGTTCGGACGGCTCGGATCTGCTCGCCGCGCTGCTGGACGGTATGGACGCGGCGCTGTGCGCCTTCGGCGCCGACGGGGTCGTGACGCACTGGAACCGCGAGGCCGAGCGGATTCTGGGATGGAGCGCGGACGAGGCCGTGGGGCGGCGGGGCCTCGCCGGGTGGGCCGTGCGCAGCGCGGACGCCGAGGAGGTCGAGGCGCGGCTGCTGTCCGCCATGCACGCGCCGGGGCGCCAGGTCCACGAGTTCGCGCTGCTGACGAAGGACGGCGGGCGGGTGCTCGTACGGATGCAGTCGGCGGCCGTGCGAGGACCTGACGGCAAGCCCGCGGGTGTGTACTGCGCCTTCAGCGAGGTGCACGTGCAGATCGATCTGGAGCGGTCGATCGCCCTCAGCGAGGCGCTGTTCGAGGACGCCAGCTGGGGTGTCGTGCTCGTGGACGTCGACCTGCGGCCCGCCGTGGTGAACGCGCACGCGGCCCGGGCGCTGGGCACGGGGCGCACGTCCGTGCTCGGGCGGCCGCTCGGGGAACTGCTCGCGCAGGGCGTGGAGGAACTGGAGAGCGCGCTTCAGCACGTGCTGGCGGAGGGTGCGCCGCCCGCGCCCGCCGAGGTGTGGGTGACGGTGCGCACGCCCGAGGGGGAGCGCCGGCGGTGCTGGCGCAGCGGTTTCCTGCGGCTGGCCTCGCCGCTCGCGGAGGAGCCGGTTCCGCTGGGCGTCGGCTGGCTGTTCCAGGACGTGACGGAGGCCAAGCAGACCGAGCAGGAGGCATCACTGCTGCGGTTCCGTACGCAGCAGCTGCACCGGGCGTCGCGGGCCGCCGCCGAGTGTGAGGACCCGGCGGAGGCCGCGACCGTCCACCTGGACTTCGCCCTGGCCGGTTTCGCCGACCACGCGCTGATCGACCGGGTGGCCGGAGGCGCGCTCACCGACGGTGAGAACGAGGGGCCGGTGCGGCTGGTGCGGGTCGCCGCGACGCCCTCCGGCGCGCCGGGCCCGAGCAAGCTCGCCGACCGCGCGGGCCTGCCCGTGCGGTACGCCGAGGCGCATCCGGCCGTGCAGTGCGTGGAGCGGGTCGGTGCGCTGCGGGCGAGCGCGGGCACGGTCCCGCCGGAGCAGGCCCGGGAGTGGGCCCTGGCCCGCCAGTGGCCGCCGGACGCCGTGCACGCCCTGTGCGCGGTGCTGCGCAGCCGGGGGCGGACGCTGGGTGTCGTGACGTTCCTGCGGGGCGCGGGGCGCAGCGCCTTCGAGCGGTCCGACGCGATGTATGCGGAGGACGTGGCGGTACGGATCGCCGCGTCGCTGGATCTCGCCGGGTTGTCGGACGAGGAGTGAGGGCGCGCCGACGCCCGTGGCGCCTCAGCGCCGCCGGAACACGTCAGTGCCGCTTGAACATGTCAGTGCCGGTAGAAGATCCGGTCCCGGTACTCCTCCATGACCCGTGCGTTCCAGTCATGCCCCCCGTCGACGTTCCCGGAGCGCAGGAGCGGGGGCTCCACGCCCCGGTCGGCGAGCGTGGCGGCCGTGGTCGCCATGACGGCCTGGAGGAGGGCCGAGGTGACGACCGTGGAGGCGGGGGCGAAGGGGGCGGGCACGTCGTCGTGGGTGAGTTCCGCGTCGCCGACCGCGATCTTCGAGTCGAGGACGAGATCGCAGTGGTCCTTGAGATACGTCCCCGAGGCGTGCCGCGACTTCGTCTCCGAGGCGTACGCCACCGACGTCACGCCGATGACCTGCACGCCCAGGGCGCGCGCGTGCAGGGCCATCTCCACGGGGAGGGCGTTGCGCCCCGAGAGGGAGATGATCAGCAGGGCGTCGCCCGCGCGGAGCGGGGAGCTGTCCAGGACGGCGCTCGCGAGGCCGTCGACGCGTTCCAGCGCGGAGCCGAGCGGCGCGGGCATGACGTCGACGCCGACGACTCCCGGCACGGCGAGCAGGTTCATCAGGGCGAGACCGCCGGCGCGGTAGACGAGGTCCTGCGCGGCGAGGGAGGAGTGCCCGGCGCCGAAGGCGAACAGACGGCCGCCGTTCTCGACGGTGTCGGCGAGGAGCGTCCCGGCCGCCGCGATGCTGTCGGCCTCCTCGTCGCGGACCCGCCGCAGCAGGCCGATCGCGGCGTCGAGGAACCGGCCGGCCGGCGCGCGCTCGCTCATACGGAGTCCCTTCGGGCTGACCTGGGGCGGGTGTCGCGCATCACGGTGCGGTCTGGACCAGTGCGGTGTCAATACGGCCGTGAAAGGCCCGGCGGAGCCGGGAAAAGCCCGGCGGGGCCGGGAGAGCGCTCGTTGCGGTTGTGAAAGGCTCCGTCGTACCCCGCCGCGGGCCCGGATAACCTCCGCTTTCCCTCCCGCGGCACGGTTGTCGGTGGTATCCGGCAGAATTGGGTGCAGGGCCAGCGCACACGCCGGTGAGCCGTCCAGCCTCCGGCAGATCTCATTCGAGGGGCACGTATGTCCGGACTGATCGACACCACGGAGATGTATCTCCGCACCATCCTCGAGCTGGAGGAAGAGGGTGTGGTCCCCATGCGCGCCCGTATCGCCGAGCGGCTGGACCAGAGCGGGCCGACGGTCAGCCAGACCGTGGCCCGGATGGAGCGCGACGGCCTGGTGTCCGTCGCCAGCGACCGGCACCTGGAGCTCACCGACGAGGGCCGTCGTCTCGCCACGCGCGTGATGCGCAAGCACCGCCTCGCCGAGTGTCTGCTCGTCGACGTGATCGGTCTGGAGTGGGAGCAGGTCCACGCCGAGGCGTGCCGCTGGGAGCACGTGATGAGCGAGGCCGTGGAGCGCCGCGTCCTGGAGTTGCTGCGGCACCCGACGGAGTCGCCGTACGGCAACCCGATCCCGGGGCTGGAGGAGCTCGGCGAGAAGGACGGCGCCGACCCGTTCCTGGACGAGGGCATGGTGTCGCTGGCCAGCCTCGACCCGGGCGCCGAGGGCAAGACGGTCGTGGTGCGCCGGATCGGCGAGCCGATCCAGACGGACGCGCAGCTGATGTACACGCTGCGGCGCGCGGGCGTGCAGCCCGGCTCGGTGGTGAGTGTGACGGAGTCGGCGGGCGGTGTGCTGGTCGGCAGCGGTGGCGAGGCGGCCGAGCTGGAGTCGGACGTCGCCTCCCACGTGTTCGTCGCCAAGCCCTGATCCCGGCCCGGAACCGGTCTCGGGGTGGTCGCCAACTCCCGTTGCGGGTGGGGCGGTTGTGGCGTTGGCGTGATCCCGTCGGATCCATGATTCAGTCCGTCGAATGGCAGCGCTCGCGGGCTTCCCGTGCGACGCTGTCGCGTGAGGCATATGACCTGAGGGCTCTTGGCCGCGGTTCGACAGCGATGTCGTCCGGCCGGGGAGGGGGCGGAAGGATGTGCCGTGGAGACGTGGAGGGCCCCGGCGCCGCGTGGCGCCGGGGCCTGTCCTCCCCTGTGCTGACCCGGAGCCCCGAGCTCTCAGGGTCATTCCCCGCGGACCGGTTTCCCCGAGCGGTCCGCCCCCCGCTGAAGATCTCCCCTCGGTCGAGGCGATCAATCCTTGGGGGTGGTCACTCGAACGAGGGGTGTTGTCCGCGAGAACGGCCTCCTCGAATGGCCATTCGATAATCTGCGGGTGACGTACCCACCGGAATGTGCGCTACAGGGATGTGCACTCCGGCAGGAACCACGAGGAACGGCAACAGGCACGGCAGGCAGAACACGGTTCACAGGACCGACCGGCCCGAGACGGCCACGGTCCGCGCGAAGCTTGGGGGGTGCCAGGACATGGCGCGACGCATCGACGTGACCGGGACGGGCGGCGTACGCCTCGCGGCCTGGGAGTTCGGCGACCCGCCCAAGACCGATCCAGCCGGATCCGATCCAGCGCGGGACGTGCCGGACGGCTCCCCGGGCGTGCTGTTACTGCACGGTCTCATGGGCCGCGCCTCGCACTGGGCGTCCACCGCCCGCTGGCTCTCCGCCCGGTACCGAGCGGTCGCCCTGGACCAGCGCGGCCACGGCCGTAGCGACAAGCCCCCGCAGGGCTCCTTCACCCGTGACGCCTACGTCGACGACGCCGAGGCCGCTCTCGAACAGCTCGGCCTCGCCCCGGTCGTCCTCATCGGCCACGCCATGGGCGCGCTGACCGCCTGGCAGCTCGCCGCCAAGCGCCCCGACCTGGTCCGTGGCCTGATCATCTGCGACATGCGGGCCTCCGCCCTCGGTGCCGCGTCGCAGCGCGAGTGGGACCAGTGGTTCAAGTCCTGGCCGCTGCCCTTCGCCACGCTCGCCGACGTCCGCAAGTGGTTCGGCGAGGACGACCCCTGGGTGGAGCGGCCCAACCCGGCCCGCGGCGAGTTCTACGCCGAGGTGATGGCCGAGTCCCCGGACGGCTGGCGTCCGGTCTTCGACCCGGAGCAGATGCTCCGCTCCCGCGAGACGTGGGTGTACGACGCGCACTGGGAGGAGCTGGCCCAGGTCCGCTGCCCCGCCCTGGTGGTGCGCGGCCTCGACGGCGAGCTGGGCCGGGCCGAGGCCCAGGAGATGGTCCGCGTCCTGCCCCGCGGCCAGTACGCGGAGGTCGCCGACGCCGGCCACCTCGTCCACTACGACCAGCCGGAGGCCTGGCGGGCGGCGATCGAACCGTTCCTGGACGCCCTGAGCGCCGACTGACGCCCCTGGGGGTGTTTCGGAAGCCCCCTGGTCACCCCTTGCTGACCGCCGTCAGGATCTCCGGCAACCGCCGGGCCGTCTGCGGAGCGGCGAACCGCAGTCCCACCGCCGTGAGCGCCGCCGCGTACCCCGCGCCCACCGGCAGCAGCAGCCACGTCGAGTCGTCGCCCCCGGCGCTCACGTTCAGCCAGATCGTGAGCGCGATGACCGGCGCGCACAGCAGGGCGGCGGCGATCATCCCGCCGAAGATGGAGATCCAGGCGAGCCCGGCCTGCCCGGGGGCGACGTTCTTGTGGCCCTCCTGCGGAATGGAGTAGGGGAAGCGGGCCGAGGTCCACGCCCCGGTCGCGAGCATCGCGCCGAGCAGCGCGAAGGACAGCCCCAGCGCCTCGGGCAACCGCCGCCAGTCGCCGAGCACGGCGGTCGTCACGACGGTGACGAGCGTGGCGTACGGCAGGGTGATCAGCAGCAGGGCCAGGGCACGGGCGCGCAGCTCGACGTAGGCGTCGCGGGTCGACGAGATCGTCATCGCGACCATCCAGAACGCCGAGGTGTCCTGCCCGAACTGGTTGTACATCTGGATGCCGAGCATCCCGGCGGCGAAGCAGGCGAAGTACACGGACCCGGTGCCCTGCCAGGCGTTGAACACCGGCACGATCAGCCCGATGGCCAGCGACGTCACCCAGGCCGCCTTGGTCTTGGGGTCGCGCCACACGTACCGCAGGCTGCGCTCCATGACCGTCCCCGTACGGCCCGCGGGCAGCAGCCGTCCGAGCCCGCTGGACGTCCGCTCGCGGGCGGCCGTCCCGGCGGCCGGCAGCGTCGACCCGTCGGGCGAGGTCATCAGCCGGGTCAGATGCCGTGACCACACGGCGAGCAGCGCGGCCAGCGCGCCCGCCGTCAGCGCCAGTTGCGCGAGGGCGAGACCGTACGATCCCTCGCCCACCGCGTGCACGGCCCCGATGGCCGACGCGGGCGGCACCCACCGGAGCACGTCCGCCGCCGGGTCGAGCTCGCCCAGGCCGGACGCCCCGAGCCGCTGCGCGCCGAAGTTGACGACCTGCGCCCCGATCGCGATGACGAGCCCGCTCAGCACGGCGAGGTCCCGCCCCTTGCGGCTGGTCAGCAGCCGTACGTTGGCGGCGGCGACGGCCCGCGCGAGAGCCACGCACACCAGCAGCGCCAGGACGACCGCGACCACGCCCACCGCGAACGCCGCCCCGCCCCGGGCCACCGCGACCACGGAACCGATCAGCAGGCACAGCGTGAACAGCGGCCCGATACCGACCAGCGACGCCACGAGCAGGGCCCGCACCAGCGGCCGGGGCCGCAGCGGCAGCATCACCAGCCGGGTCGGATCCAGCGTCTCGTCGCCGCTGGGGAAGAACAGCGGCATCACCGCCCAGCCGAGCCCCAGCACCGCCGCCGCCAGCACGACCAGCGACTCGACGTGCGCGTGCCCGCGCAGCGCGATCAGGCCGATCAGTTGCAACGCGGCGAACAGCAGAGCACAGACGGCCGACGCGATGTAGGCGGCCTTACGGCCCCCGGACTGCCGCAGCCCGTTGCGCAGCAGCGACAGCTTCAGCCGTACGAAGACGGGGGTGATCGTGGAGTCGCTCACCGGGACCCGCCGCCCAGCCAGTCGAGATCGGACCCGGCGTCCCGGCTCTGCGCCCCGACGAGCTCCAGGAACGCCCGCTGCAACGAGGGCGCGTCACCCCGCACTTCCGCCAGCGTCCCGTGCGCGCGGATCCGTCCGGCGGCCATCACGGCCACCCAGTCGCACAGCGACTCGACGAGCTCCATGACGTGGGAAGAGAACACGACCGTGGCGCCGGAGGCGGTGTACCGCTCCAGGACGCCCCGGATGGTCTGGGCGGAGACGGGGTCGACGCCCTCGAACGGCTCGTCCAGGAACAGCACTTCGGGATTGTGGAGGAGAGCCGTGGCGAGGCCGATCTTCTTTCGCATGCCGGTCGAGTAGTCGACGACGAGCTTGTGCTGGGCGCCCGCCAGATCGAGGACGTCGAGGAGCTGCGTGGCCCGCTTGTCGACCTCGGCACCGGGCAGTCCGCGCAACCGCCCGGTGTACGCCAGCAGTTCCCGCCCGGACAGCCGCTCGAACAGCCGCAGCCCCTCCGGCAGCACCCCGATCCGCGCCTTCACCTCGACGGGGTCCCGCCACACGTCGTGCCCGACCACCTCGACGGTCCCGTGGTCGGGCCGGAGCAGCCCGGTCACCATCGACAGGGTGGTGGTCTTCCCGGCCCCGTTCGGCCCGACAAGCCCGATGAACTTGCCCGCGGGCAACTCCAGGTCGACCCCGGCAACAGCGACCTGCTGCCCGAACCGCTTCCAGAGCCCCTGCACACGCACAGCGCTGGATCCCACCGCGTCTCCCTCCGTCACCTTGAACCCTACGGTGGCGTTCTTCAGGGGCGCGGGGAACTGCGCGATCAACCACACACAACCAGCAGTCGCCGCACACCAGCGACCAGGCAGACGAACAGGCGCGGCTACCGATCCCGGCCGCACGCATAGGCCAACGGCGAGATCAACTCCTCCGCATCCGGCAGCCACCGATTCGCGGGCGTAGGCCGGCAGGCCCACTGCACAGCTCCGCGCGACCCGAACCGCGTGGGCGGCGCAGCCACGTACCCACCCTCGCCCAGCACCGTCAGATCCAGCGACGACAACGACCAGCCCAGCTTCCGCACCAGGTCAGGCACCTTCACGGACGCCCCCGGCAGCACGAAGAACTCCATCCGCCGATCCGGCGTGAGCGTCACCGGCCCCAGCGTCAGCTCCATCCGCTCCATCCGCGCCAGGGCGAGGAACCCGGCGGTCTCCGGCACGGAAATCGCGTCGAACGTACGCCCCGTCGGCAGCAGGATCGACGCCGTCGGCTGCTTCTGCCACATCCGCCGTGCCACGGTCGCGCTGCCCGTCGCCTGCGTCGCCCAGTCCGGGCGCGCCGGGTGCGATCCCGGGGCCGGACACGCGGCGTCACCGCAGGAGCAGCGCTGGGCGCCGTCGACGGCTTCCAGCCAGGTGCCGGGGAACACGTCCCAGTGGCGCTCCTCGGCGTAGCGGACAGCGGTCTCCAGCAGCGATTCCCCGCGCTGCTTCGGGATCTGAGCGGCTTCGGTGCCGGCGATCGTCTCTTCCACGATGAACACAACTCCGGTCGTCACCAGGGGTTACGCCCGCCCGCGTGCGCGGGGAGGAGCATCGCCCTTGTCGTCGGGGCGCATGGGTGCATGTGCGGGGGCGCGCAGGAGGATCCGTGGCCGGAGCTGGGTAGCCACGAGTGGGGCCGGCAACAGCCGTTACCCCGGCAATCCTCACATGCCTCGCATTTTCGCCTGGTCGGCGGGGCATTGATCTTCACGGCCGGATCTTTTCGCCGGGACGCGAGGGACCCGGCCGCGGAAGACACGTCAACTCGGTGCGTGGGCAGGCACCGCAGCCACAGGGGGTACGCCATGGCCGCAAGGCCGCTCGTCGCCAGGCAGCCGAACGAACGGCTCCAGGCGCTCATCCAGGAAGCCGGATGCTCCAACGCCGGCCTCGCCCGCCGGGTCAACATGTGCGGTGCCGAGCACGGCCTCGACCTGCGCTACGACAAGACGTCGGTGGCGCGCTGGCTGCGCGGGCAGCAGCCGCGAGGACGGGCCCCGGCGATCATCGCCGAGGCGCTCGGCCGCAAGCTCGGCCGTACGGTCACGATCGACGAGATCGGCATGGCCAACGGCAAGAACCTCGCCTCGGGCGTGGGTCTGCAGTTCTCGCCGACGGTACTGGGGGCCATCGAGCAGGTCTGCGAGCTGTGGCGCAGTGACGTGGGGCGGCGGGACTTCCTGTCCGGCTCCTCCGTCGCCGCGTCCGCGCTGGTCGAGCCCAGCCGTGACTGGCTGATCTCCGCACCCGACGGCCAGGTGTCGCGCTCGGCCGGGCCGCGGGTCGGGCAGTCCGACGTGCAGGCGGTGCGGGCCATGACGCAGGCGCTGGTGGATCTCGACCACCAGTACGGCAGCGGGCACGTGCGGCCGGTCGTCGTGCACTACCTCAACAGCGTCGTCTCGGGGCTGCTGGCGGGGTCGTACCGGGAGGCGGTCGGGCGGGACCTGTTCGCGGCGGTGGCCCGGCTGACCGAGCTCGCCGGGTACATGGCCGTGGACACCGGGCAACCGGGCCTGGCCCAGCGCTACTACATCCAGGCGCTGCGGCTCGCCCAGGCGGCCGGGGACCGGGGCTACGGCGGGTACGTGCTCGCCGCCTCCATGAGCCATCTCGCCGCGCAGCTCGGGAACCCGCGGGAGATCGCGCAGTTGGCGCGGGCGGCGCAGGAGGGGGCGCGGGGGCGCGTGACGCCGCGTGCGGAGTCGATGTTCCACGCGGCGGAGGCGCGCGGGCACGCCCTGATGGGCGACGCGCGCGCCGCCCAGTCCTGCGCCGGGCGGGCGGTGAGCGCCCTGGAGGCGGCCGACCCGGCCGCCGGGGACGACCCGGCGTGGATCGGGCACTTCGACGAGGCCTATCTCGCCGACGAGTTGGCCCACTGCCACCGGGATCTCGGGCAGGCCGAGGCGGCGGCGCGGTGCGCGCAGGAGTCGCTGGCCGGGCATCCCGAGACGCGGGCCCGCCGCCGGGCCATCGGTTATGTGCTGTTGGCCACGGCACAGGTGCAGCAGCGCGAGATCGAAGAGGCGTGCAGTACGGGCATGAAGGCCGTCGAACTCCTGGAGGGGCTGCGCTCCAACCGGGGGGCCGAGTATCTGGAGGACTTCCAGCAGCGGCTGGAGCCGTACCGGGACGAGGCGGTGGTCAGGGAGTTCGGGGCGCGGCTGGACCTTCAGGCGGCGGCGTGAACACAGGGTCGGCGCATGCGTGAACGTGAGGAAAACGGCGGCTTGGCGCGCGGGAGGTGACATGAGCAGCGAGCCGTGACCCGGTTTTGTTACCGCGCTCACAGGGCAGGAGGTCACGTCCTGTGCTGCGTGGCACGGGGCTCAGGGGACCCGGTAGCGTGACCCGACGATTCACAAGGTCCCCCATTAGTAGGAGTCCCGGTGACGCAGAGTGGACAGGGCGAGGAGCCCTCGGCGCGCCCCGCGCGCGAAGGCATCGTGCTGCCCTCCGACGGTGGCGAGCCCCTGCTGCCGGGCATGACGGGCGGACGCGGTGACGCGCCCGCCGGCCGCCGGTCCGGCCAGACCCCGGCCTCGGCTCCCGCCGAGGGCCAGACCTGGGGCCAGCCCTGGGGGCCCGACCAGCAGACCCCGCCCGCGCAGCCGGGCCAGAGCTGGCAGTCCCCGCCGCCCCAGCAGTGGACGGAGCCACCGGCCTGGGACGCCCAGCACCCCGCCCCCGGCACACCGGGCCCGGGCGCGCTGCCCCCCGAGGGCGCCCAGTCCCCGAACCCGTACGCCGGCTCCTACGGCGCGCCCGCCGACGGCGCACAGTACGGCGCTCCTGCGGGCCGAGCCCCGCTGCCTCCGGAGGGCGCGGGCGGCCGGCCGCCGCAGCAGCACGACGCGTACGGGTCACCTGCCGGAGGCGCGCCCTCCGGCACGTACGGGCCCGCCGGCACGGGCGGTTCACACCAGCAGGGCGCCGACGCGTACAACTCCCCTGCCGGGTCACCGGGCCCCCAGGGGCCCGGCGGGTACGGGAACGGGCCCGCCGGAGGGCAGCAGCCGCAGCAGTCCGGCGCGTACGGGAACGGGCCCGCCGGGGGGCAGCAGCCGCAGCAGACCGGTGCCTATGGGACCGGCCCCGCCGGGGGGCAGCAGCCGCAGCAGGCCGATGCCTACGGGAACGGCCCCGCGGGCGGGCAGCCGCCGCAGCAGTCCGACGTCCACGGGTCTCCCGCCGGAGGCGCGCCCTCCGGTGCGTACGGGCCTGCCGGTGGGCAGCTGCCCCGGCAGAGTGACGCGTACGGGTCCGTCGCCGCGGGTGGCCCGCAGCCGCCGGCCTCCGGCGGACACGGCGCCGCTGCCGGACGTGCCCCCCTGCCCCCGGCCGTCGACGAGGGGGCGACCCAGTATCTGCCGCCCGTCGCCGCCACCCCGGCCGACGAGGGGGCGACGCAGTACATACCCCCGGTGGGCCCGGGCGCGCTGCCGCCCGAGATGCCCGCCGAGCAGGACTCCGAGGCGACGCGGTTCCTGGGGACCGGGCCGTTGCCGCCCGCCTCGAACCCGGACGCCGAGGCGACGCAGTACATCGCGCCGGTGCCAGGCGGTGGCCAGCAGCCGCCCGCAGGGTTCGAGAACCTCTTCCGCAGCGAGCACGGCGCCGAGAGTCCGGCCGCGGCCACCCAGCAGATGCCCCGCTTCGAGCAGCCGCAGTCCCACCCCCAGCCCTCCTACGCGCCGCCCGGCGGCGGCCAGTCCGACGGCCGCTCCGGCCGCGGTGGCCGGAGCGGCTCGCGCGTGCCGGTCATCGCGGCCGTCGGCATCGGCATCGCCGTCCTCGGCGTCGGCGCCGGCGCGCTGCTCGCCGGTGGCGGAGGCGGTGACGACAGCGGTGACAACAACAAGACCGTGGCCGCCTCGGCGCCCGCGACGGACGGTTCCGCCTCGCCGTCCGCCGACCCGGCCCGCGCGCAGGCGGTCGAGCTGGACAAGCTGCTCGCCGACAGCGGCAACAGCCGCAGCACCGTGATCAACGCGGTGGCCGACGTCAAGGGCTGCGACAACCTCGCCCAGGCCGCCAAGGACCTGCGCGACGCGGCCAAGCAGCGCAACCAGCTGGTCACCCGGCTCTCCGGCATCACGGTCGACAAGCTGCCCGACCACGCCGCGCTGACCACCGCCCTCACCAAGGCGTGGCAGGCCTCGGCCTCGGCCGACAACCACTACGCGGCCTGGGCCGACCAGACCGCAGGCAAGAAGGGCTGCAAGAAGGGCCAGGCCCGCGTCACCGGCCAGACGCAGGCCGGCAACCGGGCCAGCGGGGTGGCGAGCGCCGAGAAGACCAAGGCGGCCCAGCTGTGGAACGGCATCGCGAAGAAATACGGCCTGACCGAGCGGCAGCCGACGCAGCTGTGAGTGCTCCCGGCCGGGCGTGAACTGCTGAGCCGGGCTCAGTAGTTCACGTCGGCGTTCTGCAGCGTCCTCGTCGTGTCGACGAAGCCCTTCCGCGCCGACACCAGCCGTCCCTGCCGCACCACCTGGAGGGTCACGTTGGCGTTGACCAGGCGCGGGAATCCGACGGAGGCGAGCTTGTCCTGGAAGCGCCACTGAAGCGTCGGCGTGAGCCCGCCCGTGCTGATCCTGAGGCCGTCGTCGAGGGCCTCCGTGACCGTGTCGGCGGTCACCTCCCCGTCGCCGAGCGACTCGACGATCTTGCGGAACACGGTGTAGGCGATCCAGGTGGTCTGCACTCCGGCGTCCGCGGGGTCGATGCGGTTGTCGTCGAAGGCCTCCTCCTTGATCACCCGCTTCATCGCGTCCCAGCGGGGATCGCTCTCCACCGGGTACCAGCCGGTGATGTACGAGCCTTCGTACGGACCCGACGCCCCGCCGGTCGCGTCGATCACCGTCTGGTCGACGCTGCCGAGCACGGTGGCCGTCCGTACGTCGGGATAGTCCTCGCGGGCCCGGCGGAAGGAGTCCATGAAGGTGCCGTTGCGGTCCCCGAGCGCGGGCACCACACACCCCCTGTCCACCGGGTCGGTGGTCGTCGTCTCCAGCGCCCGCTGGGCCTGGCCGTCGTACTCGGTGGCGTCCTCCGCCGCCCGCTGGTCCCTCGCGGGCCTGTGCCCGCCCGCCTTCAGGCCGGAGTCGAGCAGCGGGGGAAGCTGGTCGCCCGCGATGGTGTCGGGCCGGATCAGCGCCACGGGCCCGCAGCCGTCGGCGAGCGCGCTGCCGAGCCCGGCGAGCAGCGCGGGCTGGCCGCCGTTGACGGGGTAGGACAGGGGGCTGGTGAACTCGGCGTTGGTGACGCCGTAGCCGCCGATGTACGGGATGCCCGCGCCCTCCAGGGACGGGAAGAAGGAGTCGGCGTACTGGCTGTAGGATCCTACGACCGCGACGACGTTCTCCTTGGCGGCCCGCCGGGCGCACTTGGCGGCGGCCACGCTGTCGTTGTGGTCGTTGCAGGTCAGCACGTCGAGCTTGCGGCCGTTGATCCCGCCGTTGGCGTTGACCCAGCGGGCGTAGGCGCGTGCGAGGGCGGGCATGCCGGGTTTGTTGGTGGCCTTGGTGTCCTGCGGCGCCCAGGTCATGACGGTGATCGGGTCGTCCCCGGCATCCCCCGTGGTGCCGGGGACCACCCCGCAGCCGGCGAGGAGCGACGCGCACGCGACCGCCGTGCCCGCGGAGAGGACGCCGGTTCTGGCGTGACGGGTGAGGAGGCCGGGGAGGAATGTGCTGCGGTTGCGTCGCCTGCCGGTCATGGCTCTGCACGATTCCGCCACACGACTAACCCGGGAGTGATCTCCGGTCAACGATCGGTGACGCACAGGTGAATTGCAGGGGTCGGTGTGACCGATGTGAAGGGGAACGTACGATCGATGACCGTGCAAGCTTCGGAGAACTCTTCCCGTCGTGGCCGTCGCTCATCCACCATGGGCGGCATGCCTGTCAATGACATGCCGTGGTGGCGCTGGCGCAGCAACGTGCGCTCGGCGCTGCACATGCTCTCCGATCCCGTGTTCCAGCGGGACGTCTGGCTGGCCGGCGTGGACGGCTTCGGCGACGTGACCGACGCGGTGTACCGGCTGGTCGAGGACACCTGGCTGGACCACTGGTCCGCCGAGAAGTACGTCGGCACGATCTTCCGCGACTCGCAGGAGGCGGCTCTCGTCGACACGGCCGTGCTGCGGGTGCTGCGGATCATGCACCAGGTCGGGCCGGACGCGCCGGTCGCCACGTACCTCGAGCACCAGGCGTGGCCGGAGGCGGTCCGGGCGGCCCGGGACGCGCATGTCCGGCTGGCCGCGAGCGACGGTGACGAGCCGGACGCGCCGCCGCGCAGCCTGGAGGTGCTGCGGATCATGACGAGGTCCGCGTAGCGGGACGGTTGCCGGTGCTCTGGTTCCTTGTGGGAACCTGTCCTGCATGAACGAGCAGTCCACCAGCGCCGCGGCCCCGGCCGACCAGTACGTCCTCACCCTCTCCTGTCCGGACAGGAAGGGCATCGTGCACGCCGTGTCGAGCTATCTGTTCATGACCGGCTGCAACATCGAGGACAGCCAGCAGTTCGGCGACCACGACACGGGACTGTTCTTCATGCGGGTCCACTTCTCGGCGGAGGCGCCGGTGAGCCTGGACAAGCTGCGGGCCAGCTTCGCGGCGATCGGTGACTCCTTCCAGATGGACTGGCAGATCAACCGGGCCGACGAGAAGATGCGCATCCTGCTGATGGTCAGCAAGTTCGGGCACTGCCTGAACGATCTGCTGTTCCGGGCGCGGACCGGTGCGTTGCCGGTGGAGATCGCGGGTGTGGTGTCCAACCACACGGACTTTGCGGAGCTGGTGGGCTCGTACAACATCCCCTTCCACCACATCCCGGTGACGAAGGACACGAAGCCGGAGGCGGAAGCCCGGCTGCTCGACATCGTGCGCGAGGAGGGTGTCGAGCTGGTCGTTCTCGCGCGGTACATGCAGGTGCTCTCCGACGACCTGTGCAAGGCGCTCGCCGGGGGGATCATCAACATCCACCACTCGTTCCTGCCGAGCTTCAAGGGCGCGAAGCCGTATCACCAGGCTCACGCCCGGGGTGTGAAGCTGATCGGGGCGACTGCTCACTACGTGACGGCTGACCTGGACGAGGGGCCGATCATCGAGCAGGAGGTCGAGCGGGTCGGGCACGACGTGACGCCGGAGGGGCTGGTCGCGATCGGGCGGGACGTGGAGTGCCAGGCGCTGGCGCGGGCCGTGAAGTGGCATGCCGAGCGGAGGATTCTGCTCAACGGGCGGCGGACTGTGATCTTCGCCTAGGAGCTCGGGACGTTCCGCTTGTGTGGCGGGTGCGGGTGGACCGTGGCTTGTCGCGCAGTTCCCCGCGCCCCTGAGCCACTTACATCCTGCTCAGTGACGCCGCCGCGAACAGGACATCCCTGATCGCCTCTCTGTCTCCCACCTGACCCGCTGCCGCCTCCTGTGGGGGTACGTGGCCCGCTGCCAGGCGGCAGAACTCCACGCCGTCCAGGGCCACGTGGGCCACCTCGTGTTCGGCCGAGCCCTTGGCCGCGGGGGAGTCGAGGGGGATCAGCCACTCGCCGCCGCCCGAGCCCTCGATCTCCAGGCGGAGGCTGCGGCCCGGTTCGCCCGCTGTCACGAGATGGCGGTGGTGGGCGGGTGCGGCCAGGCCGCTGCGGCGGCGGTCGGCCAGGGCGTTCGGCAGCATGCGGGCGGCCAGGTCGATCATGCGGTGCAGGTGGCGCGGCGTGGGCGGGTCGTACGGGTAGTCGACCGCGTTCGCGATGTCCTCAGCGTGCACCCAGCACTCGAAGGCCCGGTCGAGCATCGCGTCGTGCAGGGGCAGCTCGAAGTCGCCGTAGGGCACCGGCAGGCCGCCGACGCCGCTGCCCGTGAAGGACACCGTGCGGACGAGGTTGTGGCTCTGCTCCCGCCAGGGCGCCCGCACGGCACGGGTGGGCGGGAAGTGGGAGGCGCTCCAGTACGCCTCGGTGCGGGACGCCGGGGTCGGCTGCCGGGACGTGACGTCGCCCAGTGGGTCGTCGAGGCCCAGCGCGACCGCGACCAGCCCGTCCACGCTGAGCAGATGCGCGATGACGCCGGCGACGGTGGTGCGGCGGCTCGTGGCCTCGTCGCTCCGGAACCAGCGCAGCCGTACCGGCGCGTGCCACTCGGCGTCGCCGAAGTCCTGGAGCAGGGCGTCCAGGCGCGCGGTCTCGGTGTCGTACGCGGCGGCCCAGTCCGGCACCGGGATGCGCGGCGGGCGGCGCTCCAGGCAGGACTCCAGGACCCGGGTGCGCAGGCCCGGATCCAGGTCGAGGCTGTCGGGGCGTTGCAGCAGCCCGACCGCCTCGCGCAGCCGCCGGGCCTCGTCGGCACACGCGCCGCACTCGCCGAGGTGCTCCTCGACGGCCGTGGCCTCCTCCGCCGAGCACGCGGCCAGCGCCCAGGCGCCGAGCAGGGCCTTCAGCACGGGGTGCTCCAACACGGGCCGTACGGGCGGCGGTTCTGTCGCGTCACCGGGCTCCTCCAGCGCGGGCAACGGCAGCCCGCTGTCCTCGACGGAGGCCCGGGGCAGGGGGATCCGCGGCGGGCGCCCAGCAGCACGCTCGTTCTGCGGGCCTTCGGGGCGTTCGTCCTGAATGTCGCCTTCGTTCCGGGGCTTGTCCTTCTCCTCGGGTCCGTCATCGCCGTCGTGCGCCTCGAACCGGTCCGGCCCGTTCACACCGCACCCCCGTATCCGGGCGGTGCGCCGGGTGCCTCCGAGTCGTGGGCGGTGGACAGCAGTTGCAGGCCCAGGCGGAGGCGGCGGCGGGCCTCGTCCTCGGTGATGCCGAGGTCGGTGGCGGTCTGGCGGTAGTCGCGGCGCTGGAAGTAGGCCCGCTCCAGGGCCGAGCGCAGCGGGACCGGCATGGACTGGACGATGTAGTCGGCACGGGCGGCGACCGAGGCCCGGCGCACCTTGTGCTCCAGTTCCTCCGGGGTGCCGGAGCCTTCGCGGGCGAGGGCGGCGGTCTCGGTGGCGCGCAGGCGCTGGACGGCCAGGCGGTGGGTCAGTGCGGCGACCCAGGTGCGCAACGGGCCCTGCTTGGGGTCGTAGGTGTCCGGATGCTCCCAGACGTGGATGAAGACCTCGCGTGTGATGCCGTCGGCGGCGCGCTCGTCGCCGAGTACGCGGTGGGCGAGGCCGTGCACGAGGGAGGCGAACCGGTCGTAGAGCTCACCGAGGGCGGCGGCCTCCCCGCGGGCGAGCCGCTGCTGCATCTTGCGGTCCCAGCGAGGCGGTGCGTCCTTTTTCGCCATGCCGCCTCCTCACCCCCTGCTCGTGTCCCGCGCCCGTGCCCTGTCCAGACTGTGTCCGACGTCTCCCCGAATGTAGTCGGCACGTCCGGTAGCGCACGCCCCTTTGTGGCAATGTGCGCCCCCTGGTCGGCCGCAGATGGTAGGGGACCGACGGCGCTCGCGACGGGTGCTGTCGGGCCGCGCCTACCCAGCCGCCCTCCGATCAGACCTGACCGAAGAGGATCGAACAGGATCGAAGTCGACTAAAACAAGCCTCTTCTCGGGGGATCCGTTTTTCGGGTTGTGTTTCAGGGAACGGCCGCTGGGCAGCCGCGCTGCAAGGAAGCGTAGGCACTGCTTCCGTTTTGGCGATCGAAGGGCGTGGTGGTGACCTTCAAAGTGACCGGCGGCGAGCAGGGCGAGTGGGCCGTGCTCCAGGTGTCGGGCGAGCTGGATCTGGTGACGTCGCCGGTGCTGCGTCAGCGTGTGCACGACGTGGTGGCCGAGGGGCACCACTGTCTCGTCCTCGACCTGTCCGAGGTGTTCTTCTGCGATTCCAGCGGCGTCGGCGTGCTCATCGCCGCCCGCCGGCTGATCCGCTCCTGCCAGGGCCGGCTGCGGCTGGTGCTGCCCGCCCGGGGCGCGGCCGACGGATCCCATGTCAACCGGGTCCTCGGCGCGCTGGGCGTACGCAGGCTGTTCGACGTGTACGGCGATCTGGACGCGGCCCTGGGCGACGAGGGCGAACCCCTGTCCGCGTGACGGGCCGGTGACGCACCGTAGGACGAGTGTTGCCGTTCCGACACGCTGTTGTCCCGGAATTCCCCCGGTCTTGGCACAAGCGACGTTTTCCCGCGCCTGAACGGCCCCCTCCGTCGTACGCTCCGAGCGAGAAGCACCCCACCCGACGTAAGGCGGCCCGAAAGAGACATGGTCAGCAGCGAGTACGAGCGCAGGATCGCCGCCCGGTTCGCCACCTTCGACCAGGACGGCAACGGTTACATCGACCGCGAGGACTTCTACGGCGCGACCAAGGCGCTGCTCACGGAGTTCGCCGTGGCGGCCCGGTCCGACAAGGGACAGGCGCTGTACGGCGGCGCCGAGGCGTTCTGGCAGGGCATGGCCGGGATAGCGGACCGCGACGGCGACCAGCGCATCACGCGCGAGGAGTTCGTCAACGGCGCGGTCAAGCGGCTGCGCGACAACCCCGACCGGTTCGCCGAGATCGCCCGTCCCTTCCTGCACGCGGCCCTGGACGTCGCCGACACCGACGGTGACGGCGCGGCGACGGTCGAGGAGGCCGCCCGTGTCCTGAAGTGCCTCGGCGTCCCCGAGGACATCGCCGGCCCGGCCGCCGCCGCGCTCGACGCGGACGGTGACGGCAAGGTCGGCGAGGCCGAGGTCGTCCCCGCCTTCGCCCGCTACTTCACCGTCCCCGAGTAGCGGCACCGGGCGCCGGGCGTCACGTGCCCGCATAGCGCTCGCGCAGCTCGTACTTCAGCACCTTCCGCAGGGTCTCGCCCCGCGGAAGGGCGTCCACCACCTCCAGCCGTTCCGGCAGCTTGTGCACGGACAGTCCCTCGGCGCGCAGGAAGGCGGTCGCGGCCGCGAGCGTCAAGGCCTCGGCTCCCGGCGGCCGTTCCACCACCGCGCACACCAGCTCCCCGCGCGCCGCGTCCGGCAGCCCGATCACCGCCACGTCCCCGACCGCCGGATGCCGGTGCAGCAGGTCCTCGATCTCCTGGGCCGAGATGTTCTCGCCCTTGCGGATGATCACGTCCTTCAGCCGGCCGGTGAGGACCAGGTGCCCGGTCTCCGTCAGCCGCCCGAGGTCGCCGGTGCGCAGGAACCCGTCCTCGTCGAAGGCCTCGGCCGTCTGCCCCGGGTCCAGATATCCCCGGCACACCGCTTCCCCGCGCAACCGCACCTCGCCGTCGACGATCCGTATCTCCATCCCCTCCGGCGGCCGCCCCTCGGTCGTCGCCAGCAGCTCGGGGGAGTCGTCCGGCGACCCCATGGTGATCATCGGCACCTCGGTCATGCCGTAACCATGGGTGAGCTGCACGCCCATCTCGCTGATCACGGCGTGATACAGCTCCGGCGGCTTGGGCGCCCCGCCGCCCGCCAGCAGCCGCAGCGAAGGAACGATCGGAACTCCCGGCTGCTTCCGCTGCTCCGCCAGGAACATCGAGTAGAACGCCGTCGACCCGCCCGCGATCGTCACCCCGTGCGTGCGGTACGACGCCAGCGCGTCCGGCAGCGCGAACTGCTCGAACAGCACCGCCGGGAAGCCGTACAGCAGCAGCATCACCGTGTAGTCGGGCCCGCCTATGTGGGCGTAGGGGAAGGCGATCGACCCCACGTCGTCCGGCGAGGGCCGTAGCGCGTGGGCCAGGCAGGAGCCGCCCGCGAGGAGCGAACGGTCCGTGTGCAGCACGCCCTTGGGGGCGGAGGTCGTGCCGGACGTCCAGTAGATCCAGCGGACCGCGGTGCCGTCGGAGGGCGGGGCGGGCAGCACGGACGGATCGCCGTCGGGCAGGTCGTCGTACGCCTCGAAGACGCCCTTCGCGCCGAGCCGCCTGGCCATCTCCGTGTGGTCGAAGCCCCGCCAGGTGCCCGGCACGGCGAAGAACTCCGCCTTCGACTCGCGCAGCGCGAAGCCGACCTCGCGGTCCCGGTAGAAGGGGATCACCGGGGTCTGCACGGCGCCGAGGCGGGCCAGCGCGAAGGACAGCAGGGCCGTCTCGATGCGGGTGGGCAGCTGCCAGGCGACCACCGTGCCGGGGCGTACGCCCATGCCGTACAGGCCGGCCGCGACCCGCTCGGCGCGCGCGTGCAGGGCACCGAAGGTGAGCGTGCGCCCCCCGGGCCGGCCGTCCTGGAGGAAGAGCGGGCGGTCGGGGGTGCGGGCGGCGCGGCGGGCGACCAGCTCCCACAGGGTGCGGGACGAACTCAGGGCGTGCGGGGTCTCGTTCACGGCTGCCCCCTTGCTCCTTGGCTGACGGGTCGTCAGGTGGGATGCTAACTGACGCTGCATCAGATAAGTACCGTCCGGCGGAGGGGACCCATGGCGACCGAACTGCCCCGCATCATCAGCGTCGACGACCACGTGATCGAGCCCGCCCACCTCTTCGACACCTGGCTGCCGGCCAAGTACCGCGACCGCGGCCCCAAGGCGCTGACCGCCGGGATCGGCGAACTCGCCTACGTCGGCGGCAAGTACCGGATCACCATGGACCCGGACGGCCCACCCACCGACTGGTGGATCTACGAGGATCTGAAGTTCCCGTACAAGCGCAACATCGCCGCCGTCGGCTTCGACCGCGACCAGATGACCCTGGAGGGCATCACCCGCCAGGAGATGCGGCCCGGCTGCTGGGACCCCCAAGAGCGGTTGAAGGACATGGACCTCAACCATGTGGAGGCCAGCCTGTGCTTCCCGAGCTTCCCGAGGTTCTGCGGCCAGACCTTCGCCGAGGCGCACGACAAGGAGGTCGCCCTGGCCTGCGTGCGCGCCTACAACGACTGGATGGTGCAGGAGTGGTGCGGGGACAGCGGCGGGCGGCTCATCCCGCTGTGCCTGATCCCGCTGTGGGACGTCGAACTGGCGGTCGCCGAGATCCGCCGCAACGCCGCACGCGGGGTGAAGGCCGTCACCTTCTCCGAGATCCCCACCCACCTCGGGCTGCCGTCCATCCACTCCGGCTACTGGGACCCGTTCTTCGCCGTCTGCCAGGAGACCGGCACGGTCGTCAACATGCACATCGGGTCCTCGTCCCAGATGCCGGCCGCCTCCCCGGACGCCCCGCCCGCCGTCCAGGCCTCGCTCAGCTTCAACAACGCGATGGCCTCGATGATGGACTTCCTCTTCAGCGGGGTGCTGGTGAGGTTCCCGCGCCTCAAACTCGCCTACAGCGAAGGCCAGATGGGCTGGGTCCCGTACGCCCTGGAGCGCGCCGACGACGTCTGGGATGAGCACCGGGCCTGGGGCGGCGTCCGCGACACGATCCCCGAGCCGCCCTCGACGTACTACTACCGGCAGATCTTCTGCTGCTTCTTCCGCGACAAGCACGGCGTGGCGTCGATCGACGCCGTCGGCCGCGACAACGCCACCTTCGAGACGGACTACCCGCACGTCGACTCGACCTTCCCGCACACCAAGGAGGTCGCCCTCGACCATGTGAAGGGCCTGGACGACGAGACGGTCTACAAGCTGATGCGGGGCAACGCCATCCGGATGCTGGACCTGGACCTCGACCGCTGATGGACCTGTCGGACACGCCCGTGGAGCAGGAGTTCCGGGCCAAGCTGCGCCAATGGCTGGCGCGGGTGCTCCCGGGGCTCCCGCCCGAACCGTCCCCCGACGACTGGCCCGGGCGGCGGGCGTACGACCTCGGCTGGCAGCGCAGGCTCCACGACGCCGGTTACGGCGACGTCCACTGGGACGCCTCGCCGACCATCCGGCTGATCTTCCTGGAGGAGACCGAGAAGGCGGGCGCGCCCTACGTGGGCGCCAACTTCGTGGGGCTGCTGCACGCCGGGCCGACGATCGCCGCCGAGGGCACGGACGCGCAACGGGCGCGCTGGCTGCCGCCGATCCTGCGCGGCGAGGAGGTCTGGTGCCAGGGCTTCAGCGAACCGGACGCCGGCTCCGACCTCGCGGCCCTGCGCACGCGCGCGTGGCGCGACGGCGACGCCTACGTGGTGACCGGCTCCAAGATCTGGACCTCCCACGCGGAAGTCGCCGACTGGTGCGAGCTGTTGGTCCGCACCGACCCGAAGGCGCCCAGGCACCGGGGCATCACCTGGCTGGCCGTGCCCATGGACGCGCCCGGCATCACCGTACGGCCGCTGCGCACGCTCGCCGGATCGGCCGAGTTCGCCGAGGTCTTCCTCGACGAGGTGCGGGTGCCGGTGGGGAACCGGGTCGGGGACGAGAACGACGGCTGGCGCGTGACCATGGTGACGCTGTCCTTCGAACGCGGCACGGCCTTCGCCGGCGAGGTCGTCGCCTGCCGCCGCGTCCTCGGCGAACTGGCCGTCACGGCCCGCGAGAACGGCCGCTGGGACGACCCGGCGCTGCGGCGCAGGCTGGGCGGGCTCCACGCCGAGTTCCGGGCGCTGTGGCGGCTGACGCAGTGGAACGTGAGTGCGGCGGAGGCGTCGGGGGGAGTGCCGGGCGTCAGCGGCTCGGTCTTCAAGCTGCGGTACTCGCACGCCCGCCAGGAGCTCTACGACGCCGCCGCCGAGGTACTGGGCGCCGACTGCCTCGACCTGGACCGCCCGTGGACGCTGGACCGCCTCTCCTCCCTGTCGTACACCATCGCGGCCGGCACCTCGCAGATCCAGCACAGCATCATCGCCGAGCGGATCCTCGGCCTGCCGAAGGGACGGTGACCGTGCGCTTCCGGCTGACGGACGACCAGCGGGCGTTGCGGGACGGCATGCGGCAGCTGCTGGCGCGGCACTTCGACGGGGCGGCGCCGCGGGCCGCCGCGGAGGCGCCCGCGCGGCTCGACCGGGAACTGTGGCGGGCCCTCGGCGACGCCGGGTTCTTCGCGCTGCGGCTGCCTGAGGCGGACGGCGGTGTCGGACTGGGCGCGGCCGAGGCGGTGTTGGTGTTCGAGGAGGCCGGGCGGGCGCTGGTGCCCGGTCCGCTGCTCGCCACCCACCTAGCCGCCGGTGCCGTACCGGGCGCGGCCACCGGAGAGACCGTCGTGGCGAGTGTCGACGGCGCACTGGCGGAGTGGCTGGCGCAGGCCGACGTCGTACGCGGCGACGCCGCCGGAGCCGTGCCGGTGCGCTCCCTCGACCCGTTGACGCCGCTGCACCGCGTGCCCGGCGGCACGGCGGCGGAACCGGATCCCGTCGCCGTCCTCCTCACCGCCGCCGAGCAGCTCGGCACGGCCGCCCGCGTCTGCGAGCTGGCGGTGCAACACGCCCGGGCGCGCGAACAGTTCGGACGGCCCATCGGGAGCTTCCAGGCGGTGGCACACCTGTGCGCCGGGATGCTGGTCCGGTCGGAGACGGCCCGCGCGGCGGTGTACGCGGCGGCCGTCACCGGCGACCCGGTCGACATCGCCGCCGCCCGCCTGCTCGCCGACGAGGCCGCCGTGCGCGGTGCCCGCGACTGTCTCCAGGTGCACGGCGGCATGGGCTTCACCTGGGAGTCCGAGGTCCATCTGCATCTGAAGCGCGCATGGGTTCGAACCCAGCGTGCGGGCGGTGTCACGGAGAGTGAGGAATCTCTGGCGGCCGCTCTGGTGACCGGAGTGGTGTGACAGGCCGTCTGGCTGCGGTGTCACCGAATATGCCCGCGAACATGTCGCGGATCGTGGCATCCCGTGATCACGGAGCGTTGATATCGGCTTGTGTCCTCGGAGTGACTCGTCACGGCCCGGAGTCGACTGTCCGCTCCGGTACCTTGTGTGAGATGCGAGTGGCTCTGAGTGCGGTGCTACCCCGTAGTGCCACCTGTTCGACTCCCCGCGACGAGCGTCGCACAGTATGCCGCACGGGTACTCCTTCGCGCTGGAATATGCCCGAAGCGCTTGTTGGGGTGACTGTACGTCAACCATGCTGTCCCACAAGGGATTCACGTTCCGTGATCCTTGTCCCGGCCGTTGTTCTGGCCATGCAGAAAATGGCTACGATCGTGGCCCTCGTGAGGCGCGAGCCTAAGTGTCCGCCGGTTCGGATGGTGTGAGCGGTGCAGGTGCTTCAAGTGCAGCTGGAGATCCGGCCCGACCCCGCAGAGGTGGGGCGGGCCCGGCGGTGGGCCCGCTCCCGCCTGGCCGGGTCGGGCATACAGGCCGACGAGCCGCTCGCCGAGACCCTGATCCTGCTCGTCTCCGAGCTGGTCACCAACGCCGTGGTGCACACCGGCCGGCCCGCCGTGCTGCGGCTGTCGCTGCCGCACGCCGTGACGGAGGAGATCACCGTCCGCCTCGAGGTCGCCGACCGCAGCGGCCGGGCCCCCGTGCCCCGGTGCGCGGACGACGACGCGACCGGCGGCCGGGGCCTCGCCCTCGTCGACGGCCTCGCCGACCGCTGGGGCTGGAGCGTCGAGAGCACCGGCAAGCGCATCTGGTGCGAGCTGGACCGGTGTTCGAAGTCCCCCGAGGTCACGGCGGGGTGCGGGGGCGGCGCGGTGGCGTGCGGCGGTGGAGCGTCCGTCGAGGGGCTGGCGTACGAGGCGGTCTGAGGCGCGACGAGTGCGGTGTACGGCGGCACATGCCGCGCGGTGTTGCGGCGGGGCCGGGGCACGGTCGCACGGCGGGTCCGCCGTTTTGGTCATGGCATGCGGCGATGCGCCGGGATGTGCTTCCGTGCGCGCCCGCGGTGAAAGCCGCATAAGCAACAAATCACCGATCGGGTGTTGACGCCTCGTGACGGTTTGCTCACGCTTGTGGGCAGCGATTCGCCGTGAGGGGACGGCGAGGGCCTGCGACGGCGGCCCTCGGCGAGTGTGAGTCGTGATTCGGCGTCGGCTCCCTGTCAGGGCCACGGGAGCCGGGGCGGGAGCGCCGGAGTCGGGTGGCGGCGCGCGCTGCCGTGCTCGGGGCGAGCAGCGCGGCGCCGCCATCCAGCTTCCTGCGGCGGGGTGGCGGCGGCACGCGCCCTGGCCTGCATGGCCTACAGGACGGCGACCGGGGCCACCGGAGAGCCGGTCGCTCCCGTGAACGGCTCGGGTGTCGCCGCCAGCAGGAACGCGTAGCGGCCCAGTTCTCCACAGGCTGTGGACAACTTTTCGAGATTCCAGTTCTGGCCCTGCGGCATCCCCATCTCCACGAGGTGGAGGGCGTGCACCGGCAGCCACAGGTCCTCGACCTCGGGCGGGAACACCTCGAAGGTGAGGGTGTCGTTGGCGACCGCCGCGACATCGCGTGCGTGGAACCACTCCGGCGTCCGGATCGACAGTCCCGGCGACGGATACGCGTACGCGTGCCGGTCCCCGGCCAGGCAGAGCTGGACCTGCCCCGTCCGTACGAGCACGACGTCGCCGGCCCGCACGCGCGTACCGGCCATTTCCTCGGCGGCGTCCAGGTCCTCGGGCGTGACGGCGTACCCGCCGTCGAGCCGGTCCGTGCCCCGGGCCCGGGCGACGTCGAGCAGCACTCCGCGCGAGACGAGGTGCCGGACCTTGTCGATGCCGCTGAACTCCGCGCCGTCGTGCGGGGTGATGGAGGCTGCCGGGCGGCCGTTGTAGAGCCTGCCCGAGTGCGAGACGTGCGGCAGCGCGTCCCAGTGGGTGGCCGCCTGGAGTCCCATCGTCACGGCATCGTCGCTGCACGCGACGGTGCCCGGGCCGAAGAGCTCCTGGTTGATCTGCACCATGACGTGCAGCGGGTCGATCCGGCCCGGGATCATCCCCGTCTGGACGCCGTCGCGCCGGAGGGGGAGTGCGAGCGGGATCCGGCGGCCGGTGCGGACCGTTGCCGCGGCCTCCCGGACGACCTCGTCGGTGATCAGGTTCAGTGTGCCGAGCTCGTCTGCGGCTCCCCAACGGCCCCAGTTGTTCACGCGCTTGGCGATGTCGTGGAACGCGTCCGGCAGCGACATGAGTCCTCCCCGGGGCTTGTGTTCCCGTATCTGACGGGTCGTAGAATCTGGAGGTCTGCGAAATCTAACGGTCCGTCAGAAACCGTGGGACGGGAAGGGGCCGGGCGTGGGGAACTTCTTGGCAGGCAAGGTCGTCGCCGTCACCGGCGCCGGGCGGGGCATCGGCCGGGCGGTCGCCCTCGCGGCGGCGGCCGAGGGGGCGAAGGTCGTCGTCAACGACTACGGCGTGGCGGTCGACGGTGCCTCCCCGACCAGTGCGGTCGCCGAGGCCGTGGTCAAGGAGATCGAGGCGGCGGGCGGGGACGCGGTCGCCGTCGCCGACGACATCTCCACCATGGCGGGCGGGCAGCGGGTCGTCGACGTGGCGCTGTCGTCGTACGGGCGGCTCGACGGGGTGGTCTGCGTGGCCGGGATCCTCCGGGAGCGGATGCTGTTCAACATGACCGAGGAGGAGTGGGACCCGGTCGTCGCGACGCACCTGAAGGGCACCTTCACCGTGTTCCGGGCCGCCTCGGCGGTGATGCGCAAGCAGCGCGCAGGCACACTGGTCGGCTTCACCAGCGGCAACCATCAGGGGTCGGTGTCGCAGGCCAACTACAGCGCGGCCAAGGGCGGGATCATCTCACTCGTGCGGAGCGCCGCGCTGGGGCTGCACAAGTACGGGGTGACCGCGAACGCGGTGGCGCCGGTCGCGCGAACGCGGATGTCCGCGGGGGTGCCGATGGAGCTGGCGGAGATCGGGGAGCCGGAGGATGTCGCCCCGCTGGTGGTGTATCTGCTGTCCGACGGGGCGCGGGAGCAGGGGATCACCGGGCAGGTGTACACGGTCGCCGGGGCGAAGATCGCGGTGTGGGCGCAGCCGAGGGAGCTGCGGGCCGCGTATGCCTCCGGCGGTTGGACCGTGGAGGGGATCGCGGAGTTTCTGCCCGGGTCCGTGGGGGTGGATCCGATGCCGATGCTCGAGCGGGTGCGGGAGATGGAGAGGGCGGCGCAGGAGGGGGAGCGGCCGAACGCCCAGTAGCTCAGGGGGCGCGTGTGGTGTGGCGGCCGCGGGTTGTTGGTGGCTGGTCGCGCAGTTCCCCGCGCCCCTTGGGGGCCTTACCGCAAGCCCAGTCACCGAGATGAGGCGGCAACCGTGGATTTCGGGTTCGCGCAAGAAGACGAGGACTTTCGTGCCGAGGCTCGTGCCTGGCTCGCCGCGCACGCCGAGGACGCACGGGACCGGCGCTCCTGGGAGCGCACCCTCGGGGCAGCCGGGTGGATCGGGCTCGGGTGGGGCGCGGGCGGGTACGGGAATCGCACCGCCACGCTCACCCAACAGGTCGTCTGGGCCGAGGAGTACGCGCAGTCGGCAGCGCCCCCGCGCTCCGGGCACATCGGTGAGAACCTGCTGGCCCCCACGCTCATGGCGCACGGCACCGAGGAGCAGAAGTCCCGCTTCCTGCCGCCGATCGCCGCCGGGGAGGAACTCTGGTGCCAGGGGTACAGCGAACCCGGCGCCGGTTCGGACCTGGCCGGGGTCCGTACCGCGGCCGTGCGCGAGGGCGACGGCCGTGCCTACCGCGTCACCGGGCAGAAGATCTGGACGTCCCTGGCGCACGAGGCTGACTGGTGCTTCGTGCTCGCCCGCACCGAGCCCGGCTCCGAGCGGCACCGCGGACTGACCTTCCTGCTCGTCCCCATGGACCAGCCGGGCCGGATCGAGGTCCGCCCCATCCGGCAGCTGACGGGCACCAGCGACTTCAACGAGGTCTTCTTCGACGGGGCGCACGCGCAGCACGTCGTCGGCGGTGAGGGCAACGGCTGGCGCGTCGCCATGAGCCTCCTCGGTTTCGAGCGGGGCGTGTCCACGCTGGCGCAGCAGATCGGGTTCGCCCGGGAGCTGGGCAGCGTGGTGCGGGCGGCCGTGGAGTCGGGGGCGGCGGAGGATCCGGTCGTACGGGAACGGCTCGTACGGCAGTGGGCGGAGCTGCGCACCATGCGCTGGAACGCCCTGCGCACCCTGGGCGGTTCGGGCGACCCGGGTGCCCCGAGCGTGGCGAAGCTGCTGTGGGCCGGATGGCATCAGCGGCTCGGGGAGCTGGCGGTGCTGGTGCGGGGTGCGGCGGCGAGCGTCGGTCCGGCGGACTGGTCCCTCGCGTCGCCGTACGAACTGGACGCGGCGCAGCACCTCTTCCTCTTCTCCCGGGCCGACACCATCTACGGCGGCTCGGACCAGATCCAGCGCACGATCATCGCCGAGCGGGTGCTCGGCCTGCCCAGGGAGCCCAAGGGAGCCGCGTGATGCGAGGCGTGATCTTCGACGGGAAGCAGGTCCGGGTCGTCACGGATCTGCAGGTGCGGGAGCCGGGTCCGGGTGAGGTGCGGGTCGCGATCTCGGCGGCCGGGCTGTGTCACAGCGATCTGTCGGTGGTGGACGGGACCATACCCTTCCCGGTCCCTGTGGTGCTGGGCCATGAGGGTGCCGGGGTCGTGGAGTCGGTGGGTAGTGGCGTCACACACGTGGCGCCCGGTGACCATGTGGCGCTGTCCACCCTCGCGAACTGCGGCACGTGCGCGGAGTGTGACCGGGGTCGCCCGACGATGTGCCGGCAGGCGATCGGGCGTCCGGGCCGGCCGTTCCGTCACGCCGGCGTGCCGGTCCACCAGTTCGCCGCGAACTCGGCGTTCGCGGAGCGCACGGTCGTGAAGGCCGTACAGGCGGTCCGGATCCCCGAGGACGTCCCCATGGCGTCGGCGGCGCTCATCGGGTGCGGGGTGCTGACGGGGGTGGGCGCCGTGCTGAACCGGGCGCGGGTCGACCGCGGCGACCGTGTCCTGGTGATCGGGACGGGCGGCATCGGCCTGAACGTGTTGCAGGGGGCGCGGCTCGCGGGCGCCCTGCGGATCGTGGCCGTCGACGCCAACCCGGCGAAGGAGGAGGTGGCACGCCGCTTCGGCGCGACGGACTTCCTCACCTCGACGGAGGGCGTGCGGGACCTCCTGCCCACGGGCGCGGACCACGCCTTCGAGTGCGTCGGCCGGGTGGAGCTGATCCGGCAGGCGATCGACGCACTGGACCGGCACGGCCAGGCGATCCTCCTCGGGGTGCCGCCGGCCGCGGCCGAGGCGTCCTTCCGCGTCTCGTCGATGTACCTCGACAAGTCCATCCTGGGCTGCCGCTACGGCTCCTCCCGCCCCCAGCGGGACATCGCCCTGTACGCCGACCTGTACCGCCAAGGCAGGCTGCTGCTCGACGAACTGGTCACCCGGACCTACCCGGTCGAGGACTTCGAGAAGGCGGCGGCGGACGCGGAGGCGGGCCGGGTGGCGCGCGGAGTGCTCACGTTCTGACGGCCGCCGACCCGTCCCTCCCGGTCCGGAAGGTCCGCCGGTAGGCGGTGGGCGTGACACCGAGCGCCGCCTGGAGGTGCTGGCGCATCGACTGTGCCGTACCGAAGCCCGCGTCGCGGGCCACCTGGTCGACGGAGCGGTCGGTGGTCTCCAGCAGGTGCCGGGCCCGTTCCACGCGCTGCTGGGTGAGCCACTGGCCGGGGCTGACGCCGGTCTCCTCGCGGAAGCGGCGGGTGAACGTACGGACCGACATGGCCTCCTGGGCGGCCATGTCGCGCAACTGGATCGGCTCGTGGAGACGGCCCAGGGCCCAGGCGCGGGCGGTGGTGGTGGAGGCCTGCTGCGGATCGGGCACCGGCCGCTCGATGTACTGTGCCTGACCGCCGTCGCGGTGCGGCGGTACGACCGTACGGCGGGCCACGTCGTTGGCGACGGCGGCGCCGTGGTCGCGGCGCACGATGTGCAGGCACAGGTCGATGCCGGCGGCGACCCCCGCGGAGGTCAGCACGTCGCCGTCGTCGATGAACAGCACGTCCGGGTCGACCTGGACCTGCGGGAAGAGCCGCTGCAGGCGTTCGGCGTCGGCCCAGTGGGTGGTGGCGGGGCGGCCGTCGAGGAGGCCGGCGGCGGCGAGCACGTAGACGCCGGTGCAGATGGAGGCCAGGCGCGTGCCGGGCCGGAGGCGGGCGAGGGCCGCGGCCAGTTCGTCGGTCAGCACTCCCTCGTCGTAGACCGGGCCGAGTTCGTACGACGCCGGGACGATCACCGTGTCGGCCTCGGCCAGGGCCTCGGGGCCGTGCGCGACGTGGATGGCGAAGTCGGCGTCCGTATCGACCGGGCCCGGCGGCCGGACCGAGCAGGTCACGACCTCGTACAGGTGCCGCCCCCGGGCGTCCTTGGGGCGGCCGAAGATGCGGTGCGGGATGCCCAGTTCGAAGGGGAGCAGCCCGTCGAGGGCGAGGACGACGACGCGGTGGGGGCGGAAGGCTTCGCGGGTGCCCGTATGCACGGTCTGCATGGCCCGATCCTAGCGAATGCTGTCTTTCAGGCCACTCGATGAGACGGATCGCGATCCGGAAGCCTTATGGCGTGACCCAGACAAGCGATGCCGCCCCCGACGTGCAGGAATCCGTACCGGAACCCCCCGCCGCGGGCAGGCGGCGCATCCACCGTGCCTGGTTCGTCGCCGCTGTCACCTTCGTGACGATCATCGGCGCGGCCGCCTTCCGTTCCGTGCCGGGCCTGCTCATCGACCCGTTGCACGACGAGTTCGACTGGTCGCGCGGCACGATCGGCGCCGCCGTCTCGGTCAATCTCGCGCTGTACGGTCTGACGGCCCCGTTCGCGGCGGCCCTGATGGACCGCTTCGGCATCCGCCGGGTCGTCGCGGTCGCCCTGACGGTCATCGCGCTCGGTTCGGGCCTCACGGTGTGGATGACGGCGGCCTGGCAACTGATGCTGTGCTGGGGCCTGCTGGTCGGCCTCGGCTCCGGATCCATGGCGCTGGCGTTCGCGGCGACCGTCACCAACCGCTGGTTCACCGAGCGGCGCGGCCTGGTCAGCGGCATCCTCACCGCCGCGTCCGCCTCCGGCCAGCTGATCTTCCTGCCGCTGCTGTCCTGGATCGTCGAGCGGCACGACTGGCGCCCGGCCGCCGTGACGGTCGCGCTCGCCGCCCTCGCGGTCGTCCCGTTCGTCTGGCTCCTGCTGCGCGACCACCCCGCGGACGTGGGCCAGAAGCCGTACGGCGCGACCGAGTTCGTACCGAAGCCCGCACCGGTCCCCGGCGCCGCCCGCCGGGCCGTGACCGTGCTGTTCTCGGCCGCACGCACCGGCCCGTTCTGGCTGCTCGCCGGCACCTTCGCGATCTGCGGCGCCTCGACCAACGGCCTGATCCAGACCCACTTCGTGCCCGCCGCCCACGACCACGGCATGCCCCTGACGACCGCCGCCTCGCTGCTCGCGGTCATCGGCGTCTTCGACGTCGTCGGCACGGTCGCCTCCGGCTGGTTCACCGACCGCTTCGAAGCCCGGCGCCTGCTCGCGGTCTACTACTCCCTGCGGGGCGTCTCCCTCCTCTTCCTCCCGCTGCTGCTGGTGACGCCCGGCGTCCGGCCCCCGATGATCTTCTTCATCGTCTTCTACGGCCTCGACTGGGTCGCCACGGTCCCGCCCACCCTCGCCCTGTGCCGCGAGCAGTACGGCGAGGACAGCGCGATCGTCTTCGGCTGGGTCCTCGCCTCCCACCAGGTCGGCGCGGCCCTGGTCGCCTTCCTCGGCGGCGTCGCGCGCGACACGTTCGGGTCGTACGACGTGGTCTGGTACGCGTCGGGGGCGTTGTGCGCGGTGGCGGCGTTGATGGCGTTGGTGATCCGGCGGCGGGGGGTGGGGGTGGCGGTGACGGCCTGAGAAGGGACTGCCGGGCGCGACAGCGGCTACGCGCCCGCGTAGGGACCCCGCGGCTGGCCCTATCCTTGGGCCAGTTCATTCGCCTCTTGGAAGGTCCGTCGATGACACTCGGCATGGTTCTCGGTGACGTGGTCGTCGTGACGTCGCAGGTTCGTTCACGTTCGGCCTTCCGAGGAGTTTGCCGTGTCCACGATCCGCTGGATCGAGGCTCAACCCCGTTCCGCCCGCTGGCATTCTGAGTCCGGGCTGCCCCTGCCCCGTCGGGTCGTCGTCGCCGACGACCGGATGAGCGCCGCCGTCGCCTACCGTCTGGCCTGCGAGGGCACCGCGCTGTTGTGGCGCGGGGATTTCCAGAACGCGCGGCAGTTGTTGCGCGCGATGGACCGCCGTGTCGGTCGTGCCGCGCCCGGTCCGGCGGGTACGCCGGCCGAGACCTTCCGTCTGTACCGGCGGTTCCGTGCTCACCGTGCGCGCGTGCTCGGCAAGTTGCTCGTGCTGCTGGAGCGGGAGCACGTACTGGCGCTGCGTCGGGCGCCTGACGTGCGGCCGGCGTGCGGTGAGGCGTACGGGCCGTCCGACGGGGACATGGCCGTCGCCCTCACCGAGCTGCTGGGTGTGATCAGTGCCCGGCAGTGGCGGGAGAAGGGTGTGTATGTTCCGGCGCTGGGCGCGCGGGTCCACCCGCATTACGGGGTGTTCGCGCCGACCAGGGGTGAGTACGTCGATCTCGTCGCGCGGGCGCCGCTGCCGCGTGGTGGCGGTGTGCGTACGGCGTTCGACCTGGGCACCGGCACCGGTGTGCTCGCCGCCCTGCTCGCCCGGCGTGGTGCCGGGCAGGTGGTGGCCACGGACGTCAGCGCGCGGGCGCGGGAGTGCGCGCGGGACAACGTACGGCGGTTGGGGCTCGGGCGGGTGGTCCGCGTCGCCGGGCCCGGGCTGTATCCCGAGGGGCGCGCCGATCTGGTGGTCTGCAACCCGCCCTGGATCCCCGCCCGTCCCGCCTCCGACCTCGACCTCGGCGTCTATGACGCGCGCGGTGGCATGCTCCAGGGTTTCCTGGACGGGCTCGGCGGCCGGCTGGAACCCGGCGGTGAGGGCTGGCTCGTACTGTCCGACCTGGCCGAACGGCTCGGGCTGCGCAGCCGGGACGAGCTGCTGAACGCCATCGACACGGCGGGCCTGCGGGTGGTCGACCGTCTGGACACCCGCCCCCGTCACGCGCGCGTGCGGGACACGGACGATCCGCTGCACGCCGTACGGGCCGCCGAGGTCACCTCGCTGTGGCGGCTGGCCGTCGCCTGATCCGTACCGGCTCGATCAATCGGACAGCCGCGCGAAGCGCCCTCGGTGGAACAGCAGCGGTCCGTCCGGATCGTCGTCGTCGCCCGTACCGAGGGCGTCCACCCGGCCGACCACGATGAGGTGGTCACCGCCGGTGTGGACGGCGTGGATCGCGCAGTCGATCCAGGCGACGGCACCCGACAGGCGCGGCGAACCCGACACCGGCGCCGCGTCGTACGCCACCCCCGTGAACTTGTCCGCGCCGCTCACCGCGAAGGCGCGGCACAGCTCGGTCTGGTGGGCGCCCAGGACGTTCACGCAGAACACCCCGGCCCTGGCGATACGCGGCCAGGTCGTCGACGTACGGCCGACCATGAAGGCGACCAGCGGCGGGACGAGGGAGAGGGACGTGAAGGACTGGCAGGCGAAGCCGGCGGGGGAGCCGGCGGGCGAGTCGCCCGTGGTGCCCGGAGTGGTGGGGGGCGCCGTGATCACTGCCACGCCCGTCGCGAAGTGTCCGAGGACGCGGCGGAACTCCGCCGGGTCCAGGGGAGCGCGCTCGTCCTCGCCGACGCACCGCAGCGCGGGGCGCGGCAGCGCTTCGACGGGCTCCGGTGCGGGTGTGCGGGCCGACCTGAGGTAGCGGACGGCGGCTTCGGCCATTCCTGCTTGTCCCATCACATCCACCATTGAATCTGACGTAGCGTCAGATAGGAAGGGTCAGTGACCCTCGTACACGGGTTTCCGCCGCTCCGCGAAGCTCCGTACGCCCTCCTGCGCGTCCGCCGTCGTCATGTTGATCTCCTGCGCGGCGGCCTCGGCGGCGAGGGCCGTGGCCCGGTCGGTGTCGAGAGAGGCGTTGACGAGCTGCTTGGTGAGGGCGAGGGCCCGGGTCGGGCCGGTGGCGAGGCGTGCGGCCCAGGCGCGGGCCGTCTTCTCCAGGTCGGCGTCCGGGACGACCCGGTTAACCAACCCCATCCGCTCCGCGTCGGCCGCCGTGAGCGCGTCGCCGAAGAACATCAGCTCCTTGGCGCGCTGCGGGCCGATGAGGCGGGGGAGGAGGTACGCGCCGCCGGCGTCCGGTACCAGGCCGCGCCGTACGAACACCTCGATGAAGCGGGCCGACTCGGCGGCCAGGACGAGATCGCAGGCCCAGGCGAGGTGCGCGCCCAGCCCCGCGGCCGTACCGTTCACCGCCGCGATCACCGGCTTCTCGCAGTCCAGGACGGCGGCGATCAGGCGCTGGGCGCCGGTGCGGAGGGTGCGTGCGACATCTCCGGCGACAGGTGCGGTCGTCGTGGCGGCGGTGCCCGCCTCGGCGGTCGCGGTGGTGGCCCGGAGGTCCGCGCCGGCGCAGAAGCCGCGCCCCGTTCCCGTGAGCACGACCGCTCGTACCTCCGCCGACGCGGATGCCTCCGACAGCAGCCGGACGATCACGTCCCGCTGGTCGGGCGTGAGGGCGTTGAGGGCCTGGGGCCGGTTGAGGGTGAGGGAGAGGACGTGGTCGCCGGTGGTGTGCAGAACGGCGGGTTCCGTCATCGGCTGCACACCGCCAGCGCGTCCAGCGCCACCGCGCCCTGCCCCTGGGGCAGGACCATGAGCGGGTTGATGTCCAACTCGGCGAGCTGGTCCCCGAGTTCCAGTGCCATGCGCTGCACGCGCAGGACGACCTCGACCAGCGCGTCCAGATCCGCCGGTGGCCGCCCGCGGACCCCGTCGAGCAGCGCCCGCCCGCGCAGCCCGGCGAGCATGTCCCGCGCCCGCTCCTCGCCGAACGGCGGCACGCCTACGGCGGTGTCGCGCAGGACCTCCACGAGCACCCCGCCGAGCCCGACGGTCACGGTCGGCCCGAACAGGTCGTCGTGCGTGACCCCGACGACCATCTCGACGCCGTGCTCGACCATCTGGCAGACCAGTACGCCGTCCAGCGGGACATCCTCGTAGCGGGCGATGTCGGTCAGCTCCCGGTAGGCGTCGCGGACCTGGCTCGCCGAGGTGAGCCCGATCTTCACGAGGCCCAGTTCGGTCTTGTGGGCGATCCGGGCGCCCGAGGCCTTCATCACCACCGGGTAGCCCACCAGCCCCGCCGCCCGTACGGCCGCCGCCGCGCTGGTGACCAACTGCTCGCGCGGCACGCGGATGCCGTACGCCCGCAGCAGCTGCTTCGCGGCGTGCTCGCTCAGCTGCTCGCCGGGCCGCATCAGCGCCTGGGCCTTGCGGTAGGAGGGGGAGGGAGTGCGCGGGGCGTCGTCGAAGGGGGAGTGGTAGCCGGTCGTGAAGCGGTGGTGGCCGAGGTAGGCGCGGACGGCGGTGAGGCAGTTGCCGACCGTGCGGAAGGTGGCCACGCGGGAGGAGCCGAGCAGGACCTCGCGGTAGGCCGGCTCGGTGCCGACCGGCGAACCCCACACCACGCACACCAGCTTGTCCGTCTGCTCCGCCGCCGCCACCAGGTCCCGGACGAGCCGGTCGCTGAGTGGCGGGAACGGCCCGGTGACCGGGCAGACGAGCACGCCCACCTCGGGGTCGTCGAGGATCGCGTCGATGATCTTCCGGCCGCGCCAGTCGCCGACCGGGTGCCCGCCGTTGTCGACGGGGTTGGCGACGCTCAGGTACTCGGGTATCCACTGGTGCAGCTCGGCCTGTCTGGCCTCGGACAGGACCGGCAGCCGCAGGCCCGCCCCGGTCGCCAGATCGGCGACGTGCGCGCCCGTGCCGCCCGAGATCGAGTAGACGACGACCCCGTCGGCGCGCGGCGGGCGAGCCCGGGCCAACAGGGCGGCGGTGTCCTGGAGTTCGTCGAGTCCGTCGACCCGGATCACGCCGTACTGCCGTAGCGCCGCGTCCACCACCGCGTCCGCGCCGGTCAGTTTGCCGGTGTGGGAGGCGGCCGTGCGGGCGCCGGTCTCGGTACGGCCCACCTTGACCGCGACGACCGGCACACCGCGCCGGGCGGCCCGGTCGGCGGCGAGCAGGAAGGAGCGGCCGTCCTTCAGGCCCTCCAGGTAGCAGGCGATGGCGCCGACCTCGGGCTGCTCGGCGAAGTAGGAGAGGAAGTCGGCGGTCTCCAGGTCGGCCTCGTTGCCGGTGGGCGCCCAGTGGGAGAGGCGGATGCCGAGTTCCTGGAGGGCGAAGACGGGGCGGCCCTGGTGGCCGGACTGGGTGATCAGCGCGATCGCCGGCCCCTGAAGGTCGTCACGGAACCGCTCGAAGGCGTTGAGGTTGGTGTTGGGGCCCAGCAGCCGCATCCCGGACCGCTCGACTGCGGCGGTCAGTCGCCGCTGGGCGGCCTCGCCCTCCGCCCCGGTCTCCGCGAAGCCGGAGGCGAAGACGACCGCGAACCGTGCCTTGGCCTCGGCCAGTTCCTCGACCACCGGGAGGGGGTCGCCGACCAGCACCACGGCCAGGTCGACCGGTTCGGGCAGGCCGGCGACGGAGGGGGAGCAGGGTGTGCCGAAGACGGACGGCCGGCTCGGGTGCACCGGATACAGCCGGGCCCCGACCCGCTCGGCCCAGTCGGCCAGTTGCCGTGTGATGCCGGTGTTGGGGCGCCCCTCGGCATCGGACGCGCCGATCACGGCGACGGACCGGGGGCGGAAGAATCGGTCCAGGTCGGGTACGCCGGCGTGCAGCGGACGCCCGCTGACATCGAGGTCTCCCGTCTGGGCCGGCCTGCCGTGCACGACGGGCCCGGACCGCTCGCCACAGGCGATGGCCCGGGTCCGGCGGGAGTCGGTGGTGAGGGTGCCGTGGGTCGATCCAAGCATCGTTCCGCCCGCTCCTGTGAGACAGCCGCTAACTGACGCTCTGTCAGATTATCTGAACTGACGTGATGTCAGGAATGGCCGGGAGCGGGCGAAGTTGACTGTGTCACCCTGAGACGATGAGCGAGGCGACCTCCGGTGTGCGGTTGATGACCATGAACGTGCTGGCGCCGCAGTACGCCGACGGCCCAGCTCGCCGGGCTGTCCTGGCGCGGGAGCTGCGGCGCCGGATGCCGGACGTGCTGGCCCTCCAGGAGGTGACGCGTGGGGACGTGCGAGCCCTGGTCGACGCGGGCTGGCACGTCGTTCCGCATCCCCGGTGGTCCGCCGACGGTGTGGGAGCGGTACTGGCGGCCCGCCGTCCCTTCGGGCGCACCGTGGCGGACCCGCTGGAGGTGACCGGGCGGACGTCGCTCACCAGCTGGTGCGGAGTCGTCGCCGCCGAACTCCCCCTGCCCGAGCCCCTCGGCACGCTCCTCGTGGTGCACCACAAGCCGAGCTGGCCCTACGGCTGGGAACGTGAGCGGGAGCTGCAGGCGCTCGTCACCGCCCGGCTGGTCGAGAGGGCCGTCGCCGAGCGCCCCGTGCGCCACACGGTCCTGCTCGGCGACCTCGACGCGCCGCCCGAGGCCGCCAGCCTGCGGTTCCTTGAAGGGCTGCAGTCGCTCGACGGCATGAGCGTCTGTTTCCAGGACGCCTGGTCGGCCGCGCGTCCCGGCGAACCGGGACCGACGTTCAGCTCCGCCAACCCGCTCGTACGGCAGGGCGACATGCCCGAGGCGTCGGATCGCCGCATCGACTACGTCCTGCTCCGGTGCGGCCGCCACGGCCCGACCCTGCGGGTCTCCTCGTGCGAAAGGGTCCTGGTGGAGCCGGTCGACGGTGTGCAGGCGAGTGACCACTACGGTGTGGCCGCCGACCTGGCACTGCCCGGGCACAGCCCGGGCAGGTGGGTCGTGGGCTAACCGGGCAGCCGCGACACCGCACCCGACCCGTCCCGGGCGACGGCCTTCGCGATCTTCAGGGCGTCGATCGCCATCTCGCGGAGGTTGCCGCTGATGGGGTTCGTGAAGCCGGTGAAGTACAGGCCGGGGGCGGTATTCGGGGTGCGGGCGCCGTGGACGACGGGCCTGCCGCGGGGGTCCAGCACGCCGAGGTGGCCCACGAGGGGCTCCAGGGCGCGGACGTAGCCGGTGGCGGCGATCACGGTGTCCGGGGAGATCCGGGTGCCGTCGGCCAGGACGATCTTGCCGCCCTCCTCGAAACCGTCCACGGCGGCCACGATCTCGACCTCGCCCCTGCGTACGGCGTCGATCAGTCCGACGTCCTGCACGGGGATCGCCCCCTCCTTCACCCGGCTGTACAACCCGGTGTCGGGGCGCGGCAGTCCGTGCGCCGACAGGTCGGGCACGGCCACCTTCGCCTGCACGCGGCTGATCCGGTCGACGAGGCCGACCGGCAGCCGCCGTACGAGGATGCCGCTGTACTGGGCGGCCCAACCCGCGGTCGAGCGGCGCACGATGTGCGGGACGGTCCGCACGGCCAGCCGGACCCGGGAGGCACCGTTCTCCACCAGGTCGACGGCGATCTCGGCCCCGGTGTTGCCGACCCCGACGACGAGGACGTCCCGGCCGGCGTAGGGCTTGCCGCTGCGGTACTCGCCGGCGTGCAGGAGCTCGCCGGTGAAGGTGTCGCGGCCGGGCCAGTCGGGCACGCGGGGCGTGTGGTTGTAGCCGGTGGCGACGACGACCGCCGCCCCGGCCAGCTCCCGTCCGCCGGTGGCGTGCAGCAGCCAGCCCGTGCCGTCGGGCGCGCGCTCGATGCGGGACACCTCGACGCCGGTGACGATGTCCAGCCGGTGGTGCTCCGCGTACTTCTCCAGGTACCGCACCACGTTGTCCCGGGACACCCATCGCCCGAACCGGCGCGGCATCGGCAGCCCGGGCAGGGACGACAGCCGGCGGGTGGTGTGCAGGTGCAGCCGGTCGTAGTGCCCGCGCCAGGACGCCCCGACGCGGTCGGACTTCTCCAGGACGACGGCCCGTATGCCCCGGGCCCGCAGCGCGTACGCGGCGGAGAGTCCGCCGGGGCCGCCGCCGATGACGTAGACGGGGCGGTCGGGTGCGGGGTGCGCGGGGGAGTGTGTGGGGGATGTCGAGTCGGCCATGAGCGGGAGCGTAGCCACGGGCCCGCTTGATGGGTCTCGGTCAAGACCGGAATTGGTTTCGGATCGATCACGACTGTAGGGGGACGGGGTGGGGCCGGTGGCGTAGCGGGCCTGATTGTGGCGGGCCGGTGATCGTTTCCGGCGGACCGTTCCCGACGATCGTTCATCACGAATCGCAGGGTGCGCCTCCGACGGGAACACCCGTCCGTGGAACGGGTGTTGAGAGGACACCGATGGAGAACGGAACGCACCCGCGAAGGAGACCGGAATGGCCCTGACCCGCGAAGAGCGCGAACAGTTCCTGGCCGAGCCGCACATCGCCGCGCTGGCGGTCGACGCAGGGCCGGGCCGCGCGCCGCTGACCGTGCCGATCTGGTACCAGTACGAGCCCGGCGGCGACATCTGGATCATGACGGGCCTCGACTCCCGCAAGAACGAGCTGATCAGTGCGGCGGGCCGGTTCTCGCTGATGGTGGACCGGCTGGAGCCGACCATCCGGTACGTGTCGGTCGAGGGCCCGGTCGTCGACACCGCCCCCGCCACCCTCGACCAGCTGCGCGAGCTCTCGGCACGCTACCTGCCGGCCGACAAGGTCGACGGCTACGTCGACTTCTCCTGGAAGAACCACGGAGAAATGCTGGTGCTGCGGATGCGGCCGGAGCGGTGGGTGTCGTCGGACCTCGGACAGGTGTGAGCAGCCCTCCGGGGGTGACAATCGGGGGATGGCAACGGATCTGCACGAGCTGCTGAGGTCACTGCGGGTCTGGGACCCGCAGGTCACTCACCTGCCCCCCTTCGACCCGACGACCGCCCCTGCCACCCCGCTGCCGCTCTTCACCGAGTGGTTCGCGGCGGCGGTGGCGGCCGGGCAGACCGAGCCGCACACCATGTCGCTGGCGACCTCCGACGAGTCCGGCCTGCCCGACGTGCGGATCGTCATGCTGCACGGCGCCGACGAGACGGGCTGGTCCTTCGCCTCCCACGCCGGCAGCCGCAAGGGCCGTCACCTCGGCGCCCGCCCGTACGCCGCGCTCGGCTTCTACTGGCCGGTCCTGGGCCGGCAGGTACGGGTCCGCGGCCCGGTGTCGTCGGCACCGTCGGAGGAGGCCCAGGGCGACCTCCACGCCCGCTCGACGGGCGCGCTGGCCGCGGCACTGACCGGCCGGCAGAGCGAGGTCCTGGGCTCGGTGGAGGAGCTGACGCGGGCGTCCGAGGCGGCGTGGGAGCGGGCCCGGGGCGAGCCGGCGGCTCCCGTACCGTCCTGGACCCTGTACCGGCTGCGGCCGGACGAGGTGGAGTTCTTCCAGGGAGACGCGGCACGGCGGCACGTACGGCTGCGGTACCGGAGCACCCGGGAAGACGGGGAAGGGTGGACACGGGAACTGCTGTGGCCGTGAACGGACCTGGGCTCATCGCGCCTCGCGGATCCCGAGAATGTACGCCGCAGTGAGCGCGACGGCACGGTCGTCGTCATGGGACAGGTCCGCGAGGGCACGGGACGCTGTGGTACCCGGGATGTCCGCGAGCGCCTGGGTGAGCCGTCGACGCGCGGACGAGTCAACGGTGCCGTCGGCCAGGCGGTCGACGAGCCTGCCGGCGATCTGATCCGCCAACGCGGGACGACTCGCCAGCGCGCTGAGTGCGTCGGCTGCGTCGACGTCGTTCGCCTCCTCGACGATCATGCCGACGAGCGTCGGGACCGCGTCGGCCACCCCACGTGCCCCGAGCGCCAGAGCCGCGTACCTGCGGACCACGATGTCGGGGTTCGCGAGGGCGTCCCGCAGCAGTGCGGTCGCCGCACCTTCCGGAATCTCGGCGACGCACTGGACGGCGCGTTGGCGCACCTCGGCCGCCGGTGAGCCGAGGCCCTCCGCCAGCAGCGCCAGTCCGCCGCCGCCCGACTGCGCCAAGGCCCAGCGAAGGGCTCCGGCGACGTTCGGGTCCGTCTCGCTCAGCGCTGCCTCGACCAGTGCTTCCACCGGCACCGGCACCTCGTCGACCGAGGACAGGGCCGCGCGCTGGCGCGTCCCCGCGCTCTTCGACCCCAACGCCTGGAGGAGCGCGACGGTCTGGAGGACGTCCTCCCAGCCGGCGGGTTCCGCGGCACCGATCCGACCAAGTCGCGTGAGCAGCTCCGTCTCGGCCGCGATGCGTTCTCGCGTCTGGCGGATGAGGTCGTCGACGAGCTCCGAGGGCGTGAAGCCGGGATCATCGAGCGCACGCCCGACTTCACGCAGTGACAGCCCCAGCGACCGCAGGCTCTCGATATGGAAGATGCGCCGGATGTCCTCAGTGGAGTACTCGCGATAACCGGCGTCGGTACGACCCGTCGGCCGCACCAGGCCGAGCGAGTCGTAGTGCCTGAGCATGCGGGCGCTGACCCCGGACCGCCGTGCCACGTCACCGATCAACACTGCCTGTCATCCCTCCTGGCTGCTCGTGCCGAGCGCCACGACGCGCTTCGCCTCCTCGATCGCGAACTCGAATCCGGCATCCGGGTCGCGCAGCAGCCGTTCCGTGGCGAGCGCGTGGGCGCGCACCCGGGGGTCGGGATCCGCCATCGCCGCGCGCAGGGTCGTCATGATCCCCTCACCGAGTGCGATCAGCGCCCGGCTGAGGCTCAACTGCGTCTCGCGCTCGCCGCGCCCGAGCTGTGTGGCCAGCACTCCGGCCAGTTCCGGCTCCTCGCCTCCGGGCACGAGAACGACCGCCGCCCGCCAAGCGCTGCGCGCCACCTCGTCGTCGGCGTCGGTCAGCAGCGCCCGTGTGATCGCCGGCCACGCCTGCCGATCCCCGATCTTGGACAGCGTGTGCAACGCCTGACTCCGTGCCTGCGCACGCTCCGAGCGCAGCTCGTCGAGAAGCTTCGGGACCGTCATCGATGCCGGGTGACGGGTGAGCGCCCAGGTCAGCATTTCGCGGACGTGGAACTCCGGCTCGATCGCGCATCGTTCGATGAGCCTGCCGATGAACCGCGGGTCCGGGACAGTGCCGACCGCCAGCGCTGCCCGCAACCGCACTGACGAGCGGCTGTCCTCCAGCCCCCGAAGACCTCGAACCGTGTCCGCGTCCGTGCCCTGCTTCGGCATGTTCATCGGGACCACCTCCTCCTCGGCACAGTGAAGGCCTTGTCACTGTGTCAAGGTCAAGCCGGCACGGACCGCCCTGTGAAGTCGTACACCCCGAAGTCCGCCACCGGCCGGTACCCGATCCGCTGGTACAGGCCGTTGCTCGTGGGGTTCGACAGGTCCGTGAAGAGGAGCACCTCCTGCGCTCCGGCCGCGAGGGCGGCGCGGCTGACCTCGGCTGTGGCGGCGCCCGCGTAGCCTCGGCCGCGCAGGTGGGGCGGGGTGTAGACCGAGGCGACGCGGACCTGGCCGGCGACCTCGGGGGTCCTGCCGGCCATGGCGGCGGGGGTTCCGTCGGGGGTCTCCCAGAACGTGATGCCGCCCTGCTCGATACGGGCGTCCGCCCACTCGGCGGCGTCCCGGACGGTGCCCATGCCGAGCGACGCGGAGAACTCCTCGTGCCAGCGGATGAGTTGCTTCCGGTCCGCCTCGCCGGCGATGCGCGGCCGGCCGGGCGGTACCGGGCGGGGCAGGGTCAGGGTGCCGAGCCGGTAGAGCCGCTGACGCTGGCGGAGCGTGGCCGTGGCGCCCGTGTGCCGCTGCCAGGCCGCCGCGAAGACGGTGGCGGTGTCGCGGTCGGCCTGCACGCCGGGCAGGCGTTGCCCGAGGGCGGCCAGCCGTGCGGCCAGCGCATCGGCCTCCTCGGACGTCAGGGCGGTGAGGTTCAGCCGGTGCGGTGGTGTGCGGAAGAACGCCGCCCGGACCACACCGTCCTGTTCCAGTACGCCGTACTCCGGTATTCCGTCGCCGTAGACGTGCCGGCCGCGTGTGCGCAGGGTCTCCGTGACGGTCAACGGCACGGTGTGGAGGGCCGGTCGGGAGCGGAGGAAGGCGCCGGCTCGGGTCAGGAAGGCGTCGAGGTCCTGGGTGAGGTGCCAGTCGTCGGTGCGCATGCCCCATGGTGCCGCGCACGCCCCGGCCGGCACCTCCGAATTACGCCCCGGGCCCTCGCCTCGCATCCGGTACCTGGTCCGGGCCTGCGTCCGGGGCCGGTCCCGGGTCCGCACGCGGTCCCGGTTCCCCATCCGCATCCGGTTCCGGATCCGTCGCCAGCCGTGCGTGCAGGTGGGCGTCCCGGAACGCGTCGTGCCGGCCCTCCTGGAAGATCGCCCCGCGCAGCGTCCCCTCGTACGCGAACCCGCACCGCTCGGCGATCCGGCAGGAGGCGTCGTGGCCGACGGCGTGGTCCAGTTCCAGCCGGTGCAGGCCGAGTTCGGTGAGGGCCCAACGGGCGGCGAGCAGGAGGGCCCGGGTGGCGACGCCCCGGCCGCGGGCCTCGGGGAGTACCCAGTAGCCGACGCGGGCGACCTTCAGGTGGTACTTGATCTCGTTGACGCCGATGTGGCCCAGTGCCGTGCCGCTGCGGGCGTCCGCGATCCGGAACGACATGGAGGTGCCCTCCGCCGCGCTCTGGGCCCGCGCGAGCAGCGACTCCCGGGCGCTCGTCCGGTCCGTGACCAGCCTCAGCGGGGTGTTCCAGCGCCGGAACTCCGGGTCCCGCATGCCGCGCAGCCAGGTCTCGACGTCGGAGCCGGACGCGGCGTCCCAGGGGCGCAGACGGAGGCCGTGGCCGTGGATTTCCGGGAGGGGGCCGGTCTGGGACCGGTCGCGTATGGGGGCCATGGGGCCATTCAAGCGCGTGGGGCGGTGCCGTTCACCCGCCGATCGCACCCGGCGCGACACGGAACACCGGGATCCCGTCCCGGAACACGACCTCCAGTTCCGCCCCGGCCGACAGCTCTCCCGCCGAACCCGTTCCCACGACCTCCGTCATCATCCGCGGCCCCTCGGCGAGGTCGACCACGGCGGCGACGTACGGGGTGCGTTCCGTGAAGGGCGGCAGGTCGTTGCGGTGGACGACGGACCAGGTGTAGAGGGTGGCCCGGCCGCTCGCGGGCTCCCAGGCGACGTCCTCGCTCCAGCAGTGCGGGCAGAACTCGCGCGGGTAGTGGTGGGCCCGGGCGCAGGCCCGGCAGCGGCGGATCAGCAGCCGGCCCTCGGCGGCCGCGTCCCAGTACGCCCGGGTGAAGACGTCCGGCTCGGGCAGGTCGAACCGCCCGGCCATCAGAACAGCCCCAGCGCGCCGTCGAGCGACCAGGTCTGCCAGGACATCCCGAACAGGCCGACCACCGACATCAGCGCCATCATCGCGTTCTGCCCCTGCTCGGCCACGTCGTGGATCATGAGGGTGAAGTAGAGGGCGTTGAGGAGGAGCCCGCCCGCCAGGGCGATCGGGGTGAGGAAGCCGGTGATCAGGCCCAGTCCGAGCGCGAGTTCCGCGTAGACGACGACGTACGCCATCGCGCGCGGGTGGGGCGCGACGACCGTCTCGAAGCCCGAACGCACGGCGCTCCAGCGGTGCTCGGCGGCTATCCCGGCGGCCCATGTGATGCCGGTGCCCCGTGCGAACCAGGCCTTGCGGTCCTTGTGCCGCCAGCTCTCCAGCCACCACAGCCCGAGCCCGATCCGCAGCACGGCCAGCCATTCCGCTCCGCTGAGCCAGATCGTGTCCATGCCCATGCTCCCGCATTGCCGCCGACACTGAATCTGACGGTACGTCAGATCTCGTTCTCCCAACAAGCCCTGGAGCGACCGGCCTTCAGGCGCCCCCTCACCATTGCACCGCCGTGAAGTCGATCGGCCGGGGGCGCAGCCCCCGGGTGCGATCCGCCAGGGCGCGCACCCGCCGGGACATCTCGTCGGCGGGCAGGCGCCGGCGGTCGCCATGGCCCGGCAGGAGCCACTCGAAGCGCAGGTCACCGGCCGTCCTGGCCAGGGAACGGGCCAGTTCCTCGATGGAGTGCCACGTCACGCTCTCGGCGACCTCCAGATCGGCTGTCGTGCGTGACCAGTAGAAGCTGTCGCCGGTGAAGCAGTAACGGTCGTCCGCGAGGTAGAGCACACTGCCCCGGGTGTGGCCGGGCAGTGGATGGGCGGTGACCCCCTCGCCGATCTCCACGGGGTCCACTCCACGGATCACCCGGTCGGCGTCCGGTGCCGCGTCGAGGTCGCCCTCGTGGATCCACAGCCGGGCGCCGAAACGGTCCGCGTAGCGGCGGCCGTGCGCGGCATGGTCGCGGTGGGTGAGCAGTACGTCGGTGACCGGGCCCGACGCCGCGTACCGGGCGGCCAGGTCAGGGCTCCAGCGCGGTGTGTCGATCATCATCGCCGTGCCGGACGGCCGCAGCAGCAGGTAGGAGTTGGCCCCGGCGGTGCGGGGGGAGTTGTGGCCGCAGAGCAGCACGGCTTCGTCCAGGGCCATGGGGAACGGGTCCAGCGTCGGGTCCGGCCGGCCGGTCGCCGGGCGGATCGAGCGGGTGGGGCAGGCGAACGCGGCCGCGTGTAAGCGCCGCGTCTCCGCCGCGTCCCTCGGCGGCCGCAGGATCCGCGACCTTCCTTCCGCCTCGCCGATCAGCCCGGGAGCGAGCTGCCGGGCCACGTCGCAGTTGACGCAGCGGTCGTCCACGTACCAGTCGTCCATGGCAGGCGTAGCAGGCATGACAGGGCTCCTTCCAAGGGGGGAACGGCCCCGAGTGGGGGCGCCGGCTCAGGGACCCCTTCAGGTTCCCCGGTCGCGGCCGAAACCGGTAGGCCCCGCCGATCTTGTGTTCTCACCGCCGAGCCACTCTCCCGACCTGCCGCTGCGCAAGGCGTTATGCGACCTTTTGCGGTCAGATGCCCCTTACCCCGCCCCCAACACCACCGTCCCCGAGGAGCAGAACCACCCACCCGTCCCGGACGCCACTCCCAGCCGCGGCAGTGCCCCGTCGGCACCCCGCCGCACCTGCCGCTCCCCGGCCTCCCCCCGCAACTGCCGCACCGCCTCCACCAGCAGGAACAACCCCCGCATCCCGGGATGCTGGGCCGACAGCCCACCCCCGTCGGTGTTCACCGGAAGCCCCCCGCCCCCGACCCGCAGCCGGCCCTTCTCCACGAACGCCCCGCCCTCGCCCTTGCCGCAGAAGCCGAGGTCCTCCAGCGTCACCAGGGTCATGTAGGTGAACGCGTCGTAGATCTCCGCGAAGTCCATCTCGTCCGGCCGTACGCCCGCCCGCTCGAAGGCCAGCCGTCCGCTCACCGCCGCCGGGGACACGGTGAAGTCCGCCCACCCGGACATCGCCGCGTGCGAGACGTGCTCCCCGCTCCCCAGCACCCACACCGGCGGAGTACGGCAGTCCGGTACGTACTCCTCCGCCGCCAGCAGCACCGCCGCCCCGCCGTCGGAACGCACGCAGCAGTGCAGCTTGGTGAAGGGATCGGCGATCACCGGGCCGGCCAGGACCTCGTCCACCGTGACCGGGGTGCGGAACATCGCCTCCGGGTTCAGGGCCGCGTTGGCCCGGGCCTGGACCGCCACCTCCGCCAACTGCTCGATCGTCGTGCCGAACTCGATCATGTGGCGGCGAGCCGCCATGGCGTACTTCGCGATCAGGGTGTGGCCGTAGGGGACCTCGAACTGCAGGGGGCCGCGCGTGCCGAAGGACAGCGTCCCGGTGCGGCGGCCCGCACGGACGTCCGCGCGGGCCGTCGAGCCGTAGGCCAGCAGCACCACGCGCGCGTGCCCGGCCGCGATCGCGTCCGCCGCGTGGGCCGCCATGACCTCCCAGGTGGAGCCGCCGACGGAGGTGGAGTCGACCCAGGTGGGGCGCAGGCCCAGGTACTCGGCGACCTCGACCGGGGCCAGGGTGCCCAGGCCGGCCGAGGCGAAGCCGTCGACCAGCGAGCGGTCCAGGCCCGCGTCGGCCAGGGCGCGCCGGGCCGCCTGGGCGTGCAGGGCGTACGGGGTCGCGTCGGCCACCCGGCCGCAGTCCGAGAGGGCCACGCCGACGACGGCCACTTTCCTCCGGGCAACCATGAATCTGACGGTACATCAGATATGCCCGTCGGCGGGAGCGGCAGGACTCTGGGCATCCCCGCCCCTCCGCCCTAATATGACGCACCGTCAGATGTGGAGAGAGGTAGATCCCCCATGGACGCCCGCTTCACCGCCGAACAGGACGAGATCCGCCGCACCCTGCGCGAACTGCTCCACAAGCGCTCCGGCCCCGAGGAGCTGCGGGCCGCCGTCGGCACCCCGGCCGGGTACGACCCGGCCCTGTGGACCGCCCTCGCCGAACAGCTCGGCCTGCCCGGACTGGCCCTCCCCGAGGCCCACGGCGGTGTCGGCTGCTCGGTCACCGAGCTGGCCCTGGCCTGCGAGGAGACGGGCCGGGTCCTCGCCCCCTCCCCGCTGCTCGCCACGGCCGTCCTCACGGCACCGCTGCTGCTCGCCCTCGGCACCGACTCCCAGCGCGCGAACCTCCTCCCGGGTATCGCCTCCGGCAGGCTCACCGCCGCGCTCGCGGTGCCGGGGCCCGCCCTCGCCACCGCCCTCGGGCTCACCGGCCACGACCCGCGCGGGGAGTGGGCCGGCGGCGGACGGGCCGGGGGCGTGCAGGCCCGGCGGATCGACGGCGGCTGGCGGCTGTACGGGCAGGCCGACCAGGTCCTCGACGGGCACAGTGCTCACCTGCTCCTGGTCGCCGCGCACAGCGGCGGCTTCGCCCGCTCCCGCGTCCTGCTCTTCCTCGTGCGTGGTGACGCGGCCGGTGTCACCCGCGTACGGCAGACCGCACTGGACGCGACCCGTCCGCAGGCGCGCCTCCAACTGCGAGATGTGCCGGCTGAGTTGCTGGGCGGCGCTGACACCGACTCCCTCCCCGCCCTCGCCCGGCTCGGCGGCACCGCGGCCGCCTGTCTCGCCGCCGAGGCCGTGGGGGCCGCCGACCGGGTGCTGGAGCGGACCGTCGAGTATGTCGGGCGGCGGGAGCAGTTCGGACGGCCGGTCGGCTCCTTCCAGGCGGTCAAGCACCGGCTGGCCGACGTGTACGTCCAGGTGCAGGCGGCCCGCTCGGCGGCGTACTACGCGGCCTGGGCCGCCTCCCACGGCGAGCCGGTCGGCGGCCTCGCGCTCGCCCAGGCGCTCCAGGCCCTGCGCTCGGCCGCCGCCGAGGGGATCCAGCTGCACGGCGGCATCGGTTTCACCTGGGAGCACGAGGTTCACCTGTACTTCAAGCGTGCCGCGGGCGACGAGCTGCTGTTCGGGCCGGTGCACCGGCTGCGGGCGCACGCCGCCGACGTGGCGCACGTCTTCGAGGAGGCCGGCCGATGAGGGGCGTGCGGTTCGTGCAGAAGGTGTCCTCCACGCGGGGTTTCGCGCGGCTGGCGCCGTACGTCTTCCCGGCCCTGGACCGGGCCGTGCACCGGCTCACGCGCGGAAAGGTGCTGCTCAGCGCGCAGCTCCTGCCGGGTGTGGTGCTGACCTCGACCGGGGCGAGGAGCGGCCGGCCCCGTCGTACACCGCTGGCCTGTATGCCGGAGGAGGACGGGCGCAGCTGGCTCCTCGTCGGGTCCAACTTCGGGCGGCCGGGGCACCCCGCCTGGAGCCACAACCTGCTCGCGCATCCCGACGCCCGCATCAGCTGGAAGGGCCAGGACATCCCGGTCACGGCCCGGCTGCTGGAGGGGGCGGAGCGGGCGGCGGCCTGGCAGGCGGTGCTGGCGTTCTGGCCGCCGTACGCGGCGTATCAGGCGCGGGTGGAGCGGGAGATCCGCTTGTTCAGGATCGTACGAAGGTAGAAAGCGCAACAGGCGGCGGTCCACTCGGGTGGACCGCCGCCTGGCAGACAGGACTTGGGTGCGGGAAAAGGCCGGGGTCGGCGGGCCGGGTTACTTCGTCGGCTTCCTGCCCGTGACGCCCAGGTGCACCAAGAGTGCGAGGTTCGGCTTCAGTTCGGCCTGCTTGACGCCCCAGGAGGAGAAGCCCTTCTGGTGGGAGGCGACGGCCGCGAGCATCGCCACCAGCGAACCGGCGACGGCCGCCGGGTTCACGTCCTTGTCGACCCTGCCCTTGGCCTGGAGTTCGGCGACGGCGTCCGCGAGGGAGTTGTTCACCGAGTTGAGGATCTTCATCCGGAGCTTGTAGAAGCGCTTGTCGCCCTCGGCGGCGCCGAGATCGACGACCCGGAGGATCGCGTCGTTCTTGCGCCAGAACTCCAGGAACCCGTCGACGAGTTCCTGCGCCGTCTGCCAGCCGGCCTTGCCGGCCCAGGAGCGGCCCTGGAGGAGCTCGGTCAACGCGGCGCCCTCGGTCGCCATTTGCTCGGCGATCTCCAGGACGGCGCCCTCGACGTCCGGGAAGTACTGGTAGAAGGTCGCGGGCGAAGTGCCCGCCTTCCGGGCGACATCGATGACTTTGACGTCCCGGTACGGGGAGGAGCTGAGCATCTCGCTGAGGCAGTCGAGCAGCTTCTGCCGGGTCGCCTGCCCACGCCGGCCGGCCACGCGGCCGTCGACGGTACGCACTTGTCCTGTCATGCCGTCAGCTTACCGAGGCGTGATCGGGGCGCGATTCGGCCGACTGCAAATGGGGTGTAAGGGAGTGCGGGGGCTGGTGTGCCTGGTCTGCGGGCTGCGGCGGTCGCGGTTACGTTGTCGACATGGCCGAAAACAGGGCATCGGTGTACGCAGAGGGCGTTCCCTGCTGGGTGGACGCGCAGCTTCCCGACGTCGAGGCGGGCAAGCGGTTCTACGGTGAACTTTTCGGGTGGACCTTCGAGGACTGGTTCGGCCCTTTCGCGCAGGCGCTGAAGGACGGTGAACCCGTGGCCGCGCTGGTCCGCAAGATGGACGGCCGGCTGCCCACCGTCTGGACCGTGTACTTCGCGACCCCGGACGCGGCGGCCCTGGTCCGGCGTATCAGGGCGGCCGGCGGGCAGGTCGTCTCGGCGCCGGTGCCGGCCGGCGAGCTGGGCGTCACCGCTCTGGTCACCGACGCGGAGGGGGCCGTCTTCGCCCTGTGGCAGCCGGGCGAGCACCCCGGCTTCGGCAGGCGGCACGAGCCGGGCACCTTCGCCTGGGCCGAGCTGTACGCCCGGGACACCGAGGCGGCCAACGCCTTCTACGGCGATCTCTTCCAGGAGGCCCTGTTCGGACCGGACGCCGAGCCCGACTTCGGCCGCGCCCCGGTCTCCGACGTGTTCCCGGCCGAGATGCCGCCCCATCTCCTCGTCCACTTCGCCGTCGAGGACGTCCCGGCCGCGCTGGAGGACGTCACCCGGCTCGGTGGCCGGATCCAGGCCCCGCCCTTCCAGACCTCGTACGGGACGGTCGCCGTCGTCACGGACAATCAGGGGGCGTCCTTCGCGCTGCTGCACCGCTGAGCAGGGCCGTGCCGGGCTGAGCAGGGCTGATCAGGCAGTGTTTGGTCATCATTTGATCGCTTGCGTACGGAGACATCCCAATTGTCACCGGGTTCGCAACCAGGGCTCCGGCCAGGAAGAATCAGGGTGCGTGCCGCCATGGCGGTGCGGTGGTGAGACGCTGCACGGGGTCGCGTGGAACATGTGGCTTGGCGCGGCTCGTACGGGGAGGTGGCAGGCAGAGTGGTGGATCAGCTGACGCAGCACGATCCGCGGCGGATCGGGCCGTTCGAGGTGCTGGGACGGCTGGGTGCCGGCGGCATGGGGCTGGTCTATCTCGCGCGCTCGGCGTCCGGCCGGCGCGTGGCGATCAAGACCGTCCGGACGGAGCTGGCCGAGGACCAGCTGTTCCGGGTGCGCTTCACCCGTGAGGTGGAGGCGGCCCGGGCCGCCTCCGGCTTCTACACGGCCGCGGTCGTGGACGCCGATCCGCGCGCCGCCGTGCCGTGGCTCGCCACCGCGTACGTTCCCGCGCCCTCCCTCGAAGAGATAGTGAACGACTGCGGGCCGCTGCCGGCCCAGGCGGTGCGCTGGCTGGCGGCGGGCGTGGCCGAGGCGCTCCAGTCCATCCACGGCGCCGGGCTGGTGCACCGGGACCTGAAGCCGTCGAACGTCCTGGTCGTGGAGGACGGCCCCCGGGTGATCGACTTCGGTATCGCGTCGGGCGTTTCGAACACGCGTTTGACGATGACGAACGTCGCCGTCGGCACGCCCGCCTACATGTCCCCCGAGCAGGCCAAGGACTCCCGCAGCGTCACGGGCGCGAGCGACGTCTTCTCCCTCGGCTCCATGCTGGTCTTCGCCGCCACGGGACACCCGCCCTTCCACGGCGCCAACCCGGTCGAAACGGTCTTCATGCTGCTGCGCGAGGGCCCGGACCTGGAGGGTCTCCCGGACGAGCTGCGGCCGCTCATCGAGTCCTGCATGCAGATGGACCCCACGGCCCGCCCCAACCCGGCCGACCTCCAGGCCCAGCTGGCGCCCCACCTCTTCGGCTCCGGCTCCGACGACAGCGGCACGGCGTCCGCGTGGCTGCCCGAGCGGGCGGTGAGCCTGATCGAGTCCCGCCGCAACGGCCGCCCGGCCGGCAAGCCCGCCCCCGGCGCCGGCCGCAGCGGCGGCGGACGCCCCGCCCCGGGCCCCGCCCCCATCCCGCCCCCGCCCTCGCACGACCCCGTCGTCCCGGCGCCCGCGCCCGCACCCGTCGGCGGCCCCGACACCGGCCCGGTGCGGCTGGCCGGCGCCCAGGTGCCCATCGGGCCGGGCCCGCGCGTGGCCGACGTCCGTGCCGCCGCCGTCAAGGCGCCCCCTCCGGAGGCCGCCCTCGCCGCCTCCTGGTCCAAGCCCCGCCCCGGCGTCAACGGCACCGACCCCGCCGTGGGCCCCGCCGTCGCCGCGCCCCCGGCCCCGGCCGCGCCACCCGAGCAGGCGAGCGGCTGGCGGCCCTGGCGCTTCCGCATGTCGAACGACGTCTGGGGCACCCCGTCCGTCGACGGCGACCTGGTCTACGTCACCTCGTTCGAGGTACACGCGCTGGACGTGGCCACCGGCCGCCGCCGCTTCAAGACCCGGGACGTCGCCTGGTCCATGGCGGTCGCGGACGGCCGTATCCACGCCTCCGACGGGCCCACGCTGTTCGCCCTCGACGCCCGCGAGGGCGCCGACCTCTGGCGTCTCCAGACGGACGCCTGGGTCTACTCGCTCAAGGCCGAACGCGGCACGGTCGTCACCGGCACCCGCGGCGGCGGTGTCCAGGGCTGGGAGGCCTCGAACGGCCAGAAGCTCTGGGAGGTCACCGGCTGCCAGAGCGACTTCGAGTCGCCCGAGGCCGGACCCGCCCTGCACGACGGCACGGTCTACGTGTGGCAGGACGCCCGGCTGCGTGCCCTGGACGCCCGCACCGGCGACGAGCGCTGGTCGTACCCCATCGGCGACGCGGCCTCCTGCGGCGGCGTCCCGGTCCGGGTCGCCCAGGCGTCCGACGGGTACGTCTACGTCTGCGCCGGCACCCGCGTCCTCGCCCTCGACGTGGCCGCCGGGCACGTGAAGTGGCACTTCGAGGCGCCGGCCGTCTTCCTCTCCCCGCCCACCTTCGTCCCCGGCCCGGCCGTCACCGGCGGCGGCATCTACCTGGCCGACTACCTCGGCACGGTCTACGCCCTCGACGCCACCGACGGCCGGGACCGCTGGCGCATCGCCACCGAGTCCCGGGCCTGCGTCGACCCCGTCCTGGTCGCCGCAGGCCATGTCCACGTGGGCAGCGGCAAGGGCCTCTACACCCTCGACGCGGTCACCGGCACACCCAAGTGGCGCTTCCAGGCGGGCGGCGACATCGTGGGCGCCCCCTCGGTGGCCGAGGGCCGTATCCACTTCGGCTCCACCGACCACCTGCTCTACACCCTGAAGGCCGACGACGGGCGGCTCCGCTGGAAGCTCGCCACCGGCGGCGAGATCACCGGCTCCCCGGTCGTCCGGGACGGGGTGGTGTACGCGTGCAGCAAGGACCGCTGCGTGTACGCGCTGGACGCGGAGAAGGGCACGGGCACGGCGCGCACGAGCTAGGACACCTCCAGGGGGTGTCCGCACCAGGCGTCAGTCCCGCAGCTCCGTCAGGAAGTCCAGCAGCGCCTCGTTCACCTCGGTGGGCCGCTCCTGCTGCGTCCAGTGGCCGCAGCCCGGCAGTACCAGCGGCTTCCGGCGCAGGTTCGGCATCAACTCGGGGAGTTTCTCGATCAGTTCGGGCGTGCCCGGGAAGGCCGGGACCAGGTCGCGGTCGCCGTACACGTACAGCGCCGGCGGGGACACGACCGCTCCCTGCCAGGGGGCGGTCAGCTCCCAGTTGCGGTCCAGGTTGCGGTACCAGTTGAGCGCGCCGGTGAAGCCCCGCGCGTAGCTGTCGGTGAGGGCGTCGAGGTCCTCCTCGGTCAGCCACCCGGGCAGCACCTCGGGGTCGGGCGCGTCCGCCAGCCAGCCGCGGTCCAGGTCGACCAGGGCCTGCTCGGGGCGTCCGGCGCCCGGGGCGTCACCGGAGGCGGAGTACAGCAGCTTGCGCAGGGTGGCACGGGTGTCGGTCTCGAATTCGGCTTCGGCGACACCCGGCTGCTCGAAGTAGTTCCAGTAGAAGCGCCCCTCGAACCGCTCCCGCATGGTCCTCAGGGGCGGCTGCGCGCCACGGAACGGCGGCGGCACGCTCAGCCCGGCGACCCCGCGCACCACGTCCGGCCGCAGCAGCGCGGTGTGCCAGGCCACCGGCGCGCCCCAGTCGTGCCCGACGACGAACGCCCGCTCCTCGCCCAGCGCGTGGACCAGCCCGACCACGTCGCCCACCAGGTGCAGGATGCTGTACGCCGCCACGTCCTCGGGGTGATCGCTGCGCCCGTATCCGCGCTGGTCGGGCGCGACCACCCGGAAACCGGCCTCGGCCAGCGGCCCGAACTGGTGCCGCCAGGAGTGCCAGGACTCCGGGAACCCGTGCAGCAGCACCACGAGCGGGCCCTCGCCCTGCTCCGCGATGTGCAGCCGTATGCCGTTCACGTCGATCATCCGATGCTCAACCACCCGTCGAGCATACGCGTGTACGGGTAAACGATTCCCTGACGCAACCGGCCCTCCGCGCAACGGGTACCTCAACGCAACCGGTACTCACGCCGTCGCCCCGCGAACAGCCGGGCCTGTTCCTCACCCGTCGCGTTCCCGAGCGCGATCAGATGCGGCGCCTGCGCGAACCCCCGGGACCGCCCCGCCTCACTCGCGGCCCACAGCGCCCGCACGGTCCCCTGCACGGCCTCGGTCGGGAACCCGGCGAGGACGGTGGCGCACACCCGCGCCGCCCCCAACGCCTCGCCCTCCGCCACGAGTTCGGACACCAGACCCACTTCGTACGCCCGCCGCGCGGAGATCCGCTCCGCCGTGCCCATCAACGCCATCCGCGCGACCTCCCCGTACGGCATGCGCTGCGCCATGAGGACGGACTCGTAGGCGCTGACCATGCCGTAGGCGGTGTGCGGGTCGAAGAAGGCGGCGGTGGTGTCGGCGACCAGGAACTCCGCCTCCCCGAGCAGGTAGAAGGCACCCCCGCAGGCCATTCCGCGGACGGCGGCGACGACCGGCTTCCACAGGTCGTTCGCCTTCGGCCCGATGCCGAGCAGCGGATCGTCCTGCGCGTACGGCGAGTTCGGCTGCGGTACGACGGCGTCCCGGTCGATGCCCGTGCAGAAGGCGCGCTCACCGGCACCGGTGAGGACGACGGCCCGCACGGAGTCGTCGAACCGCAACTCCTGCCAGACCCGGGCGAGATCACCGGCCATCTCCAGGTCGACGGCGTTGAGCCGGTCGGGCCGGTTCAGGGTGACGACGGCGACCCCGCTGTCCTTGTCGGCGCTGACCAGCACCCTGCTCATGACCGCTCCGGAACCCACCGGGGAAGCCCGTCGTCGAAGACGGCCCGCACCCGGGCGCCGATCCTCAGGCGGTCCGCCGCAAGGGAGCCGAGCGGCTCACCGGGACCGGCGACGAGGTTGCCGACGAGCCGGATGCGCGGCGCCTCGTCGAGTTCGACGACCACCACGTTGTACGGCGCCAGTTCGGCATAGCCGGGCAGCAGCGGCGGATGCGGAACGACGTAGGACCAGACGCGGCCCCGGCCGGACATCCGGCGCCACTCGCCCTCGAAGGACTGGCAGTGCGGGCAGCAGGGCCGCGGCGGGAAACGGAGCTCACCGCAGCCGGCGCAGGCCTGGACGCGGAGCTCGCCCCGGGCGGCGTACTCCCAGAAGGGGGCGCCGTCGGTGTCGGTGACGGGACGCAGCATGTCAACTCCTCAGCAGCACAGCGGAGGTCGGGACGCCCTCGCCCGCGGTGACCAGGCAGGCCGAGGCGCCCGGGACCTGCGCGGTACTGGTCCCGCGCAACTGCTTCACCCCTTCGTTGACGAGGTTGAAGCCGTGCACATAGGCCTCGGACAGGCCGCCCCCGCCGGTGTTCACGGGCAGCGGCCCGCCGATCTCCAGCGCCCCGCCCTCGGTGAACGCCCCGCCCTCGCCCCGCCCGCAGAAGCCGTAGCCCTCCAGGGACAGCAGGACCAGGGGGGTGAAGGCGTCGTAGATCTGGGCGACGTCCACGTCCTGCGGCGTCAGGTCGGAGTGCTTCCACAGATGCCGGGCGGCGGTCCAGGCCGGGCCGGTGAGGGGGTCGTCGTTCCAGTAGTTGACCATGCCGTGGTGCTGGGCCGGGAGCGACTGCGCGGCGGAGTGGACGTAGACGGGCTTGCGGCGGCAGTCCCGGGCGCGCTCGGCGGAGACGACGACGCAGGCCAGTGCCCCGTCCGTCTCCAGGCAGTTGTCGAAGAGGCACAGGGGTTCGCTGATCCACCGGGACGTCATGTACATCTCGCGGGTCAGGGGCCGGTCGTACATGATCGCGGCCGGGTTCTGGTTGGCCCGGTTCCGGCAGGCCAGGGCGACGTTGAACAGGTGGTCCCGGGTGGCCCCGTACTCGTGCATGTAGCGCCGGGCGAGCATCGCGATCTCGTCGACCGGCCTGAGCAGCCCGAACGGCCGGGTCCACTGGGCCGGGGTCGGCAGCTGGACGGCGGTGTTCGTCCAGGGCCGGGGCCCGCTGCCCCGCTTGCGCGACCGCCAGGCGACGCCGACGCTCGCCTGCCCGGTGGCGACGGCGGCGGCGAGATGGGCCACGGTCGCACAGGAACCGCCGCCCCCGTAGCCGACCTTGCTGAAGAAGGTGAGGTCACCGAAGCCGCAGGCCTTCGCCAGCTCCACCTCGTCGGTCTCCTCCATGGTGTAGGAGGCGAGGGCGTCGACCTCGCCGGGCGCGATCCCGGCGTCGTCGAGGGCGGCCAGGACGGCACGGCAGGCGAGGGTGCGCTCGTCCTCGGGGAGCCGCTTGGCGAAGGGCGTCTGGCCTATGCCGACGATGGCGGTGGCGTCCTTGATGCCGCCCGATCCTGCTGCCATGCTGCGCGCACCTCCGGGCCGAACGGTTCGCTGACAGACCGTCAGATTACAGCTAATCTGACGGAGAGTCAGCTCCTGTGCCGGCTACTGCTGGGGAGGCTTGCGGTGCGAGCGGATACGGAGTGGGGAAGCATCCCGGGCCTGGTGCGGACGGCGGCCGAGCGGTACGCGGACGTCGAGGCGGTCGTCGAGGGCCGCACCCGGATCACCTACGCGGAGCTGGGCGCCCGCGCGGAGCGCGCGGCGGCGGCCTGTCTGGCGAACGGCGTCGGACCGGGCGACCGGGTCGGCATCTGGGCGCCGAACACGCTCGACTGGATCGTCAGCGCGCTGGGCGCGATCTCGGCCGGTGCGGTGCTCGTGCCGCTGAACACCCGCTTCAAGGGCGCGGAGGCGGCGGACGTGCTGCGCCGCAGCGGGGCGCGGTTGCTGTTCGTGACGGGCACGTTCCTCGGCACGTCGTACGTGGCCTCGCTGCGCCGAGCGGCGGGACACGGCCCGGGCACCGGACCGCTGCCCGGTCTGCCGGACCTGGAGCACGTGGTGGTCCTCGCGGAGGACGCCCCGGTGGACTTCCGCACCTGGAAGGACTTCCTGGCGAGCGGAGAGGCGGTCGGTGCGGCACAGGTGCGGGCCAGGGCGGACGCGGTCGACGGCTCCCGGCCCTCGGACATCGTCTTCACCTCGGGCACGACGGGCCGCCCGAAGGGCGCGGTCATCACCCACGCCCAGACGCTGCGGGCGTACGAGATCTGGAGCGAGCTGGCGGGTCTGAGCCGGGGCGACCGCTACCTCATCGTCAACCCGTTCTTCCACACCTTCGGCTACAAGGCCGGGGTGCTCGCCTGTCTGATGCGGGGCGCGACGATGATCCCCCAGCCGGTGTTCAACGTGGACACGGTCCTGGCCAACCTCGCGGCCGAACGGGTCTCCGTGCTCCCCGGCCCCCCGACGCTCCTGCAGTCCCTCCTGGACCACCCGGCCCGGGACGCGCACGACCTGTCGGACCTGCGTCTCGTGGTGACGGGAGCGGCGGTGGTGCCGCTGGGACTCGTCGAGCGGCTGCGCGGGGAACTCGGCATCGACACGGTCCTGACGGCCTACGGCCTCTCCGAGGCCGGCGGCGTCGTCACGATGTGCCGGCGCGGCGACGACCCGGCGGTGATCGCGTCGACGTCGGGCCGCGCGATCCCCGGCACGGAGATCCGGGTCGTGGACTCCCGGGGTGAGCCCCTGGGGCCCGGCACACCGGGCGAGGTCCTGGTCCGCGGCTTCAACGTCATGACCGGCTACCACGAGGACGCGGCGGCCACCGCCGAGGTGCTGTCGGAGGACGGCTGGCTGCGCACGGGCGACGTGGGCGTCCTGGACGCCGCGGGCAACCTGCGCATCACCGACCGCCTCAAGGACATGTTCATCGTCGGCGGCTTCAACGCCTACCCCGCCGAGATAGAGCAACTCCTGAACCTCCACCCGGACGTGGCGGACGTGGCCGTGATCGGCGTGCCCGACGCCCGGCTGGGGGAGGTCGGCAGGGCCTACGTCGTACGGCGGCCGGGCGCCCTGCTGACGGCGGACGACCTGATCGCCTGGTCCCGCAGGGAGATGGCGAACTACAAGGTCCCGAGGACGGTGGAGTTCGTGGCGGAGCTGCCCCGCAACGCGAGCGGGAAGGTCGTGAAGGGAGCGCTGCGGGACGGCCTCCTCAGCGGCTGACCGGCGGCAGCGGAGGGGTCCCGGTGACGGACATGACGAGGGAGTACAGGGTGCTGTCGGCCGCGATGAACAGCCGGTTGCGCCGGGCGCCGCCGAACCGGATGTTGGCGACGGTGCCGGGCACCAGGACGCGGCCGAGGAGCGTGCCGTCGGGGTCGTAACAGTGCACACCGCCGTGCATGGCGGCGGCCCACAGGCGCCCCTCGTCGTCGAACCGGATGTTGTCGAAGTTGCCGTCGTGGCACTCGGCGAAGACGTCGCCGCCGGTCAGGGTGCCGTTCGGCCGGACGTCGAAGACGCGGATGTGATTGGCCAGGCTGTCCGACACGTACAGCTTGCGCTCGTCGGGGGAGAACACCAGCCCGTTGGGGCCCTGGAAACCCTCGGCGGCCGGCCGCACCTCGCCGCTGCGGGGGTCCACGCGGTAGACGTTCCGGGCTCCGATCTCGCTCTCCCCGCGGTGCCCCTCGTAGTCGGTCGCGATCCCGAACTCGGGATCGGAGAACCACACCGAGCCGTCGGACCTCACCACGGCGTCGTTCGGGCTGTTGAGCCGCTTCCCCCGGAACCGGTCGGCGATCACGGTGACCGAGCCGTCGTGCTCGGTCCGGGTGACCCGCCGGTTGCCCTGCTCGCAGGTGATGAGACGGCCCTGGCCGTCCAGGGTGTTGCCGTTGGGGTACCCGGCGGGCGAGCGGAAGACTCCGACGGACCCGGTGGTCTCGTCCCAGCGGAGCAGCCGGTCGTTCGGGATGTCGCTCCACAGCAGATACCGTCCGGCCGGCACGTACACCGGCCCCTCGGCCCACCGGCACCCCTCGAACAGCGTCTCCAGCCGCGAGTCCCCCGCCTGGCACCGGCCGGTCCGGAACCGCTCGTCGAGCGTCTCGTACAACTGCGGCTGCTCGCCGGGCATGGGGCGCCACCTTCACCGTCGGGCCGACTGCTGATCTGCCGGACCCACTATGACGCGCGGGGGTACCGGATGTCCCGGTCGACACCGGGCGGACACCGGGCACACATCGGCCGCGACGGCTCCCCCTCCGCGCCGCCGCGGCCGAACCCCGTGTGGTTCCCCCGTCGCCTTCCCCCGTCGCCTGCGCGGACCGCCTACTTCGTCGGCTTGAACGGCTCCGACGTGGCGTGCAGGTCCTTGGTCTCCAGCGGCTCGTCGGTGGCGTGCAGGTCCTGCGTCGTCACGGTCCCCTCCTCCGTGGCGTGCAGGTCCTCCGTCGAGGCCTGGCCGTCCGTGCCGCCCGTGGCGTGCAGGTCCTGCGGCTTGAGCTCGTCGCCCATGATCGTCAACTCCCCTTGGCATGGATCAAGCAGTGAGGTCGGCGGGCCCGCCCGGTCACTCCCCCGAGGGTGACCGGACGGGCCCGCCCGGGCCGCACCGCCCGGTTCGGCGATGCGCGCCCCTGTGCAGTGACCCGTCTGCCCCCCGACGCGACGGATCGACTACGTCGAGCATGGCGGGCGGCGATAAACGAATGATGAACGCGTGCGCCGGACCTCAGGCCGCGCGCACCGGCGACAGCAACGCGCGCACCTCGGCGGCCTCGGGCGAGCCCAGCTCCTCGTAGATCGCCGCCGCCTCCTGCCAGCAGACCTGGGCCCGGCCGGTTTGCCCTATGCCGCTGAGCGCGCGGCCGAGGACGGTGAGGACGTTGCCCCGCCGCCACTCCCCGCCGATGCCGCGCAGCACGGTGAGGGCCATCTCGGCGTTGGCGGCGGCCTGTGCGGGACGCCGGGCGGCGAGATCAACCTCGGCCAGCCGGAACAGGCTCATGCCCTCCCACAGGCGCTGCCTGCTGTCCCGGAACACCTCCAGCGCCTCCTGGAGCCGCTCGGCCGCGTCGCCCAGCTCGCCGCTCTGGGTGAGGGCGAGACCGAGGGCGTAGCGGGCGTTCGCCCCGCGCATGGAGTTGCCCATGGCGTCATAGATGCCGATGCCCTCCTGGGCGAGTGCGACCGCGCTCTGGGTCCGCCCGGTCGCGAGGTGGATCCGGGACAGGTTGCACAGCGCCGCGGCCTCGCCGGGGCGGTCGCCCAGCGCCCGGAAGTGCTCGATGGCCCGGGAGAGGTGTTCCTCGCCGTCCTCGTGCCGGTTCTGGTACAGCGCGATGATGCCGCGCGCGTTGCCGGCCCAGCAGACGGGCAGCAGGTCGCCGGCCTGCTGCGCGAGGACGATGGCCCGTTCCGCCTCCTGGTCCGCCCGCTCGAAGCGGCCGCCGACGTGGTGGACGTTGACGAGCGTCATGAGCGCCCGGGCCTCCGCCCGCGCGAGGCCGAACTGCCGCGCCGCGTCCAGGAGCGCCTCGGCCGTCGCCTCGTACTCCCGGGAGTTGGCTCCCGACTCGGAGAGGTCGTGGGCGGCCCACAGCAGGTCGATCGCCCGGGGGAGGGTGTCCGGCCGCCCCGCGGACTGGCGCACGCACGCGAGCAGGCAGATGGCCTCCGCGTACAGCCAGTCCTGCGCCGCGTGCCGGCTGTCGAACCGCAGCCCCGGGTACGAGGCCGGCTCCAGATGGTCCACCAGCCCGTCGCCGGGCCGCTCGATCGCGTACACCCCGGCCGCGGACGCCAGGTAGAAGTCCAGCAGCCGCGACAGCGCCGCCCCCCGCTCGCTCGGTGGCAGCTCGTCCCTTTCCGCACAGGCACGCGCGTAGAGCCGTACCAGATCGTGGAAGCGGTAGCGGCCGGGAGCGGCCGACTCCAGCAGGGACGTGTCCACCAGGGACTCCAGGAGGTCCTCGGTGTCCTCCACGGGCAGGTCCAGGACCGCAGCCGCGGCCGGGAGGGAGATGTCCGGACCGTCGGCCAGGCCCAGCAGGCGGAAGGCGCGGGCCTGGGCGGGCTCCAGCTGGCCGTAGCCCAGTTCGAAGGTGGCCTTCACCGCCAGGTCGCCGGCCTGGAGTTCGTCCAGGCGGCGGCGCTCGTCGGCGAGCTTCGCCGCGAGGACCGACACCGTCCAGGTACGGCGGGCCGCCAGGCGGGAGGCGGCGATGCGGATCGCCAGCGGCAGGAAGCCGCAGGCCGCGACGACGTCCAGGGCGGCCTTCCGCTCGGACGCCACCCGCTCCTCGCCCACGATCTTCGTGAACAGCGCGAGGGCCTCGTCCGGCGACATCACGTCCAGGTCGATCAGATGGGCGCCCGCCAGGTCCACCATCCGCACCCGGGAGGTGACCAGCGCGGCGCAGCCGTCCGTGCCGGGCAGCAGCGGACGTACCTGTGCGGCGTCGCGGGCGTTGTCCAGCAGGACCAGGACGCGGCGCCCGGCCAGGACCGAGCGGTACAGCGCCGCCCGCTCCTCCAGGGAGTCGGGGATGGCCGTGTCGGCCGTGCCGAGGGCGCGCAGGAACGAGCCGAGGACCGACTCCGGCTCCGCCGCACGGGCGCCCGCGCCCTGGAGATCGACGTACAGCTGTCCGTCCGGGAACGCCCCGCGCGCCTGGTGGGCCACGTGCACGGCGAGGGTCGTCTTGCCCACGCCGCCGATGCCGGCCAGGGCCGAGACCGCCATGACCCGGTTCTCGGCCGAGGCCAGGATGTCGCCGAGCTCGCGCACGAAACCCGAGCGGCCGGTGAAGTCCGGGACCGTGGCGGGCAGCTGTGCCGGACGGACCGGGACGGCGGCCGGCTCGGGGGCCGGGGAGGAGGGCTCCGCGAGACCCGGGTCCGCCTGGAGGATCCGCTGTTGCAGTTCGCTCAGGCCGGGGCGCGGGTCCACGCCCAGTTCGTCGGCGAGCAGGCGCCGGGTGTCGGCGTACACCGCGAGGGCCTCGGCCTGGCGGCCGCTGCGGTACAGCGCCAGCATCAGCAGCTCGCGGAGCCGCTCGCGCAGCGGATGGGCCGCGGTGAGGGCCGTGAGCTCCGAGACGGCCTCCGCGTGGCAGCCCTGCTCCAGGTCCATGTCCAGCCGGGTCTCGGTGAGCTGGAGCCGCCACTCCTCCAGGCGGACGCGCTGCGCCTCCGCGTACGGGCCCGGCACGCCGGCCAGTGTCTCCCCGTCCCACAGGGCCAGGGCCCGCCGCAGCACCTCCCGGGCGTGGCAGAGGTCGCCGGCGGACCGGGCCTTCTCCGCCTCGGTCGCCAGGTCCTGGGCGACGGTCAGGTCCAGGGCGCCGTCGCCGAGGCCGCGTACCGCGTATCCGCCGGATTCGCTGGCCAGGACGCCGGGGTCCAGCACCTTGCGCAGCCGGGAGGCGTACGTCCGCAGCGCCGCCAGGGCCTGCGAGGGCGGTTCCTCGCCCCACAGCGCGTCGATCAGCTCCGCGGCCGTGGCCGTACGGCCCTCGCGCAGCAGCAGGGCGGCGAGCAGGGCGCGCTGCTGGGGGGAACCGGTGGTGAGCGGCTCGTCGCCACGCCAGGCGCGCACCGGTCCGAGCACGCCGAAGCGCAGCGCCGTCCGCGCCGTCGCCCCCGCCGACTCCGGCGGCTTCGCCGAGGAGTCGGAACGCCGCTGCTCCGGTACGCGCGGTACACCGTCCGGTACACCGTCCATGCAGTCCCCCTAGACATCCTGAGCAACCAGGCCAGTTTGCCTTGTACACGGCGGATACGTCAGCCGTGGGAGACACCGATCACAGGGCGACGCACGGGAGTCCACAAGGTCCGCACACTCTCTCCGCACCCCCAGGCCCCGGCCCGGCCACCGCGGCCGGAACCCGCCCCCGCCCGGATAGCTGACGACCCGTCAGATCGGCGCTACCGTGAGCGCCATGGACACCCACGAGAGCACGTTTCCGCTGATCATCTCCGTGGACGACCACACGGTGGAACCCGCGACCGTCTGGCGGGACCGGCTCCCCGCGAAGTACCGGGGCGCCGGACCCCGGATCGTCCGTGCGCCCGTGAAGGAGATGACGTTCCTCGGCGGACGCTTCAGGCCCGTGATGGGCGCGCCCGGCGACGACGGCCCCGTCGGTGACTGGTGGGTCTACGAGGACCTCCGCCGCCCCCTGACCCGCCTCGACACGGCCGTCGGGTACGACAGGGACGAGATACGCCTGGAGGTCATCACCTACGAGCAGATGCGGCCCGGCTCCTACGACGTCCCGGCCCGGCTCGCCGACATGGACGTCAACCACGTCCAGTCCGCCCTGTGCTTCCCCACGTTCCCGCGCTTTTGCGGCCAGACCTTCACCGAGGCGAAGGACCACGAGCTGGGTCTGCTCTGCGTCCGTGCCTACAACGACTGGATGGTGGAGGAGTGGTGCGGGCCCGAGGCGCACGGGCGGCTCGTCCCGCTCACCCTCATCCCCCTCTGGGACGCCGAGTTGGCCGCCGAGGAGGTCCGGCGCAACGCCGCACGCGGTGTCCGTGCGGTCGCCTTCTCCGAGATACCGCCGTACCTCGGGCTGCCCTCCGTCCACACCGACGACTGGGACCCCTTCCTCGCCGCGTGCGACGAGACCGGCACGGTCGTCGCCATGCACATCGGCAGCAGCAGCCGTATGCCCTCCACCTCCGCGGACGCCCCGCCCGCCGTGGGCTCCACCATCACCTTCGCCAACTGCTGCTTCTCGATGGTCGACTGGCTGATGAGCGGCAAGTTCGAGCAGTTCCCGAACCTCAAGGTCATGTACGCGGAGGGCCAGATCGGCTGGATCCCCTACATCCTGGAGCGCGCCGACGTGGTGTGGGAGGAGAACCGCGGCTGGGGCGGCGTCGCCGACAAGGTGCACCGGCCGCCGTCCGAGCTGTTCGCCGAGCACGTCTACGGCTGCTTCTTCGACGACGCCTTCGGGCTGCGCAACCTGGACGCGATCGGCCTGGGCAACGTCCTGTACGAGACCGACTACCCGCACTCCGACAGCACCTGGCCCAAGTCCCGCGAGGTCGGCGAGGCGCAGATGGGGCACCTGGAGCCGGAGGTGGTGGAGCGGATCGTGCGGCGGAACGCGATCGAGCTGCTGGGGCTGACCGACGACGGGCTGTGGGACGGGCCGCGGTGAGCCTGGCGTACGGGATACAGCTCCCGGTCCAGTCCCAGAGCACCCTCTACGCCGAACCCTGGGAAGCCGCCGCCGGGCCCGGGGACCTGCTCGCCGTGGCCCGCGCCGCCGACCGCGCCGGCTTCGCCTACCTGGCGAGCTGCGACCACGTCGCCATCCCGCGGCGCCTCGCGTCCGCGATGAGCACGGTCTGGTACGACCCGGTCGCCACCCTCGCCTTCCTCGCGGCGGCCACCGAGCGGACCCGGCTGCTCAGCCACGTCGCCGTGGTGGGGCTGCGGCATCCGCTGCTCAGCGCCAAGCAGTACGCCACCCTCGACCATCTGTCGGGCGGCCGGCTGATCCTCGGGGTCGGCGCCGGGCACGTCCTGGAGGAGTTCGAGGCGCTGGGCGCCGACTTCGAGCGGCGCGGGGCCGTGCTGGACGAGTCGATCGACGCCCTGCGCGCCGCCCTCGGGGCCGAGGAGTTCCCCGAACACCACGGCAAGCTGTACGACTTCGAGGGGCTCGGGCAGCGGCCCCGCCCGGCGCAGGACCGGGTCCCCCTCTGGGTCGGCGGTTCCTCGCCCGCCGCCGTACGGCGGGCCGCGCTCAAGGGCGACGGCTGGCTGCCGCAGGGAGACCCGAGGGATCAACTGCCGGACCGCATCGCGCGGATACGGCGGCTCAGGGAGGAGGCCGGGACCGAGGGGCCGTTCACCGTCGGCGCCATCGCCGAGCCCCTGTACGTCGGGGCGCCGGGCTGGGAGGTCGGGCGGCGGACGGTCAGCGGGCCCGCCGAGCGCATCGCCGAGTCGCTGCGGGCCTATCGCGCGATGGGGGTGGACCAGGTCCAGGTGCGGTTCCGCAGCCGGAGCCGGGACGAACTCGTCGGCCAGATCCAGCAGTTCGGGGAGGAGGTCGCACCGCTGCTGCCGTAAGCGCGTTCCTTGAAAGCTTGAACATGTCCACGCCGATCTCCGTAGGTACGGACGTACGGACACGTACGGACTCGTACGGCTTCGGCGGAAGGACACAATGACGTGCGCACTTCCCGGAAACTCTCCGTCGCCCTCGCCTGCCCCGAGGGCCCCTGGCCGCATCCCGACTGGCCGGCCCCGGACGACCCGTACGTCGAACGGGCGGTGAGCCTGCGCCCGCCCCCGCCCTTCCGCGTCCCGGACGGCGTCGACGTCGTCGTCCTTCGCTGCGCCGAACCGCTCGGCGGCCTGAGGGAGTTGCGGGCCGACGGGGTGCCGGTGATCGTGATCGGTCCGCACCGGGACGCCGAGACCATCGTGGAGGTGTTCCGGGGCGGCGCCGCGTACCTGGTCGAGGACGACTACTGCACCTGCATGCTCTCCTCGGCCGTCGTCGGGGCCACCATCGGGCACACCTACCTCTCCCCGGCGGCCTGCGCGGCCCTGCGCGAGGGGGCTCGGCAGGCGTCCACGCAGGACACGGCGCTGGAGCGGCTGCGCGGGCAGCTCTCCCCGCGCGAGCGGCAGATCATGGAGTTGCTGTCGACCGGGCTGGGCGCGCAGGAGATCGGGCTGCGGTTACGGCTGAGCGAGAAGACCGTCCGCAACAACCTCAGCAACATCTACGCCAAGCTGGACGCCCGCGGCAGCACGGACGCGGTCCTGAGGTGGCTGGGAGCCGCGTCCGTGCTTCGCATCTGAGAACCTCGGAAGCTGTTCTTCTACGGCGCCGGAATCTCCGACAGCGGGATCTCGACGTCGGTGACGTTCTCGCCGGCCTCACCGAATCCCGGTTCGGACCTCAGGGCGCGCGTGGAATTCCTCAGGCCCGACGCCTCCGGCGTCCCGCACTTCACGTTGCGCAGCCACAGCCGCCCGTCGGGGGTGCCGTTCTTCAGGATCTGCGGATAGAAGACGTGCACGCTCGTGGCGCCCTCGCTCGGGGCGAAGAAGACCGTGCCTCCGTCCTGCGCCTCCTTGTACGTGGCCTTGAGGTAGCCGCTCACGTCGGTGCGCTTCGCGGACCACATGAAGAACCCGACGCTGTCCGGCTGCACGGTGTCAGTCCTGCTGAACTGCAAGGTGGTCGTCTTGTCGTCACGCGTGATGTCGATCTCGGAGGTGCTGAACTTCACGCCGATCTCGAAGAAGGAATTGCCGAGTTTCGTGTCGGCGGCCGCGGTGAATCCGTCCTCCAGCTGAATGGTCCTGGTGACGGACGTACTGACATTGAAGGTCTTCGAGGCGGCGCTCGTCGATCCGCAGTTGTCGGTCACCGCGGAGACGCGCTGATTGGGCCCGAGGTTGTTCCGCTTGAACTGGACGTCGACGAACTCGCAGTTCTCCAGTTTGTCGGAGTCCGCCGAGCAGTCGGCGGTCACTTCGGAAGGGGTGGCGGCGCCCGCGGGGTTCATCAGCGGTACGGCCACCGCGACGGCCGCCACCGGGGCCAGGGCGAGGGTGATGCGCTTCTTCTTGCTCCGGTGGCTTCTGCTGCGGCCGGTGCGTGTCATGGGGTTCTCCTGTGGGGGGAAGGGGCGAAGGGGGGCGGATGGTCGGTCAGCAGTCCGTCAGTACGGCCTTGGAGGTGCCGTCCACGACACCCGGGGCGCCGGCCGCGCCCGGCAGCACGACCGGGCCCTCGACGACCTCCGGCGCCGCGAAGTTCTGCTCCGGAGTGGCGTTGGTGACGGTCGTCGCCTCACGGGCGTCGATCCGCACCCGCCATTCGCCCGTCATGCGCTGCATCTTCGGCGTGAACTCCATGTGGAGCACCTTGCCGACCGGGACTTCCCGCTGTTCGGTGTCACCGGCGGTCGCCGACCTGACGGTCATGTCGAGGGTGCCCTTGTGCTTGACCCAGGATCCGCTCAGCGCCCCGAAGAGCCCTCCGGCGCCGCCCTGCTGGGTGACGGTGTACTTGCCCTGCCCCTGTGCGGTCGTCGCCTGCCAGGTGACCGACACCTTCGCCGGTTCGGTGGCGTTCGGTTCGCAGTTCGGGAAGTCGATGGAGGCCTTTTCGGTCGGCCCGTCGAAGGTCTCGAACTCCGTCTCGACGAAATCGCAGTTGTCGGACGCGAAACTCGGGCCGGCGACGGGGTGGCCGCCGAAATCGAAGATGGACTGCTGCTTCCCGTTGAGCACCTCGGCCCGCTGGCACATCGTCATGATCTGCTCGGGTGTCTTCTCGTCGGCGGCGTTCGCCGACGGCAGCAGCACCGTGGCCACGGCACCGCCGGTCACGAGAGCCGATCCGATCGCGACGATCCTGATCTTCCTGTTCCTCAGTCTTCTCTTGGCCATGGGCCAGATCCTGGAAGTTCCCGACCGGCCCCGACAGGGTCAAACATCCCTACTTGCGGGTTACGTGAGATTCGCCTCAGCAACGGCCAGGTCTTGCATCTGACGCTCCGTCAGGTATGTCGGTACGATGCGGAGTCCACCGTGTCCACCGCGCGAAGGGGGCTGCCATGGGCAAGCTCGACGGACGGGTCGTCATCATCACCGGCGCCGCGCGCGGCCAGGGCGAGCAGGAGGCCCGGCTGTTCGCCGCCGAGGGTGCCCGGGTGGTCGTCGCGGACGTCCTCGACGACCAGGGCGAGGCCCTCGCGAAGGAGATCGGCGCCCGGTACGTCCATCTCGACGTCGGCCGGGAGGACGACTGGCAGGCGGCCGTCACCGCCGCCCAGGACGCGTACGGCCGGGTCGACGGGCTCGTCAACAACGCCGGCATCCTCCGCTTCAACACCCTCCTCGACACACCCCTCGACGAGTTCATGCGGGTCGTCCAGGTCAACCAGGTGGGCTGCTTCCTCGGCATCAAGGCCGTCGCCCCCGGGATGGCCGACGGGGGCACGATCGTCAACACCGCCTCCTGTACCGGCGTGACCGGGATGGCGGCGGTGGGCGCGTACGCGGCGAGCAAGCACGCGGTGGTCGGTCTGACCCGGGTCGCCGCGCTGGAGCTGGCCGGGCGGGGGATACGCGTCAACGCCGTCTGTCCGGGCGCCATCGACACCGCGATGTCCAACCCGGCCCGGCTGGACCCGGACGCCGATGCGGAGGAGACGGCCAGGGGGCTCGACCGGCTGTACCGCAAGCTCGTGCCGCTGGGGCGGGTCGGGCAGCCGCAGGAGGTGGCGCGGCTCGCCCTGTTCCTGTCGTGCGACGACTCCTCCTACATCACCGGCCAGCCGTTCGTGATCGACGGCGGATGGCTGGCGGGTGTGAGCGTCATCTGATCCTCCGCCTACCTGACGGACCGTCAGCTATTGACGCTCCCGGGCAGCGGTGGAACAGTCGGAGCCATGTATCTGACGGATCGTCAGAACTGACTGTGGGGCGGTGAACCTCCTTGGAATTCGGGGTCTTCGTACAGGGATACGTGGGCAAACGGGCCGAGACCGACCCGCTCGCCGAACACAAGGCGCTGATGGAGGAGACCGAGTACGTCATCCAGGCGGACAGGTCGGGCTTCAAGTACGCCTGGGCCTCCGAGCACCACTTCCTGGATGAGTACTCACACCTGTCCGCCAACGACGTCTTCCTCGGGTACCTGGCACACGCCACGGAACGGATCCACCTGGGCTCGGGCATCTTCAATCCGCTCGCCCCGGTGAACCACCCCGTGAAGGTCGCCGAGAAGGTCGCCATGCTCGACCATCTCAGTGAGGGCCGGTTCGAGTTCGGCAGCGGGCGGGGCGCCGGCTCCCACGAGATCCTGGGGTTCATGCCGGGGGTGACCGACATGAACCACACCAAGGAGATCTGGGAAGAGACCATCGCCGAGTTCCCCAAGATGTGGCTCCAGGACGAGTACGCCGGTTTCCAGGGCAAACACTGGTCGCTGCCGCCGAGGAAGGTCCTGCCGAAGCCGTACGGCGCCTCGCACCCGGCGATGTGGTACGCGGCCGGGTCGCCGCCGTCGTACGCCATGGCGGCGAAGAAGGGGCTCGGGGTGCTCGGCTTCAGCGTGCAGAAGGTCTCCGACATGGAGTGGGTGCTGGAGCAGTACAAGACGGCGATCGTCGACGCCGAGCCGGTCGGGGACTTCGTCAACGACAACGTGATGGTGACGACCACGGCGATCTGTGCGCCGACGCACGCGGAGGCGGTGCGCATCGCGGCGAACGGGCAGTTGCACTATCTGCCGTCGCTGGTGTTCCGGTACCACGACACGTTTCCCAGGCCGGAGGGGTTTCCGGTGTGGCCGCAGACGCTGCCGGAGTACACCGAGGAGTTCGTGGAGGTCCTCATCGAGGAGGAGCTGCTGATCTGCGGGGATCCGGACGAGGTGCTCACGCAGTGTCAGCGGTGGGAGCGGGCCGGGGCGGATCAGTTGAGCTTCGGGTTGCCGGTGGGGGTGCCGAAGGAGGAGACCCTGCAGACGATTCGGCTGGTCGGGGAGTACGTGATTCCGAAGATCGATACGGATCCTGTGCATCGGACTTCGCGGTTCCGGCAGGGGGGTTGAGCGTCGTCGGCGGGTGCGGGTTCGTGGGGGCTGTTCGCGCAGTTCCCCGCGCCCCTGAAGGGACATCTCGCTCAAGGAGTTGAGGGCTCATGCTCGATCACGTCATCAGGGGGGCGACCGTAGTCGACGGGACAGGTGCGCCCTCCTACACGTCCGACGTCGGCATCAAGGACGGCCGGGTCGCCGCCATCGGGCAGATCACGCAGGAAACGCGCACCACCGAAGACGCCACCGGTCTCGTCCTCACCCCCGGCTTCGTCGACCCCCACACCCACTACGACGCCCAGCTCTTCTGGGATCCGTATGCCACGCCCTCCCTCAACCACGGGGTCACCACCGTCGCCGGCGGGAACTGCGGGTTCACCCTCGCGCCGCTGCACCCGGGCCGTCCGGAGGACGCCGACTACACGCGGCGGATGATGTCCAAGGTCGAGGGCATGTCGCTGGTGGCGTTGGAGGAGGGGGCGCCCTGGAACTGGCACGGCTTCGGGGAGTATCTCGATGCCCTGGAGGGGCGGATCGCCGTCAACGCCGGGTTCATGGTCGGGCACTGCGCGCTGCGGCGGTACGTGATGGGGCCGGAGGCCATCGGCGGGCAGCCGTCCGGTGAGCAACTGGCGGCGATGATCCGGCTGTTGCGGGAGTCCATGGACGCCGGGGCCTGGGGATTCTCCACCACCCAGTCGACCAGCCACTCCGACGGCGACGGGAAACCGGTCGCCTCCCGGCACGCCGGGCCCGCCGAGCTGCTGGCGCTGTCCCGGGCCGTCGGGGAGCACGACGGCACGCAGATCGAGGCGATCGTCGCGGGCTGTCTCGACCAGTTCAGCGACGCGGAGATCGACCTGTTCACGGAGATGAGCGCGGCGGCGGGGCGGCCGCTGAACTGGAACGTCCTGACCATCGACGCGGCCGTGCCCGAGCGGGTGCCCCGGCAGCTCCTGGCGAGCGAGCAGGCGCGGAAGGCGGGCGGCCGGGTCGTGGCCCTCACCATGCCGATCCTCACGCCGATGAACATGTCGCTGGGGACCTTCTGCGCGCTGAACCTCATCCCCGGGTGGGGGCCGGTTCTCGGGCTGCCCGTGCCCGAGCGGATCGAGAGGCTGCGCGACCCGGACGTACGGGACGGGATGCTGCGCCGCGCCCGGTCCAAGGAGGCGGGCGTCTTCCGGCGGCTGGCGAACTTCGGGCGGTACGTCATCGGCGACACCTACAGCCAGGCGAACGCCGGGCTGACCGGCCGGGTGGTCAAGGACATCGCCGAGGAGCGCGGCCAGGAGCCCTTCGCGTGCCTGGTGGAGATCTGCGCCAACGACGAACTGCGCACGGTGCTGTGGCCGATGCCGCCCGACAACGACCCGGCGTCCTGGGCACTGCGGGCGGAGACCTGGCGGCACGAGGACGTGCTGCTCGGCGGGTCCGACGCGGGGGCGCACCTGGACCGGATGTGCGGGGCGCCGTACACGACCCGGTTCCTCGGGGACTGTCTGCGCGGCCGGAAGCTGGCCGGTCTGGAACAGGCCGTGAAGATGCTGACCGACGACCCGGCCCGGCTCTTCGGCCTGCGGGAGCGGGGGCAGGTGCGGGAGGGCTGGCACGCGGACCTCGTCCTGTTCGACCCCGAGCGGATCGACGCGGGCCCCGCCACCCTCGTGCACGACCTGCCGGGTGACAGCCCGCGGCTGGACTCCCGCGCACTGGGCGTGCGGGCCGTGTGGGTCAACGGGGTCGAGGCGATCCGGGACGACGTGGTGACGGGCGCCGTGCCGGGGCGGGTGCTGCGCTCCGGCCGGGACACGGAGACGGTGAGCACGAGGTGACGGCACGGCAGGCGCTGTTCGTCGGCGGTTCCTGGGTGGAGCCGGACGGGGGGCACTACGAGGTGATCGACCCGGCGACCGAGCAGACCGTCGGGTGGGCGCCGGAGGCCTCGCGGGATCAGGTGCACGCGGCCTGCGCCGCGGCCCGCGAGGCCTTCGGGCCGTGGTCGGCCACGCCTCCTCAGGAGCGGGCGGCGGTCCTCGCACGCGCGGCGGACATCGTCCGGGACCGTCTCGTGCCGTACGCCGAACTGGCCCGGGCCGAGACCGGCGCGACCACCGCTACCGCACGCGGCATGCAGGTCGGGGTCGCCGCCGCCCGGTTCCGGCGCTACGCGCGCGTGGAGCCCGCCGAGTGGGCGATCCCGCCGCAGATCAACGAGGCCGGGCCGATGGGGCGGGCGGGCGTCGTGGGCGCACTCGCCGTACGCCAGCCCGTCGGCGTCGTCACCTGCGTCACCTCGTACAACAACCCCTGGGCCAACCCCGCCGGCAAGATCGCCCCCGCCCTGGCCATGGGCAACACGGTCGTGGTGAAGCCGGCGCCCCAGGACCCCCTGTCGGTCTACCGGATGGCTCAGGCGCTGGAGGCCGCCGGTGTGCCGCCGGGCGTGGTCAACGTGGTCAGTGGTGCACGGACCGAGGTCGGCGAGGCGGCCGTGGCGTCGCCGGACGTCGACATGGTCAGCTTCACCGGGTCCACCGCGGTCGGGCAGCGCATCGCCGAGGTGTGCGGGCGCGGCATGAAGCGGCAGTTGATGGAACTGGGCGGGAAGGGCGCGGCGGTCGTCCTCGACGACGCCGACATCGGCTCGGCGGTCGCCGGGATCGGCACCACCTTCTCCTTCTACAGCGGCCAGATCTGCACGGCGCCGACACGGGTGCTGGCGCAGCGCGGGATCTACGACCGGCTGGTCGGCCAACTGGCCGCATACGCACGCCGGTTGAAGGTGGGCGATCCACGGGAGCCGGACACGGTCGTCGGGCCGGTGATCTCGGCGGCGCACCGGGACCGGGTGGAGTCGTACGTCGAACTGGGCCGGAAGGAAGGCGCGGTGGTCGTCACGGGCGGCGACCGCCCCGGCCTGCCGACCGGCTTCTACGTCACCCCGACCCTCCTCGCCGACTGCACCAACGACATGCGCGTGGCCCGCGAGGAGATCTTCGGCCCGGTGGTGGTCGTCATCCCCTTCGAGGACGAGGAGGAGGGCGTGGCGCTCGCCAACGACACCGACTACGGCCTCATCGACTACGTCTGGTCGGCCGACGTGGCCAGGGCCTTCCGGCTGGCCCGGCGCCTGCGGGCCGGCGGCGTCGGCGTCAACACCGTGGGCCGCAACATGGAGGCCCCGTTCGGCGGCTTCAAGAAGAGCGGCGTCGGCCGGGACGTCGGCTCGTACGCCCTGCACTCGTACAGCGAGGTGCAGTCCATCGTCTGGCCGGGGTGAGGGCCGTGCGCCAGGGGGCGGTCAGTCCGCCAGATCCACCCGCACTGTCAGCAGGTCCGTCCCGAACGCCCGCACCCCCAGCCCGTTGAACCTCGGCAGCCGCCGCAGCCGCGCCACCGGGTCGTCGTCCGGCAGCAGATGTGCGACCCCCGTGTGCCAGCGGCCCCGGATCCGCACGCGCACCCGCGGGTCGGCCTTGATGTTGCGCACGTACTGCGACCGTTCGCCGAACTCCGACACCAGCCAGAAGGAGTCGCCGGCGCGGCGGCCGCCCACCGGTGTGCGGCGGGGCAGGCCCGAGACGCGGCCCTTCGTCTCCAGCACGCTCTGGAGGGGGAGGCGCCGCATCAGCGGGTTGACGCGGCGCTGGAAGGACGTGGCGGCGCGGAACCTCCGGTCGCTGAGGCGGGACATCGTCGGTCTCCTTCGCACGAAGCTCTCACGGTTTCTGCAACGGTTCCTGCTTCAATGATCCCTGACGCGGCGGGACGAGAGCGGGTGGCTGCGGATGCGGATCGTGACGTGGAACCTGTGGTGGCGCTTCGGGCCCTGGCAGGCACGGCAGAAGGCGATTCTCACGGCCCTGAGGGAACTGCGCCCGGACGTCGTCGGCCTCCAGGAGGTGTGGGCCGCCGACGGCGAGAACCTCGCCGAGTGGCTCGCCTGCGAGCTGGGCCTGCACTGCGCCTGGGCCGCCTCGCCCGCCCCGGAGCGCTGGCGGCGGCGGATCGGGGACCCCACGGTGGACATAGGCAACGCCGTGCTCAGCAGATGGCCGGTGGTGGACCGGGCCGTGCTGCCGCTGCCCGCCCCGGCCGACACGAACGACGGCCGGCTGGCCCTCTACGCCCGCCTGGCCGGCCCTCACCACGAAGTGCCCTTCTTCACCACCCACTTCACCTCCCCCGTGCACGCCTCGGCGGTCCGCTGCCGCCAGGTGGCCGCGCTCGCCGAGTTCGTCGCCCGGCACCGCGGCGACACCCCGTTCCCGCCCGTCGTCACCGGCGACCTCAACGCCTGGCCCGACTCCGACGAGATCCGTCTCCTCGGCGGCTACAAGTCCGCCCCGGCGGTGCCCCGCCAGGTCCTCCTCGACGCCTGGGAGTACGCCGACCCGGCCGCCCCCTCCGCCACCTGGGACAGGGCCAACCCGTACGTGGCGCCGACCCACGAGCCGAGCGTGCGCATCGACTACATCCACGTGGGCCCGCCCGGCCCCGGCGGACTCGGCCACGTACGGGACGTCCGGCGGGCGTGCGACGGGCCGGTGGACGGGGTGTGGCCCTCCGACCACGCGGCCGTCCTGGCCGACCTGGCGGACCGGGCCGACCCGGACGGGGCCTGACGTCCCGCGTCAGTCGACAGGGCGCCCCAGGAAGATCGGGTTCGTGAACGCCGCCAGCGCACCCGGCACCGGCCCCGCCGCCGCCTCGTGCCGCAGTTCCGCCCGTACGTACGCCGCGTACGACGGTGTCGTCCGCCACTCGACGACTCCCGAGCCGGACACCGGCAGCGGGGGACTGGTGTGCAGCACGCCCTGGTCGGTGACGAAGCGGACCGTGCAGCGCGGGGCGCCGGTGACCTCCAGGCGGACGGTGACCGGGGTGTCGCGGTCCACCCGCAACCGCTCGCCGATACCCGCGTGTTCCCCGCGCCCGCCGGACGCCCCGAACGACAGCTCGACCTTGGCGGACTCGGCGACGTACGACCGCCCCGCCCGGATGCCCTCCTGGATCGCCCGGCGGGTCAGGTCGTCGGCCAGGACGACCGTCTGGGGCCGCCCGACGGCGTCCGGGTCGCGGTGGGCGTCGCTGCTGCCCATCGCCGGGATCCAGTCGCGCCCGTCCCGTACGGACGCCACCAGCATGCTGTCCCAGTCGGCGAGGGCCACCTCGTCGTCGGGCGTGTAGGGGCCGTTCCACACCTCGACCGCGTCCGCCTCGCCGAAGCCGAACTTCCAGTTGCAGCCGACGCACGTGGCGTGCGGATGGGCCGGGACGACCAGGCCCCCGGCGCGGCGGATCTGGCGGGCGAACCGGCCGAAGCGGTTGTCGCGGGCCCGGTAGCGCCAGTCGACGAAGGTGCCCGGGTCCGTGCCGAGCGCGACCACGTGACCGTTGCGCGTGGTGACCTCCTCGCCCAGCATCACCAGCAGGTCGTCCCCGGCCACGTCCGACCAGTGGGCGTGCGCCGAGTGCGTGTTGTGCTCGGAGGAGTTGATGAAGTCCAGCCCCGCCGCCCGCGCCAGCGCCCCGATCTCGGCGGGGGTGCGGCGGCCGTCGGAGTACCAGGAGTGCAGATGGCAGTCGCCCCGGTACCAGGCCCGGCCCCGGCCCTTCGCCCGGTCCGGCGGGTACACCGGCTCGGCGGCCTCGCCCGGCTCGCCGTACGTCAGCGTGATCGTGATCTCGTACGACAGGCCCTGCGGGGCGACCGTGTACGGGCCGAGCGCGATGTGCCAGGTGCCCTCGCGCACCGGGCCCGGGAGGTAACCGGGCGTCGCCTCGTCCGCGCGGAGGAAGAACTCCGTGCGCGCCCCGCCCGACCAGCCCCTGAAGCCCCGGCCGCCCAGCTCGGTGCCGCGCTCGTCGAAGATGCCGATGTCGAGGGCGTTGCCGGTGGTGCCGGCCGGAACGGACGGGCGGTCGTAGGTGTAGGCGACCTTGATCTCCCGGACACCGGCCGGGACCTCGACGGGCACGTACACGAAGTCGGGGGAGCCGGGCGGCAGGGTGCCGCGCACCGTTCTGCTCTCCTGGAGCCCGTCGTCCTGGTTCCCGTCGGCCGCTGAAGCGAAGCTCACGCTTCCCAACGTAAGCGCGGCGGCCGCTCCCGTCACGAACAGAGCGCGCCGGCCGAGCCCGCCGCGGTTGTCCTCGCACATGCTGCTGCTCCCAAGGTGTCGTCGGTGACCAGGCATGGGTGGTGCAGGGGTGGTGCGGTGCAACCCTTGTACTGAGCCGTGAACCGGCGGGCAAGGGAAGGGAATCCGGCGGCGGGAAACAGCCGAACGGGCCGCGTCGGCCGGGGAGTTCAGGCGGTGAGGCCGGCGTCCCGGGCCAGCAGGGCCGCCTGCACCCGGTTGGTGACCTCCAGCGCGGTGAGGATGCGGCTGACGTGGGCCTTGACGGTGCTCTCGCGCATGCCGAGGCGGTCGGCGATGTCGGCGTTGGTCTCCCCCCGGGCGAGCAGGGTCAGCACATCGCGTTCCCGGGGTGTGAGCTTGTCGAGCCGGGCACGGGCGGCGGTCGCCTGCGGGCCGCCCGAGCGGTGGTAGCGGTCGATGAGCCGGCGGGCGGCACGGGGGTGGAGCATCGCCGAGCCCGCGGCGACGAGGTGGACCGCGCGCAGGATCTCGGCCGGGTCCGTGTCCTTCAGCAGGAAGCCGTCGGCCCCGGCCGCGAGGGCGTCGTAGACGTACTCGTCGAGATCGAAGGTGGTCAGCGTGATCACCCTCGGGGGGTGGGGCAGGACGCGCAGCCGGGCCGTGGCCGTGATGCCGTCCATGCGGGGCATGCGGACGTCCACGAGGGCGACGTCGACGCGGTGCGCGGTGGCCTGCTCGACGGCGTGCAGGCCGTCGGACGCCTGGGCGACGACCTCGATCCCCGGGTCGCCGTCGAGGAGGTCGGTCAGGCCCAGGCGGACCAGGGCGTCGTCGTCGGCGATCATGGCGCGGATCATGTGGGGGTGCCGTTCTGTTCGAGGGCGGCGGGATGCGGGATGCGGGCGGCCAGCCGCCAGCTGCCGGCCCCGCCGGGCCCGGCGTGCAGGTGGCCGCCGAGGGCGGTGACGCGCTCGCGCAGGCCGACCAGCCCGAAGCCGGAGGCGACGGCGTGTGCGGCCGGGCTTCCGGGGGCGTTGGTGACCTCCACGGTGGTGGCGGGCGGCCGGTAGCTGAGCCGGATGCGCACCGGGGCGCCTCCGGCGTGCTTACGGGCGTTCGTCAGTGCTTCCTGGACGAGCCGGTGGACGGCCAGCCGGTGCGCGGCGGGCGCCTCCTCGGGCCGGCCGTCGACCCGCAGCTCGGCCTGCTGCCCCGCCGCCCGCGCCTGCTCGACCAGTGCGGCCACATCCCGCAGGACGGGGACGGGAGCGGCCTCGGCGGGCTCGCAGCCGTGGTCGCGCAGGGCTCCGAGGACGTCGCGGAGGTCCGCCAGGGCCTCGGTGGATGCGGTGCGCAGCAGGGCGAGGCGTTCCACGACCGGTGCGGGCAACTGCTCGTCGCGGGTGGCGAGGACGCCGGTGTGCAGCGCGATCAGGCTCAGGCGGTGGGCCAGTACGTCGTGCATCTCCGCGGCGATCCGGGACCGCTCGGCGGTCCGGGCGGCCTCCTCGCGCAACGCCCGCTCGATCCGCAGATGCTCGACCTGGTCGCCCAGCGCCTTCAGCAGCCGGCGGCGGCTGCCCACCCACAGCCCGGCCACCAGGGCCAGCAGCACGAACAGGGTGGAGCCGTACTGCTGCGGGGTCCACAGCGAGATCGCCGGCGGGATGAGCAGGTTGGCGCCCAGCGCTGCCGCGGCGCAGCCCACCGCGACCCGGACGCGCCGGTGCGCCGCCAGGTCGAACAGCGCGACGAGCAGCAGCGGCAGCAGCGGCCATCCCCACAGCCCGGTCGCCGCGGTGGCCGGCACGGCGGAGGCGTACCAGGGCCACCGGCGCACCAGCAGGGCCGCTCCGCACGGCACCGCCGTGACGGCGGCCGGTGTGACGTACCGGCCGTCGGCGGTGGAGGCGCTGTTCAGCACGGCGAGGGCGGTCAGCAGCACGACCAGGCACCAGCGCCCGTACGTGCCCCACGGCAGGCTCACTCTCCGCATCACGCCCCGGATCCTAGGCGGAGCGGGCCCCTCCGGCCTCCGACCTCGGTCGCCCTCGACCCCCTACTTTCGTAGGGGAAGGCCGCCGCACAACGATGGATTTCCGGGCGCGGACTGCTTCCTAGCGTCGAAACCATGGATTCCCGAACCATGGACTGGACGTTCCTCACCGAAGCGGCCCGTGACCCGCGCACCACCGGCGCCGTCGCTCCCAGCGGCAAGGCCCTGGCCCGTGCGCTGACCGATCCGGTGCGCGCCCTCGCGCCCCGGCCGCTGACCGTCCTGGAGGCGGGCGCCGGTACCGGTGCGGTCACCCGCGCCCTGATCCCGCAGCTGCCACCGGGCAGCCGCCTGGACGTCGTCGAGGCCAACCCCCGCTTCGCCGGCCGGCTGCGCCGCCTGGTCGACACGCACCCGCTCCTGGCCGGGGAGCCCGACCGGGTCCGGGTCCACCGCTCCTACGTCGAGGACCTGCCCGGCGAACAGCGCTACGACGTGATCGTCTCCGGCCTGCCCCTGACCAACTTCACCCCCGGCCAGACCGAAACGATCATGACCCGGTACCTGGAGCTCCTCCACCCCGGCGGCACCCTCACCTACTTCGCCTACCGGGGCACCCGGCAGGCCCGCACTCTGCTGTCCTGCCGTGCGGAAGCCCGCCGGCACCACGCCGTCGAAAAGGTCATGGCCGCCTACCAACACCGGTACGCCACCGGCCGCTGGTCGGTGTGGGCGAACCTGCCTCCGGCCAGGGTCTGGCAGCTGCGGCGCCCGGACCGCGAGGCGCCGGACGGGGCGGACGCGCTGTACGGCGTCGCCGGAGCCCGCCGGTGACCTTCCCGTCGGACCTCCTCGGCCAGGTTCCCGCCACCGCCGCCTACGCGGTCCTGGCGGCGGCGGTCCTGGCCGAGTCCGTCCTGCTGGTCGGCGCGTTCGTCCCCACCCTCGGCCTGCTCCTGGCGGCCGGGGCGCTGGCCCGCGCCGGGCAGCTGAGCCTGCCGCTCGTCGTCGGGGTCACGGCGGGCGCCGCGGTCGCCGGTGACCTGCTCGGCCATCGCACCGGAGCCCTGCTCGGCGACCGTCTGCGCACCGGACGCCTCGGCAGCCGGGTCCCCGCCACCGCCTGGCGCACCGCCGAGACCCGGATGGACCGCCGCGGCGGACAGGCCGTGTTCCTGGCCCGGTTCGTCCCCGTGCTCCGCACGCTCACCCCGCACCTCGCGGGCGCCACCCGCCTGCCCTACCACCGCATCGCGCCCTACAGCGCGGTCGCCGCCCTGCTGTGGGCCACCGCCGAGGCCGGCACCGGCTATGCGGCGCTCGCGACGGTCACCTGAGACGGGACGAGGAATGCCGACCGGTCGGTATGGACAGTCGAGTCGACCTCGGGTACAGATGAGTCATGCGCATCGCCGTAACGATCTTCCTCACCGACGAGACGATCACTCCGACCCGGCTCGCACGTGAGCTGGAGGACCGCGGTTTCGCCGGGTTGTACCTGCCCGAGCACACGCACATCCCCGTCGAGCGGACCACCCCGTACCCGGCGGGCGGCGAGCTGCCGCGCGAGTACGGCCGTACGCTCGACCCGTTCGTGGCGCTCGGCCAGGCCGCCGCCGTCACCGAGCGGCTCGGGCTCGGCACGGGCATCACGCTCGTCGCCCAGCACGACCCGATCGACCTGGCCAAGCAGGTCGCGACCGTCGACCACCTGTCCGGCGGCCGGTTCACGCTCGGGCTCGGCTTCGGCTGGAACGTCGAGGAGGCCGCCGACCACGGCGTACGGTGGGGCACCCGGCGCGAGCTGGTCCGGGACCGGATGGCGCTGATGCGGGCGCTGTGGTCGGAGCAACCGGTCGCGTACGGGGGGGAGTTCGGCAGCGTCCGGGCCAGTCACGCGCATCCCAAGCCACTCCAGAAGCCGCGCGGCCCGGTCGTCGGACCGCGCACCCTCCTCGGCGGGGCCGCCGGGCCCAAGCTGTTCGCCCACATCCGCGAGTACGCCGACGGCTGGCTGCCCATCGGCGGGCGCGGCCTGTCCGAGTCCCTGCCGCTGCTGCGGACCGCGTGGACCGACGCGGGCCGCGACCCCGAGGCCCTGCACGTCGTCCCGTACGCCGTCCACCTGAACCCGGGCAAGCTGGCCCACTACGCGGACCTGGGCATCGAGGAGGTCGTGGCGCAACTGCCGCCGGCGGGCGAGGCGGAGGTGCTGAAGGCGCTGGACCACCTTGCGGAGTACGTGTCCGGCTCCTGATAAGAGAGAGCCATGAGAATCGCTTGGTTATCGTGGCTCTTCCGTCACTTCAACGAATACGGCTACAGCCAGGGGCTGTTGCGCGCCGCGATCGGCACGCTGGCCGTGCTCGTGACCGCCGCGCTGGTCTGGTTCGCCCTGCACCGCAACAGGCCGGCCGCCGTCATCGCCGCCGGCCTCACATCCGCCCTGGGCATCGGGTGGCTGGCCTTCCACTGACGGGTCCCGGCCGAGTTGATCAGGGCGATCGTATGCTCGAAGGATGACGACTTCCGCGACCTCCGGAACCGGCCCCACCGAGAACTCCATGCGTCGCGCCCTGAAACGGGCGAGGGACGGCGTCTCCCTCGACGTCGCCGAGGCGGCCGTCCTGCTCCAGGCCCGGGGCGCGCACCTGGAGGACCTGGCCGCCTCGGCCGCCCGGGTGCGGGACGCCGGCCTGGAGGCGGCCGGCCGGCCCGGTGTCATCACGTACTCGAAGAGCGTCTTCATCCCGCTGACCCGGTTGTGCCGGGACAAGTGCCACTACTGCACGTTCGTCACCGTCCCGGGCAAGCTGCGCCGCGACGGGCACGGGATGTTCATGTCCCCCGACGAGGTCCTGGACATCGCCCGCAAGGGCGCCGCCCTGGGCTGCAAGGAAGCCCTCATCACCCTCGGCGACAAGCCCGAGGACCGCTGGCCCGAGGCGCGCGAGTGGCTCGACGCGCACGGCTACGACGACACCATCGCCTACGTCCGCGCCATCTCCATCCGCATCCTGGAGGAGACAGGCCTGCTTCCCCATCTGAACCCGGGCGTCATGTCCTGGACCGACTTCCAGCGGCTCAAGCCCGTCGCGCCCAGCATGGGCATGATGCTGGAGACGACCGCGACCCGCCTGTGGTCCGAGCCGGGCGGCCCCCACCACGGCTCCCCCGACAAGGAACCGGCCGTCCGCCTGCGCGTCCTGGAGGACGCCGGCCGCTCCTCCGTCCCCTTCACCTCGGGGATCCTCATAGGCATCGGCGAGACCCACGAGGAGCGCGCCGAGTCCCTGTTCGCGCTGCGGAAGGTGTCCCGGGCCTACCACGGCGTCCAGGAGCTGATCATCCAGAACTTCCGCGCCAAGCCGGACACCGCGATGCGCGGCATGCCCGACGCGGAACTGGACGAACTGGTCGCCACGGTGGCCGTCGCCCGCCTGCTCATGGGCCCCTCGGGCTGTATCCAGGCCCCGCCCAACCTCGTCGACGACGAGTACGAGCGGCTGATCGGCGCCGGCATCGACGACTGGGGCGGGGTGTCCCCGCTGACCATCGACCACGTCAACCCCGAGCGGCCCTGGCCGCAGATCGACCAGCTCGCCGAGAAGTCCCGGGCCGCCGGTTTCGAACTCCGCGAACGACTCTGCGTGTACCCCGAGTTCGTACGGCGCGGTGAGCCCTGGCTGGACCCGCGGCTGCGCCCGCACGTGGCCGCGCTGGCCGACCCGGAGACCGGCCTGGCCCGCCCCGAGGCCCTTCCGCGAGGTCTGCCGTGGCAGGAGCCGGAGGAGGTCTTCGTCGCTTCCGGCCGCACCGACCTGCACACGTCGATCGACTCCGAGGGCCGTACCTCGGACCGCCGGGACGACTTCGACGAGGTGTACGGCGACTGGGGCGCCCTGCGCGAGGCCGCCGCCCCGGGCATGGCACCCGAGCGCATCGACACCGACGTACGGCAGGCCCTGCGCACCGCGGCCGACGACCCGACCAGGCTCAGCGACGACGAGGCGCTGGCCCTGCTGCACGCGGACGGCCCGGCCCTGGACGCCCTCGCGCGGGTCGCCGACGACGTACGGAAGTCGGCCGTCGGTGACGACGTCACCTACATCGTCACCCGCAACATCAACTTCACCAACGTCTGTTACACGGGCTGCCGTTTCTGCGCCTTCGCCCAGCGCCGCACCGACGCCGACGCCTACACCCTCTCCCTGGACCAGGTCGCCGACCGGGCGCAGCAGGCCTGGGACGTCGGCGCGGTGGAGGTCTGCATGCAGGGCGGCATCCACCCGGACCTGCCCGGCACGGCGTACTTCGACATCGCGCGGGCGGTGAAGGAGCGCGTCCCGGGCATGCACGTGCACGCCTTCTCGCCGATGGAGGTCGTCAACGGCGCGGCCCGTACCGGCATGTCCGTCCGCGAGTGGCTGACGGCGGCCAAGGAGGCCGGCCTGGACACCATCCCGGGCACGGCAGCCGAGATCCTCGACGACGAGGTCCGCTGGATCCTGACCAAGGGCAAGCTGCCCGCGGCGGAGTGGATCGAGGTCGTGACGACGGCGCACGAGCTGGGCATCCGGTCGAGCTCGACGATGATGTACGGGCATGTGGACCAGCCCCGGCACTGGCTCGGGCACCTGCGCACCCTGGCCGGCATCCAGCAGCGCACCGGCGGTTTCACCGAGTTCGTGACGCTGCCGTTCGTGCACACCAACGCGCCCGTGTACCTGGCGGGGATCGCCCGGCCCGGCCCGACCATGCGGGACAACCGCGCGGTCACGGCCATGGCCCGGCTGCTGCTGCACCCGTACATCCCCAACATCCAGACCAGCTGGGTGAAGCTGGGCACCGAGGGCGCGGCGGAGATGCTCCGCTCGGGCGCCAACGACCTCGGCGGGACGCTCATGGAGGAGACGATCTCCCGGATGGCGGGCTCGTCGTACGGCTCGTACAAGTCGGTCAAGGACCTCATCGCGGTGGCCGACGCCGCGGGCCGCCCGGCGAGGCCCCGGAACACCCTGTACGGGGAGGTCCCACAGGAGCGGCAGCGGGCGGCGCGGGCGTCGGACGGACACCTGCCGGAGCTGCTGCCGGTGCTGGACTGAGCGGCCGGCCGGCTACTGGCCCCCGGCGTCCGCAGGCTGACGTGCCGTCACGGCGCGGTCGGCGGTGGCGCCGGGGGGTGCCGGTCGTGGGGGAGGCGTGCGCCGCCCGAGCCAGAGCAGCAGGAGGCCGAGGGAGCAGGCGATGACCGGCCAGTAGAGGTAGCGGAAGTTCGTCGCGGGCATGATCGGCAGATAGCCGAGGATGTAGGCCGCCGAGCTGATGCCCAGCGCCCGGACCGGCATCGCGAAGGCGCCCTTGCCGGGGCGGATCGCGAGCACCAGCGCGACGGCCAGCCAGAACCAGCCCCGGAACAGCCACCGCACGTCCGTGACCATGCCGGTGACGTACGTGTCGAGCATGTCCTCCAGCCGGGGGTGCGCCACCTCGATGCCCAGGTCGTTGCGGCTGACCCCCGCCTTGTACGGGTAGTCGGTCTCGAACAGCAGACCCGCGAAGAGCCGCAGCCGGTACTGGAGATAGTGCGGCACATGCCCGCTCATCTCGCGCAGCCACAGGGACGTGATCTCGCCGGAGTCCCCGCGCAGCCCGTCCGCGGGGCGCTGGTAACAGGCCCAGTAGGCGTCCGACAGGGCGCCGACGCGCCGGCACTCCCGCGCCGCGGCCACGAGGCGGTCGCGCAGCTCGGGTGACACGTCCGCCGTGCGGAGCTCCTCCACCTTCAGTACGTGGACCAGGTCGTCGAGCATGATCTGCGCGCCCTGTTTCGTCTGGAGGGGCCGCGCGAACAGGGAGATGGCGGCGGCCGGCACGACGAGGGCCGCCACGAGCGCCGCCGTGCACGTCACCCACGTACGGCGTCCGGGGGCGCGCCACAGGGCGAGGACCAGCATGACGAAGACGGGGATCGCGGCGACGAAGGCGTTCTTGCGCACCAGCATGGCGTACGCGAGGAACAGCACGCCCAGCCAGAGCAGCCCCCACCGCACGGCGGGCCGGGTGCGGCCGTCCCGCAGCCGCAGCCCGGTCAGGGCGACCGCACACGCGGCGAGCAGCGCGAACGCCGCGTGGACGTCCTTCCACACCACACCGACGAACGTCAGTACGAAGGGGGTCAGTCCGAGCCCCAGCACGGCGAGCGAACCGGCCCGGCTTTCCGTCAGCTCCCAGACGCACCAGGTCAGCACCCAGAGCGCTCCCCAGAGGACGACGGACTGGAGGACGGCCATGGACGCGAACGAGCCGGTCACCGCGATGAGCGCCCGCCACACCAGGCTCAGCACGGGCGGATGCCAGTCGGTCAGGGGCGTCTTGCCCTCGGCCTGCCGGAGCTGGTCGAGGCTGTCGGGACTCAGATAGCCGGGGGCGAAGACGAGGATCGTGCCCAGACAGCAGAGCGCGGCGACGGCGGCCAGTCCCCAGACCCAGCGCAGCGCACGCGACAGCCATGGCATTTGTCCCATATGCCGGATGCTAGCGGGTCGGTACCGACGGCTCAGGGTGCGACGAAGACGTAGCGCCGGTAGGCGTAGAAGCGGAACAGGGTCGCGAGCACCCAGCCGAGGATGCGGGCGGTGTTGTCGCTGAGCGGCGAGTCGAGCCCGAGCAGGTGCCGGGACGCGAAGACCGTGCCCGCGGTGATGGCGAGACCGACGCCGTTCGCGACGAGGAACAGGCCCAGTTCGCGGGACACCTTCTCGCGGTGCTGGTCGCGGTAGGTCCAGTAGCGGTTTCCGGCCCAGCTGAAGAGCGCGGCGGCGCCCGTCGCGACGACGGACGCCTGGACGGGGGAGTTCCCCATCGGCCCGTCCTCGGCTCCGCCGGGCAGGCCGAAGACCAGCAGGTTGTAACCGCCGTTGTCCACGACGAAGGCCAGGGCCCCGACGACCGAGAACTTGGCGGCCTCACGCCAGATACCCCGTACGGCGTCACGGACGGAACGTGTCACAGAGGCGAGAACCGGCACAGAGCGAGCGTAGCCACACGGCGCGCCCCCGCCTCACGGACGCGCTCATATCGCATGATTTACCCATATAGGAATCTCGACACCGGCTCAGATGAGGAGTGGCGAGTGGTCGTGGAACCGACGATCGCGTGCGTCGTGCCGTGCCACAACGAGGAGGCGGCCGTCGGCAAGGTGGTCCGCGACCTGCGCGCGGCCCTTCCCGAGGCCCTCGTCTACGTCTACGACAACGCCTCCACCGACCGCACCGCGCAGGTCGCCCGTGCGGCGGGCGCGATCGTCCGGCAGGAGTCCCGCAAGGGCAAGGGCAACGTCATCCGCCGCGCCTTCGCCGACGTCGACGCCGACGCCCTGCTCATCATCGACGGCGACGACACCTACGACGCCTCGCGCGCCCGGGACATGGTGGACGTGCTCTTCGAAGGGCCGTACGACCAGGTCGTCGGCGCCCGCCGGGTGACGGACGACGGGGCCTACCGGACGGGGCACGCGGTCGGCAACAAGCTGCTCACCGGGGCCGTGCGGTCCCTGTTCGGCAACGACGTGACCGACATGCTCAGCGGCTACCGGGTCTTCTCACGCCGCTTCGTGAAGTCCTTCCCCGCGCTGGCCCGGGAGTTCGAGACCGAGACCGAGATGACGATCCACGCCCTCCACCTCCGTCTCCCCACGGCGGAGGTCGTCGTGGACTACCGGGTCCGGCCCGCCGGCGGCGAGAGCAAGCTGCGCACCTACCGGGACGGCTGGCGCATCCTGCGGGTCATCCTCGACCTGGCGCGCCGGGAGCGCCCCTCCCTCGTCCACACGGTGATCGCCGGTGTCCTGGCCCTGGTCTCGGTCATCCTCGGCATCCCCGTGATCGCCGACTTCGTCCGCACCGGCACGGTGCCCCGCGTCCCCACGGCGATCCTGGCCGCCGCGATCATGACCATCGCCGCGCTCGTCCTGCTCGTGGGCTACATCCTCGAGTCGCTCACGCACATGCGGCAGGAGCAGACCCGGCTCGTGCACCTCGCGTATCCGGCCCCCGCCCGCACCCCTCGCTACACCGCCCACGGAGTCGGCACCGGCCCCGTACCGGTCCGGAAAACCGCCGACGGCCCCTGAGCCGTCCGGGGGGAAGCGGGCTCGCAGTACGATGATCGGAACCCCGGTTGTGCGGGGTCCCGTGACTGAGGAGATGCGTGCCCGTGCCTGCCCGACTTCCTTCGTGGGCCTGGGTGACCGGGCTGACCGTGGGAGCGATAGCCGCGGTGACGGTCCTGGCCGTGCAGGCGGACCGGGGCCCGCACCCCACCGCCACCTCGGCCAAGCCGAGCACCTCGGCGTCGGCGGGCGTGCGGCCCACCCCCACCGCGTCCGTCCCGGCCCGGGTGCCCGACGGCTCCGGCACCGGCCGGCGCATCGTCTACTCCCTCGGCGAGAAGCGGGTGTGGCTGGTCGACGCGAGCGAGGCGACCCGCCGCACGTTCACCGTCTGGCCGGGCACGGTCAGCCCCGACCCCGGCACCTACTCGGTGTCGTCCCGCAACGCGGCCACGACCGGCTCGGACGGCGTCCAGATCGAGCACATCATGTACTTCGCCGCGAAGTCCGGCGTCTCCGTCGCCTTCTCCAACGCGGTCGACGGCGCCTCGCCGCCTCCCGCCGACCCGGGCGCCAAGACGGGCGGAGTCAGGATGCGGAAGGCGGACGGCACGGCGCTGTGGGCGTTCGGCACGGTCGGTACGACGGTGACCGTGGTCAAGTAGCGGCCGGGATCAGGTGGTCGTGGTCTCCGTCCGCGGGGACGGCAGGTGGTTGACGATCAGCACGAGCCCGCTGAACAGGAACACCCGGGTCGCCGCGTCCAGCCCGTTCCAGCTCTTCGACTGCCACATGGAGAACCACTCACCGCCGATCGCGATGAACCCGGCGCCGAACAGCAGCAGCACCATCAGCAGCCCGTAGGTGGACATCCGCCGGGCCTGCTGCTGATCCCGTCTGGCCCACAGCCAGGTCCCGTATATGAGGACGAGCGCGGCGACGGTCTCCCAGACGATGATCAGGACGTAGGCGGTGTCCTGAAGTGCCGTACTGGTGATGGCCCGCCACATCAGGTCCTCGTCCTTGAACGTGGTGTCCATGGCGAGAACATGACGGACGAACTGCTGGTTGGTCCCGAAGTCGGTGATGTTCCCGAACGCGACCAGCGCCATGTAGAGGGCGACGGAGGCGGTCAGCAGGGCGGCGGCGACAGGCAGCGCGCCGCGGCGTGAGGTGGGGGAGGTGGCCATGCCGATCATTCTTCCATCTTGAGCATCGGCTGAACGGGCTTCTCGCCGAGTGAACAGCGTGCGAATTACCTGTGTGCGGACGTAACTCGACCGTGACGTCATACCTGATGGCGGGGTAATCTTCGAGTCACCTTTTCAGTCATTTTTCGCCCTCAACTCCCCTGTATTCAAAGGAGGTTCCGTGTTCGACGAGCGCAAAGAAGCAGAAATGAGGCTGTACTCGGAAAGGCTGGCCGAGGAACTCGCCCTGAAGAAGGAGCGCGACGAGGCCGGTGAAGGCGACGTGGTCATGGAAACGGCCCCGGTCCAGGACTGATGCCGACCCCGTTTCGGCACCGCCGTGCGCGTGGACGGCACCGAGTGGCACAGCGCTCGACACGGCACTCTGCGCCAGCACCTGAGACGGACGACGGCTTCAGCGTCCCCCGCCGTCGAGGGCCGCGACCTCGCGTGCGGCATCGGCGACGGCCCGGAAGTCCTTCTTGAGGATCGCGCCGTGGTTGCTGGTGACCTTCGCGGCGATCCGGATGTTCGGGTTCTGCGCGGTCACCGCGTCGAGGCCGGCGCGGATCCGTTCCTGTTCGTCACCGCGGCTGCCGAAAGAGGTTCCCGAAGCGACCACGTACCGCACCGGGACGGTGATCCCTTCCAGCACGGGACCCAGTTCGCCCTCCCGGGACAGCCTGCCGAGCTCGATGTTGCTGTCGGCCTGCTGTGCGGCCGTCATCCGCGGGGTCAGGCCCGTCGGGCGCAGCAGCGGCATGAACCAGCCCAGCCGCCGGAACAGCTTCCGGATGCGCTGCTCCATGGCCTCGTCCAGCCAGTCGTACGGGAACGCGCCGTCGACCAGCACCGCCCCCACGGCGCGTTCCGGGTTCCGGTCGGCCCAGTGCGCCGCGACGACCGCCCCGTAGGACCAGCCGACCACCAGCGCCCGGTCCACGCCCCGGGCCGCGAGAACGGCGTCGACATCCCGGACGGCGGCCTCGAAGGAGTAGTCCGCCGAACGCTTCGACCTGCCGCGGGCCCGCTCGTCGTAGGTGAGGTGCCGCCACCCCGTCCCGAGTTCGGCGACGACCCGCCGCCAGTACCCCTGGGTGGCGAACTGGCCGTTGAGGTAGACCACCGGGATCCCGGGGCCGCCGGTGTCGGTGACGGCCAGGGCCGTGTCGTCGACCGGCACCATGCCGGTCCAGGTCGAACCGGTCGCGGACGTGCGGTTCTTCGTCATGTGTTCCCCCTGGTGGTGGGCTCGGCCGGACAGTTCTGGCGCTGCTCGTTCAGAGGCTGCGGGCGGTGATGTCGCCGTGCGAGGTGGTGGCGCGGATGTCCAGTGCGGTGGTGCCGTCGTTCTTGAGGGAGTTGCTGACGCGGCCGTGGTCGGTGCCGGCGTCCAGGGCGGCCGAGACACCGGCGGCGGCGACGACCGAGATGTCACCGGACCGGGTGCGGAGCACGACCGTGCCGCCCAGGGCCTCGGCGATCCGGATGTCACCCCTCGCGGTGCTGATCTCCGCCGGGCCGCCCAGCCTGCCGACCTCGACGTCGCCGTCGACCGCGGTGAGGCGGACGCTCGCGGCCTCGTCGATCCTGATCCGGCGGTACGCGCCCTCGAAGGCGACGTCGCCGAGCCGCCCGACGCCGCGCAGCTCGGTGCTGTCGGCCTTGGCTTCCACGTGGGAGCCGACGGGCAGCCGGACCGTGACCTCCACGGCCCCGGAGGGGCCGATGAGCTGGTTGCCGGCAGCCGAGGCCCTGATCCGCAGGACGCCGTCGGCGTAGGCGACGGTGGTCTGCTCGGCGGCCTTGGTGTCGCGGCCCTTGGAGGGGTCGGCGGGCAGAACCTCGACGGTGGTGTCGGCGCGGTCCGCGGCGATGAACTGGACGCGTCCGGCCGGGATGTCGAGGACGGCGGTGATCGGGGCGGGGGTGTCGAACTTCTGCATCGTGCTCTCCTCGGACTCGTTGTTTCGAACGATGGAAAAGCTACGTTGCGTTCGAGGATGAGGCAACATTATCACGGCATTTGTTTCCTATTCCTGCAGGTCAATGGCAAGTAATCGTTGCAATGGCTCAAGAATCAAAGCAACGACTGAGGCGTGATCGTTGCAATGGATAGAAAGTGAACGCACTACTGGAGGCCCACCCCGCCCGTTCGATTACAGTGCTGAGCTGTCGTACGTATGGACGGTCCCTGGGAGGTCAAGGTGGGTGCGACTGCCGGTGCCGTCTGGGGGCGTACGGAGCAGCAGGACTTTCGCAGCAGGGTGCGGGGCACCCTGCTCGGGCTGGCCGTCGGGGACGCGCTGGGCGCGCCCGTGGACGGGCTGGGCATCGACGGGATCAGGGAGGCGTACGGGGCGGAGGGGCTGGTCGATCTGGCTCCCGCCTTCGGCAGACGCGGTGCCGTCACCCACCTCACCCAGCTCACCCTGTTCTCCGTGGACGGGCTGATCCGGGCCCAGGTGCGGCGGGACACCGGCGCCTGGCACCCGCCGACCGACCTGCACCGGGCCTACCTGCGCTGGGCCGCCACCCAGCGGGACTGGGGGCCCGACGAGCGGCGCAAGGACGACGGGTGGCTCGCGCGGGAGGAGTGGCTGTACGCGCGCAGGGATCCGAGCCGCGCGCTGCTCCTCGGGCTCGCCGACGAGACCATGGGGACCCCCGAGGCGCCCAAGAACCCCGGTGAGCTCGGGCCCGAGGCCGCCGCCCGGTCCGCTCCGTTCGGGCTGCTCGTGGGCTGGGAGCCGCAGCTCGTCGTCCAGCTCGCGGTGGAGTGCGCGGCGCAGACCCACGGTCATCCCACGGCGTATCTCGCGGCCGGCGCGTACGCGGTGATCGTGCACGCCCTCGCGCTCGGGGAGAGTCTCGACGGTGCCGTGCAGCGGGGCTTCGCGCTGCTGGCCGCCCGGCCCGGGCACCAGCCCGTGTCGGACGCGCTCCAGCACGCGCTGGGTGCCGTGCGGCAGGGGCTGCCCGGGCCCGAGCGCGTGGCACAGCTGTGCGGGGCCGGTACGGCGGAGAGCCTCGTCGGCGCCGCCGTGTACTGCGCCCTCGTCGCCGCCGACGTCCGGCACGGACTGACCCTCGCCGTCAACCACGACGGTCCCTCCGCCGCCACCGGCGCGCTGACGGGCGCGCTGCTCGGTGCCCTGCACGGCGAGACGGCCCTCCCCCCGGCCTGGCTGGCCGAGCTGGAGGGCCGTCCCACGATCCTGGAACTGGCCGACGACTTCGCCATGGAGATGACCCAGGGCCCGGCCCTGCACAGCCCGGCGGGCGCGTCCCCGGGATGGCTGGCGCGCTACCCCCGGGCGTGAACCGCAGGGCGCCCGCCCGCGTAGGACGACCGCCCCTCCCGGCGTTCGTAAGCGGCCGGAGTGTTTGAGACTCGGGGGGTGTGCTGAGCCGGGGTGTTGCGCAGCCCGGCGTAGCGGGGTGCCGCTGCGCCCGCCCGTGCCGCCCCGAGCGGCACGGGCTGCCCGCAGCCGAGTCGGCCGCTACTCCTTGCGCGCCGCCCCCACCACGCCGTCCGCCGCCCCGGCCGGCGCCGGGATCGCGGCCGACGCCGCCCCGTCCCCGTCTGTGTTGATCTTCTCGATGAGCGCCAGCCGCTCCGGGGTGTCCTCCGGCTTGATGTAGCCGACGAGGACGTAGAGGACCAGCGACACCGCCAGCGGGATCGACACCTGGTACTGGAGCGGCACGCCGCCCTCGACGTTCCAGTTGATCGGGTAGTTCACGAGCCAGAAGGCGAGCAGGCCCATCGACCAGCTGACGAGGGCGGCCGTCGGGCCGGAGCGGCGGAACGCCCGCAGCAGGCCCAGCATCATCGGGATCGCCATCGGACCCATCAGACCGGCCACCCACTTGATGACGACCGTGATGATGTCCTTGAACGCCGGGGAGTTGACCTGCGTCGCCGCCGCCATGGACAGACCGAGGAAGACGACCGTCGCGACACGGGCCACGCGCAGGCCCTGGCTCTGGTTCCAGGCCCGTGCCCGTGCCCAGATCACCGGCGCGCAGTCCCGGGTGAACACGGCCGCGATGGCGTTGGCGTCCGAGGAGCACATGGCCATGGTGTGCGAGAAGAAGCCGACGATGACCAGACCCAGCAGGCCGTGCGGCAGGAGCTGTTCGGTCATCAGGGCGTAGGAGTCGGAGCCGTCGGCCTTCTGCGACTCGACCAGCAGCGGGGACATCCACATGGGGAAGAACAGCACCAGCGGCCAGACCAGCCAGAGGATCGCCGACAGCCGGGCCGACCGCTCGGCCTCCTTGGCGTTCGGCGTGGCCATGTAGCGCTGGGCCTGGTTGAGCATGCCGCCGTTGTACTCGAAGAGCTTGATGAAGAGGAACGCGAGCAGGAAGACCGTGCCGTACGGGCCGACCAGCGGTTTCTCGTGGCCCTGGAGCTCGGGGGAGTCCCACACGCCGAAGAAGCCGCCGTGGTCGTCGAGGCGTACGAACACCGCCACGAACATCGCGACGCCGGCCAGCAACTGGATGACGAACTGGCCGAGTTCGGTCAGCGCGTCCGCCCACAGGCCGCCGATGGTGCAGTAGACCGCGGTGATGCCGCCGGTGATGAGGATGCCCTGGTTGAGGGAGATCCCCGTGAAGACGGACAGCAGCGTCGCGATCGCCGCCCACTTCGCGCCCACGTCCACGATCTTCAGCAGCATGCCGGACCAGGCCAGCGCCTGCTGGGTCTTCAGGTCGTAACGGTTCTTCAGGTACTCCAGCGGGGAGGCCACATGGAGTCGCGAGCGGAGCCGGTTGATGCGCGGCGCGAACAGTTTCGACCCGATGGCGATGCCGAGGGCGATCGGGAAGGACCAGGTGACGAAGGACGTGACGCCGTAGGTGTAGGCGATGCCCGCGTACCCGGTGAACATCACCGCGCTGTAGCCCGACATGTGGTGGGAGATGCCGGAGAGCCACCACGGCATCTTGCCGCCCGCGGTGAAGAAGTCGCTGACGTTGTCCACGCGTTTGTGCGACCAGACGCCGATCGCGACCATCACGGCGAAGTAGCCGATGAGCACGGCCCAGTCGAGACCGTTCATGTGCGCCCTCCCAGGGATCAGCCCGGCGCTCATCGTGGGCGCTGTCGCGTGAACACGACAAGTGAGCGTAGGGTCAAAGGGAGGTAAAGATGTTCGACGTGCTGGCCTTGGTTCAGCTATCTGAACTCAACGCATCAGCTCTCCCGCGTTGACCAGCAACGACTGTCCGGTGATGGAACGGGCCCGGTCCGACGCCAGGAACACCGCCGCGTCGGCCACATCCGTGTCCGTGGCCAGCTCGGGCAGCGCCATCCGCCCCGTCAGCCGCTCCAGAACGGCCGCCTCGGACGCGCCCTCGGTCTGCGCCGTGAGCCGTACGAACGCCCGCACCGGCGGGCCCCACATCCAGCCCGGCAGCACGGTGTTGACCCGGATCCGGTACGGCCCGAGTTCGCGCGCCAGCGAGTACATCACGCTCGTCAGCGCCCCCTTCGACGCCGCGTACGCCGCCTGCCGCACCTGTGACGGAGCCGCGACGGCCGACTGCGTCCCGATGAACACGACGGACCCGCCGCCCTGTTTGAGCGACGGCAGGCACGCACGGGTCATCCGCAGCGTGCCCAGCAGGTTCACGTCCAGCACCGCGCGCCAGGTCTCGAAGTCCGCGTCCTGCAGACCGCCGAAGTGGCTGTCCAGCGCGGCCACATGCACCACCGCGTCGATCCGCCCGAACCGCTCCCGCGCCAGCCCCGCCAGCGCCTCGCACTGGGCCTCGTCGGCGATGTCGGTCGCCCGGTACGCCGTCCGCGACCCGTCCGGATCGAGCTCGGCCGCCGTCTTCGCCAGGTTCGCCTCCGTACGGGCCCCGAGCACGGCCCGGCCACCGTCCCGTACGACGGCCGCCGCGACCTGCCGCCCGAGCCCGGCCCCGACCCCCGACACGACGACCGTCTTCCCCGCGAGCAGTGACATCGAAGCCTCCCGGAACCCTGGCGCATCATCTGACGGAGCGTCAGAGTATGAGCGAGCCGCCACGAGAGGGGAAGGGCATGAGCGACGACACCCGCAGCGAGCTGTACGCCGAACTGGCCGCCGTCGGCCCCTACGGCACCCACCCCGGCCACGCCCTGATCACCCTGGTCGAACCGCACCCGGGCCACGAGTACGCCTACAACCGCTGGTACGAGGACGACCACTACTACGCCGGCGCGATGGCCATGCCCTGGATGTACGCCGGCCGCCGCTGGGTGGCCACCCGGGACCTGCAACTCCTGCGCTACCCCGAGAAGTCGGCGGTCGCCCGGCCCGTCACCACGGGCTGCTACCTCTCCACGTACTGGATCACCGACGGCCGCTACGACGACCACATGCGCTGGACGGTCGCCGTCAACAAGCGCCTCAACCGCGACGGCCGCGTCTACCACGACCGCACCCACGTCCTCACGGCGTTCCAGGACCACGAGGCGACGGTCTACCGGGACGGGGCGGCGGGCCCGCGCGACGTCCACGCCCTCGACCACCCCTACGCCGGCCTGGTCCTCCAGGTCGTCGAGGCCGGCACGCCCGAGCACCGCCCGAGGCTGCTGGAGTGGCTGCGCTCCCGCCACCTGCCCAAGCGGCTCGCGGGCTCCCCGGCGGCGCTCGTGACCGTCTTCCGCCCGACCCCGCTCCCCGGCGACCGGATGACCTACGTCAAGCAGGTCGAGGGCGTCGACACCCGGCTGACGCTGCTGTGGTTCCTCCAGACCGACCCGCGCGAGTGCTGGGAGGCCTTCTTCACCGGCCTGGACACGGCCGTCGGCGAATCCGGGCTCGGGCGGGTGGAGCTGGTCGCGCCCTTCGTCCCGACGGTGCCGGGAACGGACCGGTACGTCGACCGGCTCCGCTGAGAGCCCGGGGTCAGCGCAGCTCCTCCGGGCACGGCGTACCCCGGGGCAGCTGGTAGGGCGCCGCCAGGTGGTAGGTGCCCGGCTTCGGCGCGACCAGCACCGTCCACCGGTCGCCGTTCTCGTCCTCCTCCGTCTCCGCCAGGCAGCCGTTGACGTTGACGTACGTCTTCGGCTCGCCCTCGGGACGCTTCTTGGAGGCCTCCGTCTCCTGCGGTGGCTTCAGGCTCTTGCCCTCCGCGTCGACGATGCTCAGCCAGGGCGAGTACGGGATACGGACGAGGATCCGGCCCGCCTTCCGCACCTGGAGGATCATCTCGCCCTGCTCGGCCCGGTCGACCACCGCGTTCGGCTCGGCCAGCGGGGTGGGGTCGGTCACCTTGAACAGCTGCCAGTTGGCGTCGCCCCAGACCTGGGTCAGGTACGGCAGCCCGCGCCGCACCAGCGCCCGCTCCCGCTGACCCCCGTCGCCGTCCGGCTCGTCCTTCGGCAGCACCACGTAGTGCACCGCCCAGCGCTTCAGCCACTCGTGGTAGTTCGCCGAGTTGAGCGTGTCGTCGTAGAAGAGGGGGTTGCGCTCCATGTCGGCCTGCCGGTTCCAGCCGCGGGCCAGGTTGACGTAGGGGGCGAGGGCGGAGGCCTCGCGGTGGGAGCGGGCGGGGACGACCTCCACACGGCCCTTCTCGGCGCCGACCTCCTGCAACTCGTTCACCAGCGGCGCCAGCTCGCGCGACCAGGACGCCGCCGGGGCCGTGTGCACGATGTCGTCCACCGTCTTGAAGCCGATCCATCCGCCGAAGCCGACGAGCGCGACGACGGCCGCGTACCACCTGCGGCTGTGCGGCACCGTGAACGGCAGCGCGGCGACCAGCGCGACCCCGGCGAACAGCATCGCCAGCCGCGTGATGTTCGAACCGATCTGGGAGCTGACCAGCCACACCAGCACGACACCCAGCCCGTACACCGCGGCCGTCAGCCGGACCGTCGTCCAGTCCTTCGGCACGAGGGCGAAGACGAGCACCGAGTACGCGAGCGGCAGCAGCACCGAGCCGATCGTCATCGGCTGCGTCCCCGAGAACGGGAACAGCCACGCCGACACCGCCACCACCGCACTCGGCGCCAGCCCCAGCGCCCACGCGCCCGGCCGCCGCTTCTGGAGGAACAGCGCCGCCGCGACCAGGCCCACGAACAGACCCGCGACCGGTGACGCCATGGTGGCCAGCGCGGCCAGCGGCGCCGCGCACAGGGCCTTCGCCCAGCGCTTGTAACGCCACCGGTACGGCCAGCAGAACACGACCGCGACCGCACCGAGCGCGAACATCATGCCCAGGCCGAACGTCACCCGCCCGGACACCGCGTTGCAGAACAGCCCGAACACACCGGCCAGCGACGCCCACAGGGGGTTGCGGACGGACCGGCTGCGCAGGAGGAGCAGGGTCAGCAGCCCCGCCGAGACCGTCCCCGCGATCATCATCGTCGTCCGCACGCCGAGCACCGACATCAGATACGGCGACACCACGCTGTACGACACCGGGTGCATCCCGCCGTACCAGGCGAGGTTGTACGCCGAGTCCGGGTGCCGGCCGACGAACTCGGCCCAGGCGTCCTGCGCGGCCAGATCGCCGCCGCTGTTCGCGAACGTGAAGAACCAGAGGACGTGGAGCGCTCCGGCGAGACCTGTGATGGACAGGACCGGATGGCGCAGCATGCGCTCACGCAGCGTCAGTACGGGGGCCGGCCACTCGAACCGCGCCCCGTCGTCTTCAGGCGCCCCGACTTCCGGCGTTTCGGGCAGGCGTATTCGCGTGCCTGATACCGAGCCCGGATCGGCGTCGTCTGCGCGTGTCGGCTCCGCAGTGGCCACTCGAAGGCACTCCCCGTGTCCCGTCTTCTGTTCTCGGCTTCCGCCGCCGCGCCGCCGCGACGGCGACCTGTCCCGATTCGGGACGCTAGCACGCACCCCGCCGGGCGGCGCCCGGATTACGGGCCGTCACCGGCGGGGCGCGGTGGTGCGGGCTCGCGCCCCGGCTCAGCCGAGGCGGGTGAGCTTGTCCGCGAAGCCCGGCTCCACGAGGTCCTTCTGGAGGGCGACCGGGACCTTGACCGCGCTGGTGCTGCCGTCACCGACAGTGAGCGTGCCCACCTTCGTGCCGGCCTTCGCCTGGTGCGGCAGCTCGTCCGCGGCGAACGTCAGCTTGACGGACAGGCCCGCCCAGCCGACGGCCGTGACGTCCTCGGTGGCGACGACCGGCGTACGGCCGCCGAGACCGTCGTCCGCGTACCCGACGACATCGCCCTTCTTCAGGATCGTCGCCGACTCCAGCGCGCCCTGCGCGGCCTTGATCAGCCGGTCGCCCTCATAGAGCGCGGCGCCCAGGATGGTGTTGTCCGGGCCGCCGGCG